>CAOJIB010000084.1 GCA_948436455.1 uncultured Blautia sp.
CACCGTGGGTGTGGGCGAAATCGCCTCCTGCGGCGTGCTGGGACTCATCATTCTGCTGGCGCTGGAACAATATCGATCGGTGCTTTTTCGCAAAACTGCCGCATAAGAATAGAAATATACAAAGCAGCGAAATACTCCGGGATCGCTTGACATCCCGGAGTATTTATTATACCCTTTTTATAAACTGTAACGACGATAAAGGAGGTATCAAATATGTGCGGAATCGTAGGATATATCGGTGAGCAGCAGGCGGCTCCCATTTTATTATCGGGCCTTGCCCGCCTGGAATACAGAGGCTATGACTCGGCGGGCATCGCCGTTTACGACGGAACAGAAATCCAGATGGCCAAGTCCATGGGACGGCTGAAGGTATTAGAAGAACTGACCCACCAGGGGGAAACCCTGCCGGGCTGTTCCGGAATCGGCCATACCCGCTGGGCCACCCACGGCTGCCCCTCGGACACGAATGCCCATCCACATTTCAATCAGAGCGGCTCCATCGTGGTCGTACATAACGGAATCATTGAAAATTACGCAAAATTAAAGAAAAACTTGCAAAATAAAGGCTATGAATTTCTTTCGGAAACCGACACGGAAGTGCTGGCTCATCTGCTGGACCACTACTATACCGACGATCCCTTAGCGGCCATCGAACAGGTTATGCATCGGGTGGAAGGCTCTTACGCTCTTGGTATCCTCTTTAAGGATCATCCTCAGCATATCTACGCCGCCAGAAAAGACAGCCCTCTGGTGGTGGGCCACAGCCGGGAAGGCAATCTGATCGCTTCCGACGTGCCGGCTATGCTGCAGTACACCCGGAAGGTCTACTATATCGAAAACGAAGAGATTGTCCGACTCTCCAAGGATCAGCTGAATTTTTACAATATTGACGGAGAGCCTGTAGAAAAAGAATCGACAACCATCGACTGGGATATCGACGCGGCGGAAAAAGGCGGCTACGAATATTTCATGCTCAAGGAAATTTTTGAACAGCCCAAGGCGATTCGGGATACGATTTCCCCACGCTTGAAAGACGACGATATCGTCATCCAGGAATTAGGGATGACCGACGAGGAAATCCGGCAGATCAAACGAATTATGATAGTCGCCTGCGGCTCCGCCAGCTACGTGGGACAGACCGCCCGCTACGTGCTGGAGGGGATGGCCCGGATTCCCGTAGAGGTAGACCTGGCTTCGGAATACCGTTACCGGAATCCGATCTACGAAGAGAATACCTTGACCATCATTATCAGCCAATCCGGCGAAACCGCCGATTCTCTAGCGGCTCTGCGCGACGCCAAGGCGCACGGCTCCCGGATTCTGGCCGTTGTCAATGTGGTGGGAAGCTCCATCGCCCGGGAAGCAGACAACGTTCTCTACACCTGGGCCGGCCCGGAAATCTCTGTGGCTACCACCAAGGCATACAGCGCCCAGCTGGCCGCTTTCTATCTGCTGGCTTTGAAATTCAGCAAAGTAAGAGGCACTCTTTCAGAGGAGGAATTCCAGACTCTGCGGCGGGATCTAGAACAGATTCCGGAACAGGTGGAGGTTCTCTTGGGAATGCAACAGAAGATCCAGCGCTTTGCCAATCGCTACCTAGCCGCCGACCATATGTTCTTCATCGGCCGCGGCATTGATTACGCCATCGCTCTGGAGGGCGCTCTGAAATTAAAGGAAATCTCCTATCTGCATTCAGAGGCCTATACGGCGGGAGAATTAAAACACGGCACGATCTCTCTGATCGAAGAGGGCACGCTAGTTGTCGCCCTGGCTACCCAGGAGGCCCTCTACGCCAAAACGATCAGCAACATCGTCGAAGTAAAAAGCCGTGGCGCCTTTGTCATGGCCGTCACGAATTTTGGTCACAAGGAGATTGAAAAGATCGCAGACTACGTGATCTATATTCCCAAAACCAATTCCTTTTTTACCAATTCCCTGGCGATTGTCCCGTTACAGCTTTTCGCCTATTATGTTTCCCTGGGCAAGGGCCTAGATGTGGATAAGCCCAGAAATCTGGCGAAATCCGTTACTGTGGAATAGCAACGGTTTTCCCCGTAGACAGCCTGTTTGTTACTATCAGCCCTTTTGTATATCATGGCATTAAAATACCTCCGGCCGCAGGAATCGCTGTATCAAAACACAGTGTTCCCACGGCCAGAGGCGCATAAGAAATATCATTTTATTTTTAAAACAGGTTTTTCTTACATATCGGCCGCTTCCCGGACATGCTCGATAAATAGTTCCCGGACACCTTTATATTCTCCCAAGCCTTTCAAGACGGATTCCGTCGGATATCCTTCCTTTTGCAGACGGCACATCCAGGACTCCGGATCCGTGCCGGCCATATCGTTTTTCGCATGATCCCCGGCCACAATCATAAACGGAGCAAGATACACCTTCTTGGGATCGTACGCCTTGACCATCTTCAAAAGCGATTCCATCGTCGGATACGCTTCCACCGTTCCCAGAAAGATATTCGGATATCCCTTATCCTTGAATGTATAATCCAGAGCGGCGTATACAGAATTGGAATAGTGAGTGGTGCCATGACCCATCAGGACTAGCGCCTCATCCTCTTTCAGATGAGAAAATTCTCCGGCTACCGCCTCAATCACCTTTTCGTGATCCTCCTCGGATGTCAAAAGCGGCGTTCCAAAGGTAATCGACTGGAAATCCTTCCCAAAGGCCAGCGCGTCCTTCTTCATCAATTCATTTTCTATCCCATTGATCACATGCGTCGGCTGCACAATCACATCCGTAATACCGTCAGCGCGCATCTGCTCCATCGCTTCCGTTACATTGGGAATGAAAATCTGATCCCGCTTCTTTAACTTAGCCAAAATCATCTTACTAGTCCAGGCCCGGTAGAGCTTATGATCGGGAAAAGCTTTGCCCAGATCTGCCTCGATGGCGTCGATCGTCACCTTTCGGGTATCGGCGTGGGAAGTACCAAAGCTGACCACCAGAATTGCTTTTTTCGTTTCATAACTCATCACATTTTTTCCTCCGTATGTTGGTTCCTGTATCTTGCTGATATACCGCTCCAGCTCTGTGAGCGTATGGGGAACGGCTAGATCGGTATGTAAAATTCCTTTCCGGCAAAGGCTGTAATACAACTTTAAAACAGCAGGCTGGGCCAAATTCGTTTCCTTCAAGACTGTCTGATTGGAAAAAACCTGCGCAGGCGTTCCCTCGGCCAACACGCGCCCATCTTTAAAAAGAAACACCTGATCCGCCCATCCCATCGCGTAATCCACGTCGTGTGTCGCCATCAAAACCGTGATTCCCTGGCTGGTCAGCCGATCTACAATTCCATTCACCATCTGGGTATGCTTCGGGTCCAACGCGGCGGCTGGCTCGTCCAAAATCATAATCTCCGGATGCATCACAAGAATATCGGCGATGGAAACCTGCTTCTTCTGCCCGCCGCTTAAAGCGTGGGTAGGCTTATGGCGAAAAGGCGTAATCTCCAATTCTTCAATCACCTGCTCCACTTCTTGCTTAGCTGTTTCTTCCTCTACGCCCAGATTCAAGATCCCAAAAGAAATCTCCTGATATACGCTGGCGGAAAAGAGCTGATTGTCCGGATCCTGAAAGACAATCCCCACCTTCTGACGAAGCTCTAAAAGTCCTTTTCTGGAGTAATCGTAGGGCTGGCCATCAATATACAATTCGCCCTTATCCGGCCGGTGGATGCCGTTACAACAAAGAAAAAACGTCGATTTTCCAGAGCCGTTAGCCCCCATAAAGGCGACTTTTTTCCCCCGCTCAATTTCCAGGGAAAGACCGTTTAAAGAATGGGTCTTCCCGTCGTCATAGGAAAAATACAAATCTTCGGCTTTTAAAATAATGTCTTTCATAACGTACCAAGCTTTCTTAAAAAAATGAAGAGAAATAAAAGCCCTTCAAAGAGCACGATCCAGAAAATTTCCATCGCCTTAGGCGGATAATTTTCATCCAATACCCGGATCGTCCCGTCGTAGCAACGGGATTCCATCGCGTCGTATAGCGCGCCGGATTTTTTCATCGCCCGGATAAAGAGAGCCGAAATCAAGGCGCCAAAGGATTTCAGCGCAGTTTTATAATCCCGGTTGCCCAGCCGGGAGCACTGGGAAATATGGATAGCCGAAGCGATTTCCAACAATACAAAAATATACCGGTAGATAAGAAGCATCAGTTCCAACAACAGTCGGGGACAATGCAGCCGCCGCAGCACATTCAAAATATCCGTAATCGGCGTGCTAAAGGACAGAAAATACAGACAGGAAACTGCTGCAAAAGCTGTCAGAACAAGCTGCAGCGCATAGCCCATGGACGCCCGGCTACCGGTGAGATAAAAACTTCCCACCGGCACCGCGAACAGATCCAACGGCGTTTTGGAAATATGCAACACAATTGCCAGCGTGCCAAGAATCAGAAAACTTAAAGGCGCCGCCATATACTGCAAATAACGGGTCGCCGGAATCCCCCCCTTATACACCGTCAGGATCCCGGTCACAAGAAGAACCACGCAGGACGCCGTTGCCGAACGGCCGACCACGCAGGCCAGCAGCGTCAGTATGGAAAAGGCAAACTTTTCCCCGGCATTGACATAGCGCAGCTTCGACTGATAACAAAGCGTGTCAATGGTCAGCATAAGCAGCGTCTCACTCTCCCTGCCCCAGCTTCCGGCGTTCTACAAAACGCCCCATGAAGAAGGCTAAAACACCCACGCCAATGCCTGTCTGCACGCAGAAAAACAGACTTTCCACTTCGCCGGGAAGCTCCCGGCCCAAAAACATCTCCAACACAGGCGTCGCCCAGGATTCGTAGCCGGCGTCCACCTCCGCGATTACATCGTTGCCCGCGTCATCCGAGCCACCGAATTCCGCATCCTTGAAAAGGAACAGCGGCACCAGAGCCAATAATATTACAACAGCCAGTAAAAGTATGATCGTATTCTTTTTCATATCAGCGCGCCTCCTTTAAATAACCAATCGCCCGCATTTCCGGCTTTGCGTAGGTTTCCAGTGCCGTAATTACCAGGACCGTCAAAATGCCTTCAATCACCGCCAGCGGCACCTGGGTCGGCGCAAAGATTAACAAGAATTTCCCAGCAGCCGCAGGGATGCTGGCATCCGCATGATGGGCAATAGCAAGCTGCAGCGCCGTTACGCAATATGTAAATAAGTCTCCAACAGATGCCGCTAAAAAGACCGCCGCCTTCCGGTTGACGTTTCCCCTGCCGCACAATTTATAAATCCCATAGGAGACCAGCGGCCCGGCGATCGCCATGGAAAAGGTATTGGCCCCCAACGTCGTAAGCCCGCCGTGGGCCAGCAGGATCGCCTGGAATACAAGAACGATCAGACCGAGAACGCTTACCGCCGTCGGGCCAAACAGGATCGCTCCCAGGCCGGTTCCCGTCATATGGGAACAACTCCCGGTAACCGAAGGAATCTTTAGGGACGAGATCACAAAGACAAAAGCGCCGGCCATAGCCAAAAGCGGCAAAGCCCTGCGATTAGCGCTTAAAGATCTTTTAATGGAGCCGAAGCCCGCCCACAAAAACGGAAGACAGACTACACCCCAGGCAATACAAAAGCTCGCCGGCAGCGCACCTTCCATAATGTGCATCGCGTTTGCCGTCACAGATACCCCAAAGGTCAGCACAAAAGCTGTGGACAGCATAAGAAACTGTTTTCTTCTTTTTTTCATTGTTTCTCTCCTTTCATCCTTCGGCGGCTTGTCCCGGCCGCCGCGCCTATGACCATATCTTTGCATCAAAAAAGAAAAACCTGTCCGGAAATACGGACAGGCCAAAGGACAGACGCAAAAAAGTGCAGTTTCCCCTCTACACCTGGCCATCGTTCGTAACCATGTGTAATCATCTGTACAGGGCAGTTCTTCTGACTCGGGCTTTTTCACCGCATTTTGCCTTCCCGGTTTCCCAGTGGCTTATAAAATGCGATTCTTCCCACACAGCGGCGTGACCGTGGAAGCTTTGCACTTCCTTTTCTTTTCATCCGTTATACGGAACCTCTGTACATGTAATTTTCTCTATGCATGGCTTTGGGATCCCTTGCATGCACTCTTTAATCATACTATCCGTTCAAAGGGTTGTCAACAGGGTTTTCCATTATTTATCATCCAGCTTTAACACGCTCATAAACGCCTTCTGCGGGATCTCCACATTGCCCACCTGGCGCATCCGTTTCTTTCCTTCTTTCTGCTTTTCCAACAGCTTTTTCTTTCGAGTAATATCGCCGCCGTAGCACTTGGCCAGCACGTCCTTGCGCAGAGCCTTAACCGTTTCCCGGGCGATGATCTTGCTGCCGATCGCAGCCTGGATTGGCACCTCAAAAAGCTGGCGGGGGATTTCTTCTTTTAATTTTTCGCACATTTTTCGTCCTCGCTCGTAAGCGGTGCCGGCATGGACAATGAAGGACAGCGCATCCACGCTTTCCTTATTGACTAGAATATCCAGCTTGACCAGTTCGCTGCGCTCATAACCGCACAGATCGTAATCCAGGGACGCATATCCTCTGGAGCGGGATTTCAGCGCGTCAAAAAAGTCATAGATGATCTCGTTCAATGGCAGCTTGTACTTGAGCATCGCGCGGGTTTCTTCCATATACTCAATGCTTTCATACTGACCCCGCCGCTCTTGGCAAAGCTCCATAATCGAGCCGATGAATTCCGTCGTCACCATAATCTCCGCCGCTACCATCGGCTCCTCCATATAATCGATCTCGGAGGGATCGGGCAAATTCGAGGGATTTGTCAACGTCACCATTTCTCCATTGGTCTTGTAGACTTTATATACCACGCTGGGCGCGGTAGTCACAAGATCCAAATGGTACTCCCGCTCCAGCCGCTCCTGAATGATCTCCAAATGCAAAAGCCCTAAAAAGCCGCACCGAAAGCCAAACCCCAGCGCTACCGACGTCTCCGGCTCGTAAAAAAGAGAGGCGTCGTTGAGCTGCAGCTTTTCCAGCGCGTCCCGCAGATCCGGATACCGGGCGCCGTCCGCCGGATACATACCGCAGTATACCATGGGATTGACCTTTTTATAGCCGGGCAGCGCCTGGGCACAGGGATTGTCCCGATTCGTAATCGTATCGCCTACGCGAGTGTCCCCGACATTCTTGATGCTGGCCGTTAAGTACCCTACCATGCCCGCGGAAAGCTCCTCGCAGGGAATAAACTGGCCCGCACCGAAATAACCTACTTCCACCACTTCAAAAGTCGCGCCGGTGGCCATCATTTTTACCGGCGTTCCCCTTTTTACCGTGCCGTCCATCACCCGAAAAAAAACGATCACCCCTTTATACGAATCGTACAGAGAATCAAAAATTAACGCCTTTAACGGCGCGGACGCATCCCCCTGCGGCGCCGGAATCTTTTCTACGATCTGCTCCAGCACTTCCCTCACATTCACACCCGTCTTTGCCGAAATCTGCGGCGCGGACGCAGCTTCGATGCCGATTACGTCCTCAATCTCGCTGATCACGCGATCCGGCTGGGCGCTGGGAAGGTCGATTTTATTAATAACCGGAAGCACGTCCAAGTCGTGATCCAATGCCAGATATACGTTCGCCAGCGTCTGGGCCTCGATGCCCTGGGCGGCGTCCACCACCAGGATCGCCCCGTCGCAGGCTGCCAGGCTCCGGGATACCTCATAAGTAAAGTCCACATGTCCAGGGGTATCGATCAGGTTGAAAATATATTCCTTGCCGTCTCTGGCCTTATAAACAGTGCGCACTGCCTGGGACTTAATCGTAATGCCCCGCTCCCTCTCCAGCTCCATATTGTCCAGCACCTGAGCCTGCATCTCCCTGTCTGTTAAAAGCCCCGTCATCTCAATCATACGGTCCGCCAAGGTCGATTTCCCATGGTCAATATGCGCGATGATACAGAAATTCCGGATTCTGCTTTGTTCTATTTCTGCCACGATCATTTCCTCCTGTCAAAATCATGAGGCCATTATAGCACAAGATTACCCGCAATCACAAGACATCCGCCGCCAAAACTCGAAAGAGCAACCAAAAAACAATATAAATCCTATAAATTTTTTCGCAGAAAAAACGCCGGAAACCTTTTTGAGATTTTCGGCGTTCGACTGTAGACAAAGTAACTTCCAGCTAAGCGCTTGAAATGGAATCAAACAACTGGAAATGAATTCTGGCCCTTGCAAAAAGCCTGATTCGTAGGGACCCGCAGCCCTTGCACAAGCAAATCAACTTTTGCCTGCTTATGACTAAAATTTATAACGCGGCTATAATTTTACCAAAGCGGCAATTATTCATCCTCCGCTTGAGCGTTTAAAAGCTCTATGCATTCTTGCAGCCCTCGGCCGGAACGCATGGCGGCGTCGTATAGCGCGTCTTTTTCTTCTTCAGCAATTTTCTTTAAAAGCTCTTTTTTCTTTTGCTCCAGCTCTTTGATCTTGCTTTTGCAGCTGGCAATCTCCGCTTCCACTGTCTGAAGCTCTTGGGCAGGTGTGAAAATTTCTTTTTTTCTTCTAGGCATGGATCGTATCCTCCAATTCTTTTTTGCATACTTACAGGAATTACCTTTTTCATTCTACCATTCCCATGAAAAAATATCCACCTATTTTTTCCTAAATTGCTCTATATTTACCGACAACCGTATGTTTCCGTCCCTCCAGTTTCAATAAAATTCACAGAAGTTATGGTAAAATATTGCATATAGTGGTATAATACGAAGCATCAGGGGATGAAAAGGAACTCCCTAATTAAGAAAGGATGGTGTGCTATCATGAACAGAGTAGAAGAATTACTGGCAGCCTTAAATAAAAAAGAAGAAGAAAAGCAGAAAAATACTTTGCTGTGGGTTCTGGCTATCATCGGCGCCGTTGCGGCGGTAGCGGGGATCGCTTTTGCCGTTTACCGCTTCTTAGCTCCAAATTATCTAGAAGATTTTGAAGATGATTTCGACGATGATTTTGACGACTATTTCGAAGACGAAGACTAATCGCAAGATGCTTTTTTCCAGATCCTAAAAACTAAAAGATGCTTTTGCAGCATATAGCTCCGGAGCCTACGTCGCGCCGGAGCTATAGATTTTCCAAAGTTACACGCCTTTTCCACACGGTTACATATGCTTATCGTAATGTTTCTCCAACGACTGAATCACAGCCTCCAAGCTTTCCCCGCGGATCGCCGCGAGGATTTCCTTATGCTCCTGAATGCTTTTCCCGGAATTATCGATCAGGGACGTGGACAGGTACAGAAGATTGCACCAGTTGTCAAAGGCCTGGATCAGCATTTCATTTTCCGTCATATCCACAATCACCCGGTCAAAGCCGATGGCCAGCCAATACTTGTCCTCCTGGCTGGGATTTCCCTCCAATTGCATCTGTCTTGCTAAAATCTGCGACAGCTTTTCCACCAGCGGCGCGATTTTATTTTCCCGGATGCAAAGGCGGACAGCGCCAATCAAAAGCGTGACGATCGCCGCGTTCAACTCCTGCAGATGCTCTTCATCCAGAATCACCACCCGATATTTGGAATTGGCGGTAAAAATCACCAGCCCCTCCTTTTCCAGCATGGCCAACGCTTCTCGGATCGGAGAATTACTCACTTCGAATTCCCTGGATAAATGCACAATATTCAGAAGGCTTCCGGGCGCATATTCCTTCGCTAATATCCTGTTTTTCATTTCTATATAAACCTGTTCTTTGATCGTGCTCTTCACCACTGCCATACTCGTCCATCCTCCATCAAAGTTTTCTTGCTTCTACCGCATCATTTACAGCAGACTACACAACTATACTCTAGTTTATTCGAAAGCCCATGCACCGTCAACTATGCAAAATATATAAAAAATGCAAAAAATCAAAAAATGTATTGACATATTTGCTCGAAGGATGTATAGTCGAACCATAAAGTATGCATGATGCACGACATGTAGTGCATTGATATTCTGTATTCTATCTATAAGAAAGGAGAACACTATGAAAAGTTTGATCACCCCGTTAAAGGCAGAAGGCTACACCACGTTAAAGATCCGACATAACTGGAAAACCGGCAGCTTCTTTATGGAGATTCAGAAGCAATGGGAGCAGGATCTGGATTTTTCCAGATATAATAAGGATTTCTACGTGGAAAGCATCCTGACAGAGGACGTACAGCATCTGAATACGAAGGAAGTGCGCGCGCTGTACCGCCGTTACGAGCTGGAAGACTATCTGGAAGAAATCCTGGAGCTGATCCGCCAGGGCCGCCACTTTGGCATTGAGCTCTATTATAATGATAAGTGGAACATCACGTTTATGAGCCACCAGCACAGCCGGAAGCTGGGCGTCAACAACAGGCTGCAGGCCACGCTGGCCGGGGGCATCCGCAGACACAGCCCCGAGGAAGAAGAAAAGGAAGTCATCATCGACGGCCTGAATTTAGGCCGGGGCATGAGCTTTAAAAACGTCGCCGGCCATCTGGATTTCGGCGGCTGTAAGCAGACCGTGACCATGGAACCGCTGGATCTAGAAAATATGGAAATCATGGGCTTTTTGGGCTTTTGCATCGACAGCGCCCGGACGATGACCGGCCCGGATATGAATTTCCCCACGGAAATGGCCGACGTGGAGAACGAACACTTTTCCATGAATTATACCAGCGGGCCTAAGTCCCCCTTAGGCGAAACCGGCAAGCCCACGGCTTACGGCGTATACGTAACGATGAAGCAGGCGGTGAAATTTATCGAGGGAACAGAATCCCTGGACGGAAAATCCGTGATGCTGGTGGGCCTTGGCGCCGTCGGCTGGTATATGGGGGAAAATCTTCTAAAGGAAGACGTGCGTCTAAAGG
>CAOJIB010000085.1 GCA_948436455.1 uncultured Blautia sp.
TGGATCGGATCAAGAAGCTGGAAATTCATCCGGACATTATGCTGCTAGAGGAGGTATCTTTATATCTCTTAAGTCTGGAGGATACCATTTATGAGCTGCAGATCCGGATGCCGGAATAAAAGGAAATGATCGAAGGGGTTGTCGAGAAAACGACGCTCTTATGCTTTGCAAAAAAGATGGCTGGAAACAACCATCTTTTTTCAGCATCAGGAGGAATAGGCGCCTTTTGGCGATTCCATCGTCTTACTTTCAGAGGGGCTGCTTTGCAAAATTTGTCTAACCTGCATAAATAAGAGCCAAAAAAAGGAAAATTTTTTTGTATACATTATCCAGAAATTGATGTATAATAAAGATATTCTATAATGGTACGGATAGAGATTTTCTTATGCGTATCTGTTAAACCTGGAGCAATACTATGACAGGAGGATAAAAGGTGAAAAAGCGAAGAATGAGAGTAACGGCACTGCTGACCGCGTTATGCGTGTGTTCCGCTTCTATGTCGGGCGTAAGCGCCGCGGCTTTTGAAGAGGTGCAGCCGCAGGAGGCTTTTGCGGAGCTGCAGGAGGAGACGGAGGCGGCTACAGAGGACTTTTCGGCGGAAACGGCGACCGAGGAGGAGACTCCGACAAAGAAGCCGTCCATAGGCGTTCTGGGCGTGGATATGGTTTGGGACGACGCGCCAGAGGATGTGGACGTTTCAGCCTATACTTTACATAAGCATTTATATAGAGCAGAAAACGGCGTGGCTACGCAGGAGATTTATGGCGAGGAAGACGGCCTGGTGCAGGTACAGGTGCCCGACGGAGAAACATATACATATGCGTTTGACGAGGGCGGCTGGATTCGTACCGGCGCAGTGATTGTGGACGGTGTGGAATATTATTTCCAGCCCAAGGTATCCGAAAGCGAGGAGGAAGGAGAAGCTTCTCCTAAGACCGGCCGGATGCAAAAGGATTATTGGGTCTTGGGAACGGAATGGGCGTACTACGGCCCGAACGGCGCAAAGAGCGCCGCGCCGGATATCGCAAAGGAAACCTATCAGAAGGACGCGGAGGTGCTCTGGGCAGCGGTAGAAACTCCTGCTGCGGGTAAGGTACCGTACCGCCTCTACTGGCTGTCTGCTAAGGATCACTACAGCAGATATTTTACCGCAATGGACGGACTGGTGAAGATACGGAATGCTTCCGGGAAAATATCCATGTATGCCTTTGACGAGGAAGGCTATCTACTGGAGGGCCTTCAGACGGTAGGAGAGAAGGAATATTATTTTATCACACAGGCGGAAGCGGTGGACGATAGCGGCGTGGCGGTCTCTGGCGGCGCAGGTCCGGATACTTCCAATGTGGGCATGGCAGTTTCCGACCAGTGGGTATTGACAGAGAACGGTACCCGGTGGCTTTACTTCGGTCTGGACGGCGTAAGAGAAAGCCGGGCGGGGTATTGCGAGATTAACGGCGAGCATTATTATTTAAGCGAGGATGGTCAGATTCAGACTGGCATCATTTCCGTAGACGGCCAGAATCGTTATTTCCATCCAAATACGGTGCCTATGGGCCAGGAAGCCTTGTTAAACGAGGCGAAGGGCTGGGTGAAGGACGGCGAGAAGTGGGTCTATGTCAATGAAGATGGCTCGATAGAGACTCGTACCGGCATTCAGTATATTTCCAGCGGCTCTACCAAGGGCTGGTACTGCCTGGATGCTGAAGGCGTGCCGATGACTAAGGTATTGAAAAAGCACACGAATGGGAAATACTATTATTTTGGCAGCGACGGTCTGCGAGTGTGCAATAAAGTCGTCACCTATAATGGAAAGAAATATTATGTGGGCGCGAACGGTGCCTGTGTGATTAGCAAATGGGTCAAATACAATAATAACCGTTATTATTTCGGTGCGAACGGCGTATATGTGAAGAAAACAGGCTGGCAGAAGATCGGCAATTACTGGTTCTATTTTTCCTCCAACGGAAATATGTACAAGAACAGATTTCTGAGCCTGAGCGGGAAGAAGTATTATGTGAACGAAAACGGCACCATGCTTACCGGGCTGCGGGAGATCAAAGGGTATCTCTACTATTTTAAAGGAAGCAAGGGAAATACCCGCAACGGCTATATGCTGACAAGCAGCTGGCTGAAATACAAAGGCGCCTGGTATTATGCAAACGGCAACGGACGTATGCAGAAAGGCTGGATCGCTCTTGGGACGAAGCAGTATTACCTGAATTCCAAGTACCAGCTTGTGACAGATAAATGGACGAAAAATCCCAGCGGCGTCCGGGGATATCTAGATAATAACGGCTTGTTCCGAAAGGCGGGCTGGGTGGAATATAATGGAAAATGGCGGTATCTGAAATGGGGCCAGGCAGGCGGCTGGGTGACCGGCTGGAACTGGATCGGCGGTTATAAGTACTATTTCAAGAGTAATGGGGATATGCAGACAGATCTTAGCTCTATGCCTGGGTTTACCGGCGGACCATATCTTTATGATGTAAATCGCACCACCTGTACGATTACTGTGCTGGGCAAAGACGAAAGCGGGAATTTCACCGTGCCGGTGATTGCTTTTGTATGTTCGGTAGGGTTGCCGGGTACGCCTACGCCGACCTCGGCGCCGGGTCAGACCTATGGTATGAGCCGGGCGGGCAGATGGCAGCTTTTGATGGGGCCGTCTTACGGCCAGTATGCCACCCATGTGGACGGCGCCGGCCAGGGCGGAATTTTCTTCCATTCCGTGGCGGGAAGCGCGCCGAATCCTTATGCGTTAAGTCCGGTGGAATATAACCGTCTGTGTTCTCCGGCTTCTCATGGCTGTATTCGTATGTGTGTTCGGGATGCGAAATGGATCTGGGATCACTGGGGAAGCGGCGGAAACCGGGTGCGGATTGTAGACCGGGGATCGAATATCTTCTATAAGCCCAATAATGTGCCGAAGGTCGGACCGAATGTCAATTACGATCCCACTGATCCTTCTATTTAGAATATAGTGGTTTTATACAGAGAGAATTTGTTAGACGATAAAAATTGTATAGTATAATGGCAACGGAGCCGTGCATTGCTGTGTGAAAGCAGTGATGCGCGGCTTTTTGCGTATATTTTTCGACGTGTAAAGAATGGTCGATATGTGTGCAGCACGGTGGCCTTGCACATTTGCAGCTTGACTTTCTTGCGGGAGTGTCGTATGATGTAAATGTTCAAAAAATGAACAAAAAGCAAAGCAGGAAGAATTTTATGGAAAAGGAATTGCGGATTTTATACGAAATACAGAGCCGGGGATTTGAAAACCAGCGGATTTTGGCGGAAAATACGGGAATTTCCGTGGGCCTGGTCAACGGCCTTTTGAAAAAGTTGTGCCAGGAAGGATTATTGGAGAAGTCGCAAAAGCGATACGCTCTATCCCAGAGGGGAGAAGAATCTCTGGAAGAAGCCTGGAAAAAGCGTCAGAGGGAAAAGCTTTGCGCCAAAGAGAGCGCCGGCTGTGTCAAAGAAGCGGTGCTTTTGGCGGCGGAGGAGAATCCTGCGTTTTCCCTGCCGACGGCAATGCTCCCTCTGGAAGGGGTGCCGCTGCTGGAATATTTGATCCGGGATCTGCAGGAGCTGGGGATTCAGAAGATTATCGTGGTGACAGGCTTTCGAAGCGAGATATTCCGGGAATATTTTCGGGGCCGAAAGATAACGCTGGTAGAGAATCCCCGTTATCTTTGGAGTGGTACGATGGCTTCTTTGCGGGCGGCCGCAGAAGAGGTGACCGGGGATTTTCTGGTGGCAGAGGCCAACCAGCTTCTGGAACGGGCGGGTATTGCCAGAGTTTTGCAGGCGGTTTTTGCCAACGTTGTGTTGCTGACCAGTCCCGGCGGTTCCCGGCGGGAAATTTATGCGGAGCTGGATGAGGAAGGGAATTTGCTGCGAATTTCCAGGGATATTCGACAGATGAATCGGGTAGACGGCGAGCTGGTGGGCTTGTGTAAGATTTCCAGAAATCTTTTCGCCCGCATGCTGGAATATGACAGGGAGCAGGAAAATCCGCTGCTCAATTATGAATATGTGCTGGAAAATATTGGACGGCTCTATAAGATTCCGGCCGTATGCGAGGATGATTTGCAATGGATGGCGGTGGATAGCGCCGAGCATTATCAGAGGGCCCGGGATCGGATGTATCCCGTGATTCAGAAACGGAACCGCTTGTATAAGGAGAACCAGGCCCGAGAGCTTTTTACCGCCTGCATGGGAAAAGCGTACGGGGAAATTCTGGATTTTCATGTATGCGGCGGTATGACGAATACAAATTTTTACGTTAAAACCGCCGTGGGCGCCTATGTACTTCGAGTGCCGGGAGCGGCGACCTCTCTGATGATTGATCGGGAAATTGAAGAGGCGAACAGCCGGACGGGAGAGGCGTTGGGCATCAATGTCCCCATCCTGTACTTTGACCGGAAGCGAGGCGTCAAGATCACGCCGTATATCGCCGGCGCGCAGACGCTGACGAAGCAGACGGCGCAGTGGGAGGAAAATATCCGAAAGACGACTGCGCTTTTGCGGCGGCTGCATGATTCACAGGCGCCTATGGAAAATGTATTTTCCGTCCGTAGGGAATATGAGAAGTACAAAAGAGAGGCCCAGGTGGCTCGGGTGGAATTCTATCCGGGTTTCTGGGAAATGGATGCGTTTTTCTACCGGCTTTTGGAAAGGCTGGAAGAATTGGGAGAAAATCTGCTGCCTTGTCATAACGATCTGGTGCCGGAGAATTTCATTCGGGATCATAAGGGGCGGATGTATTTAATCGATTGGGAATATTCTGGAAAAAATGATCCGATGTGGGATTTGGCCGCTCATTTGCTGGAGTGCGAATTTACCCCGCAGGCGGAGCGATTGTTTCTGGAATGCTATTTCCAAGGGGAAATTTCTGCGGCGGATCGGGAAAAGCTTCTCATCTACAAAATGTGTCAGGATATTCTCTGGAGTCTTTGGACCAGTCTGAAGGAAAAGAAGGGGGAAAATTTCGGCTCTTACGGACGGGATCGGTTAGCGCGTGCAGAAAAAATGAAAGAGGAGTATCGAAGGGATTATGAAGGAAAGAGAAACGAGAAAAGCAGCGGAAACTGTTGATTGGGGCGTTACGCTGGTACCGTTGGCTGTGATTGGCCTTTTGTCGGCGATTCTGGTCTGCTTTCCAGCGCATGCGAAAGCGGTAGTGGAAAGGCTGCGGGGGATTTTTGTTAACGATCTGGGCTTTTTTTATCTGCTTCTGGGTTTGGGAATGATCTGTACGGCTCTTTGGGTAGCCTTTTCCCGGTATGGGGAGATCGTGCTGGGGAATACGAAAAAGCCGCGGTACAAGAATACGAGCTGGGGAGCGATGATTTTTACCTCGACTATGGCGGCGGATATCCTGTACTGGTCCCTGATTGAATGGGCGTATTACTACAATGCCACGCCTTTTGCCATGGAAAATATGACGCTGGCGCAGAAGCAGGACTGGGCTTCCGCCTATCCATTATTTCATTGGGGACCGATCCCTTGGGCGTTCTACATCCTTCCCGCCTGCGCCTATGCGTATATGATGTTTGTCAAAAACCGAAAGCGTCAGACCTTGTCGGAGGCTTGCCGTCCGCTGTTAGGCGATCATTCGGATCGGCGGCTGGGGCGGCTGATCGACGTCCTGGCTATTGTCGGCCTGCTGGCGGGAACGGCGACGACCTTTTCTCTGGCGACGCCGTTGCTGGCGGGGGCTCTCGGCCGGGTTACCGGGCTGCAGACGGATCGTCTGACCGCGATCTTTCTTTTGGCCGTAGTGGGAGCCGTTTTTATTCTGGCAGTCATGAAGGGGATGAAGGCGATCTCTTATCTGGCTTCGATTTGCGTACTGATCTTTCTGGTGTTGCTGGTGATCTTCTGGATGTTCGGACCGAGCCGCTATATGCTGGAGACGGGGATTACGGCGATTGGCACGGTGTTTCAGAATTTTCTGCATATGGCCACTTGGATGGACCCGCTGCGCCTGTCCGGGACTGGAGGCTCGGGCTTTCCCCAGGATTGGACCATTTTCTACTGGGCCTATTGGATCGCCTGGTTTGTAGCCACGCCCTTTTTTATCGCCAAGATTTCCGAAGGGAGGACGGTACGCCAGGTGATCCTGGGTGGTCTTTCCTGCGGGCTCCTTGGAACTTATACGTCCTTTATTACTTTTGGGGGCTTTGGTTTACATCTGCAGGTAACCGGTCAGGCGGATCTGGCCGGGATGCTCCAGGGCGGCGCGGCGCCGGCAGAGGTGATCCTACAGGTTTTTGAAGCGATTCCCTTATCCGGCGTGGCCCTTGCAGTGCTGATCGCGGCCATGGTCGCTTTTTATGCCAGCACCTTTGACGCCATTACGCTGGTGGTGGCGGGCTATTCCCAGAAAGAGTGCCGGAATGGACAGGAGCCCGGGAAAAGGCTGCGAGCCTTTTGGGCTGCGGTTTTTTTGCTCTTGCCAATGGCGCTGCTTTTCTCGGAGAGTACGCTTAGCAATCTGCAGACGATCGCCATTATCGCGGCGTTTCCTCTGGGACTGATCATGCTGTTGGTGGTTGTTAGCTTTGTAAAGACGCTGCGGGAGAGCGAAGGGAGTAATCAGGAATCCGATTCGGATAAAGGATCTCCTGGCCGTCGGCTCCCGTGATAGAGATTTCCGAAAAGATTTTTTG
Source organism: uncultured Blautia sp. (assembly GCA_948436455.1). Classification (GTDB taxonomy): domain Bacteria; phylum Bacillota; class Clostridia; order Lachnospirales; family Lachnospiraceae; genus Blautia_A. Next base: position 6,678 of record CAOJIB010000085.1, read on the forward strand.
GGTCAGGGTGTCCACCTCTTCTCTGGAATCGCCGGCGATATAATATCTGGCTACATAGGGATTTTTCCCAAATTGCGTAACAGTTTCCCCTTCCTGGTAAAAAAGGCGGGTGCCCTCGCCAAGGACGCCGGGCAGGCGCAGCAATTCTTTGGCTTTTTCCTGGTTCTGGATGATCGCCTCCCGGCCATGAAAATACAGCGTGGCGCTCACTTTTGGGAAATGGGGCTGCAGGGTTTGGAGAGTTTTTGTAAGGGCAGGTATGTCGTAAACGGCGTCCAGCAGCAGCTTTTCCATCGAAGGCCCGCCGCTTATTTCTACCAGTTCGTGTTCGTAGCCGAAAAAGCGGCCGGCGATTTCACAAACGCTGGGCGCCTCCCCTGGCCGCCAGAAAAACTGCATAGACAGCGGGCCTTCCTGCTGCCGGGTAGCTCGGGCGTATTTTTGGAGAATTGCCGCGGCTGGCGGGAGCACCTCGTCGATCAGCCGGGAAGGATAGACGTTGCGGCTGCTAATGGGGATATAGCTGCTGCCGACGGGGGACTTTTCCCGATCGGCCAGGCTGAGCACATGGAATTCTCCCCGATGGACCCAGCCCATTAGATTAAATTCGAAGCCTGGGTGATATTCTTCCGCCAGGATTTTTTTTACGTCGGAGGTTTCGCAGATCTTGTCAAATGTTTCGCGCAGTTCCCCAGGAGAATGCAGGACGCAAAGGCCCCGGGAGCCGTATTTATCCAGCGGCTTGGCTACGATGGGAAAAGAGAAATCCTGCAGGGCGGCGGGGGAAAAATCTCGTTCCAGGCAGACGAACCGGGGCGTGTCGATCCGCAGGGAACGCAGCAGCTGTTTCATTGAATATTTATCCCGGTAAAAGGGCAGCTGGGCCGGCTGCATATAGCAGGGCAGTCCGGCCTTGGCGGCGATCTTTACCATACATTCAAAAAGGAGATCGGAAAAGGAAGTGATGATGCCGTCGATCTGCTCTCTTTGGCATAGGACGGCGATTTCGTCGATGTTTCGGACGTCGATGTCAAAGGCAAGATCCGCCTCCTTTTTGGCGGGGCCGTCGGGATAGCCGTCGCAGACCAGCGTCCAAAAGCCCCGGGCCTTCGCCAGCTTTACCAGAGCGGTAAATTCATCCAGAGAACCTAAGATGCATAACCGGTGCATTTATATTTCCTCCCATAATTCGAGAACTGTTTTCGCAAGAAGTTTCATATGCTCTGCCGTGTAGCGTTGGTCGCAGGGCAGCGGCAGGATGTTGGCGGCGCATTGGTATTCCGTCGTGTCCGGGCCGTTTTCTGTAAGGACGTTCGTCCAGTAGGTGGGCACGTAGATTTTTCGCTGCGCCAGAGCTTTCCGCAGCCGAAGGCCCTGGGGATGGTACAGCGGGTAAGCCAGCGGCCCCTCGGGCAGGAGAAAAGGAGCGATGGGAAGAGATCCTTTTTCAGGATTGCGCAGGACATTGCGGCCGCCTAGAAGCTCGTCCAGAAGGCGGGCGTTTTCCTCTCGGGATTTTTTGGCTTTGCTGTAGGGGATGCCGCGCAGCAGATTTTGGGTCAGCGGGGACATTTCTCTGGGCGTTTCCTCATAAAAAGAGGCGGCGACCCGGTGCATTTCCTGATAATAGGCGGAAGCGCCCTCTTCTGTGCGTCCCAGGATATGACGCATCCGATTGCCTGAGTAGTCTCTGGGCAATTCTTCGGTGCAGGGAGCGGGGGCGTAGAGATACGCGCCGTCCGGAAGGCCAAAGAATTTCCGACAGGAGTAAAAGGTGGGGATCTGCGGCAGGGGCTTCTGGAAAAAGCTGTGGGTATGGTCGACGAGGATGGTCCCGTAGCGTTTCTGGGCTGTCCGAATTTTTTCGTCGGTGAGCTGTCCCAGATAATTCACAAGAAGAAGCCCCTCGCCCGGCTGCATAGCCGTTTCCTGCTGCGGCGTCAGATGGGCGTCCAGAGTATAAAATTTCAGCCGCAGCCCTTCCCGGCGGCACATGGCAGTGACGGAATCGCACAGCAGGCGGGGCACATAGAGCGTATGCAGGCGCATCTGCCGGGCCAGATAGACAAGAGCTGTGCGTCCCAGATTCAGCCGTAGGCAGTTTTGGTGGTACTCTTCTCCCGAAAAAGCTTCCAGACCGAAGTAGCCGCCGATTTCCATCGTTTGTTCCTGTTCAGTCATCGATATCCTCCCTGCGTGTGACGTAGTGGGGCATTTTTTTTGCTTCATTTAAAATGTTCATCAGGTACATGCCGATGATGCCCAGGCTTAAAAGCGTCAGCCCGGAAAAGCCCAGAAGCAGCAGTACCAGCGTCGTCCAGCCTTCCACCGAGACGCCGAAGGCGAAATAGCGGATCAGATACCAGGCGGATAGAAGGATGCTCAAAAGAAAGCTGCAGATCCCGATGTCCCGGACGACGATCAGCGGGAAAGCGGTATGGGCGGTAATATCGTAGATCAGATCCCGCGCCAGCCGGGAAAAGGAGTAGCCGCTTTTTCCGTAGGCTCTGGCGTCGTGGCGCACAGGCACGTTGATGATCCGATTCGAGGTGAGCACCAGTAGATTGCCGATCTGCGGCAGGTAGGTATTCGTCTGCAAAATAGCTTCTACAATGAAACGACGGATCAGCCGGAAGCTGGTGATCTCCAGGCTGGGATCCTTTCCCAGCATCCGGGAGGTGGCGTATACAGAAAGACGAGTGCCCAGTCTCCGGATGAAATTGTGCTTTCGGCCTTCGTATTTGGCGATGATCACATCCACATCCGGCCGCTCGTTCATCGTATGCACCAGCTTGGGGATTTCTTCCGGGGGATGCTGCAGGTCGTCGTCCATCGTAATGATGAAGTCCCCTTTGGCATGGGAAAAACCGCACAAAAGAGCCGGATGCTGGCCAAAATTCCGGGCCATCTGGATGATTTTTACCCGGCGGTCTTTTGCCCGGAGTTGTTCCATGACCGCGAAGGAATTGTCCCGGGAACTGTCGTCCACCAGAATTATTTCAAAATCCTCTTGAAGAGTCTCTTCGAAAACTGTCCGGATACGGCGGTACAGCTCTTCTAACGTGTGTTCGGAATTATAGACAGGTACAACGATCGAATAAAGGCTCATAGAAGGTCTCTCCTCCGGTTTTCTAAGATGTATGTAAGGACTGCGGTTTTATAGCGTGTAAACAAAAATGCCTGTGATAATGAGCAGGTTTCCGAGAATACGCCTGCGGGTAAATTTTTCCTTTAGAAGGAAATAGGAAAAGATCATCACAAATACGTAACTGAACGTGTCGATGACGGCGCCGTATTTCATCGGTACCTGCGTATACGCGTACGTATTTAATAAAAGAACGCCGAAGAAGACGGCATAGGATACAAGCACCCGCCAGTTCAGGTATTCAAAGATGGGGTGCGACCAGGTGCGGCTGGCGCTTTGCTTGAGCAATACCTGGGAAATGGCGGTGAATAAAGTGCCGATAAACATCAAAAAAAGATAAAACGGATTCATGATTGTTCCTCCTTCCCAGGCGTGGCGTCGTCCCACTGCACGACGAGAACGCCGATCAGTACAATCAAAAGTCCCAGGATATTCCGGAAGGTAAGGGTTTCACCAAAGATTACCACGGCCCATAGCTGCGACCAGAGTAAATAAACGCTTTTATTGGCGTAAGCTATATTGAGATCGAAATATTTGATTGTTTTCTGCCAGGCCAGGGCGTAAATCATGCAATTAAGCACCATCAGCCCCAAGAAAAGATACAGCGGCAGACTAAAAAGCCCCTCCCGGTTATACCAACTGGAAGCAGCTTTGGAAAAAACACCTGTAAAAGAGAACAACAGGATATTGAAATGCAGAAGCAAATAACGTTTGAAATTTTTCATAGGTCGTATAATCAGGCGATCGCCGCGGGCGCCTTTATCGGTGGAAAAAACGGTGAATACAGTCGGTAACCCGCTCCCTGTCGCCGGCGGTCAGGCCATAGTACATGGGCAGACGGATGATCCGCTCGCTTTCCTTCGTGGTGTAACGATCTTCGCCGCAGAAACGGCCGAATTTTTGGCCGGCGGGAGAAGTATGCAGGGGAACATAATGAAAAACTGCCAAAATTCCCTG
>CAOJIB010000086.1 GCA_948436455.1 uncultured Blautia sp.
CTGTGGTAAACCGGGCGTCCGCCGCTTTCTGGTCGATGTCGCTCTCATCTACTACTAGCCCTTCGGAGATATCCCTTTCCGGGGGCTTCTTATTCAGCAGCAGAAAGATCACGGCGCCCAATGCGGCGATCACCAGAAGCAGCAAGACGATGATCACGATCTTTCCTTTCGACTTTTTCTTTTGCCCCTCGGGGGCTTTTTCCTGTTCTGCCATTTCTTTTCCTTCCTCCTCTATTACTTTTTTATCGAGGCGGCTGTAACTTTTCTTCCCCATCTGCCGGCCATGGTTCTACCACAAGATCAAAAGCCGTTCCTTTTCTTTTTCCACCTGTCAGTCGCCCCTTTCGGGAGACCGCTGCACCATTAAAACTTCATGCAGCGAGCCCGGTTTTCCACCGTTATGTCTTCTACATTTGAAAAAACTAATTCTATTTTTTAATAAAACACATTTTGTCACCCTTTCGGATGATGCCGACAGGCTCGCTATTCGTTCCTGCCTGCTTCGCTCCCGGTACTTCTTCCCGACAAACGCCCGGAAGTTCCCATAGGTCTTGGCATACCCAATACCTGTTTCCCATAAGAAACAGCTTCCAATGCCGTTCTTGTTTTTTATCAAAAGAAATCCTCCATAGTCCTACTTCCATTCCTGGTTTTGGTCAAATGCTGCCTTTGGCGCATTCATCTATGGAATCTTTCACAATGAACTTTTAAACCTTCTTTTCTGCTCCTCGTTTCAAAATATTTCTGGCAGTATTCTGTCTTTCCAACAATTCCCGTCCGCAGGACGCACAACGGAACGTGTCTCCGTCTTTACTGCCCATCGCTCCACAGTAGCTACATTCTGTACTGATGCCCTTCCCAAAAACTTCCACAAGCTGAATGGAACGTTCCTGGCATTTCTGGGCCAGGCGACTTTTGATATACCCCCGCTGCCACATATGCACGGTCGCGTTGATCTTTTTATTTTTGCCGGCTTTTGCTGCTGCTGGCAACTTCGGATAGTACAAAACCCCCGGCTTTTCCGTTTCCAGCATCCGGTTAATCTCCGCGTTGATATACGCATGCAAGGCCGCCTCCAGCCGCGCCTTCCCCGCGTTATACTTCTTCATCCCTGGGTTGTTTTTCGCGTTCCTGCGGTGGCCCGGGAGCCTTTCCCGCACGTAGTCCGTCAGGGCCGACTGGTATTCCAGATACTGTTCTCCATAAGCGGCCCCACGGTTTGTTACAAACATACAGCGCATGCCCATTGCCAGCCCGATTTCCCCTTGATAGCCTAGCGGATGCTTCTGCCGCACTTCTATTGGCACGTTGATCGTCAGGCTCCCTTCTTTCGGATAGAGGCGGATATAAATCTGTCTTGCGTAGCGGTTATTATCCGTCAACGGGACGAACAACCTCTTTCGGCTTTCTTTCATAGAAAGATAAATGCCGTGATCCGCGTAGCGGTATGCCTTCGGCGAAGAAGAAAAACCGTCTGCCGCAGCGGTATACGGCTTTACCAGATGCCTGCGTACTTGCCGGCGCAAATACTGGTTTAGCCTGTGTGTATCCACAGCTTCACACAACGACTGATATGTCTTTGCCCATTCCCCGGAAAGCTCTGCTTCTTCACCGGCTACAACCGCTTCAAAGCAGCGACTCTGCTTCATCACAAAGCGCAGATAATGCCGGTCTTTTCGCGTCAGGGCTTCATTGGCCTGGATATTTTTTTCAATCCTCTTTTTTGTACGCGTCCACTGGCTTTTAATGTCTCCCAGTGCGTCGAAGATGGAAAGATAAAAATATACGGAAGGGAGCCCCAATCGCTCCCGCAGGCCGCTGCGGGTCATCTCATTCTGCACGGTATAGCCCGGATAAATCTTTGGAAGGCCACCGATCCCACCGTACCGCTCGTATACATAATTCCGAACTTTGCAGCAATCCCTAGCAATTTCCTGCAGTCTTTCCATATCTTTCGTATCAATAGGTTCTTTATTGTACTGATAAGCTGTCTTGTACAGTGCGTTCGGCGGCATAATCGCTTCCTTATTCTACAAAAGTTCTTTGGCTTCCATATGGATCTACCGTCATAGTTTCGTAGAATAAACATTTCTACGAATTTTGCCTGTCACTTCTGTGTTTTACTAGGCTTTCCGAATTTTTTGACCAACTATTTGACGGTAATTGGATTAGAAAGGTCGCTTAAATATTTTCTTTTTGATACTCTTCTTTTCCTTTTATAAATGTTTCACTCGAATCCCAGTACGTCATTTCTCTTCTGACTAGAATTTTGACGGCAATTGGATATTTTTTTATTAAAATTCTTTTTTGGCATGTTAAGAAATCGAGAAAGGATGCCGATATAGGTAGTGTAAGGAAGATATTCTTTTACCAATAGCCTATTTATCGTAGATTTGCAGAGAGAATTGACAAAAATTTAGGCAGTTTATATAATTGGTAAGAATTCTTTTTTGTTAAATACCTTTCGTAGAAATGTTTATTCCAGGAAAAAAACCGTGTCCGATTTTGTATTTTCGAACACGGTTTTCTTATGCTTTCTTCTATAAAAATACGATCACATTTCATCTCTTTCCTGCTTCCTTTACAGCAGAGCAATCCTCTTTTCCTCCTGTATCCGTTCCGCAGGAAGAAAGAAGCAGCCTTTCACCATTTCCTGAGACAGCCCGGCTTCCAGACAGGACAGGATCGCGTCGATCTGGCTTTCGGATAATACCTTTCGATAGCGATCCAGGCAAGTAAAAATGCTGCCGGACATGTCTTTTTCCTCCTCTACTAAGGCTTTCTTTTCAGCTTCCACTACGTCGTCGGCATGCTCCAGAAAATAGCCGGAAAGGGTTTTTAAATCAATCTCCGTTTCTTTTAGGAAATCTATCTGCAGGAATCTATCTTCGTCTATCGTCAGGAATTGAATATTTTCCCCTTTCTCTTTTCGCTTCCGGTAATAAGCCACGCTGGCAGAGGAAAGCTCCTCGAGCGTCCCATCTGGCTGCAAAGTAATGAAGTCGCCTAGGGACGTCCGCCTTACATAGACCGGATGCTCATAGCGGGGCAGGGCCTGGGCCTCCAAAAAAGCAGGCAGGGCAAAGGGCTTATTTTTCCAGTCTCGGACGGGGCCACATCCAGCCAACAGAATCAAGCAAGCGTCACGATCCAGGCTGCCCACCTCCGCCGCCGTCAAAAGCTCCCGGCCCAGCCGGTCGAAATTCAGGCTACTGCCCCCGTTTTTGCCGCGGCTCTCCCCTTCGGAGCGCTTGTCGATGGTTCCGGAGCCTAAAAGTTTTGAAATATATTCCTGGGAATCCAGCGAACCGCGCCCGGCGCCCAGAAATACTACGGCGCTGCAGGCGTCCATCAGGATTCCCCAGGAGTCCCCCTTGTGTATATATTTCAGCTGGCTGATGCTCTGGACGAACAGCACCGCCGCCATATTCCGGGAACGGAAGGTGGTAATCAGGTTTTCAAAACGCCAGGGCCGGGCGCCGTTTGCATATTCGTCCATCCAGAATTCCACCGGGATCGGCAGCTTCCCATGGAAGCGATGGTCTGCCTCGTACAGCAGCGTTTCCATAACCTGGCTGTACAGCAGGGCCGCAATGAAATGGAAGGAGGTATCCGCATCCGGCAAAACAAGAAACAGGGCCGTTTTCGTACGCCCGTCCCCATGACGGCCGATACCCAGCTCTCGAAGATGCAAGGTGTCCTTTTCGAAAATTCGTTTCACTTCCGGGACTTCGAACAGCTACAGCTTCGTATTGACAATCAAAACAAGGGAAGCTACCGTCTCCGAAGCGCCTTCTTTGAGCTTTTTATAATTCACATAGGCCGGATGCGCGATCCCCTGCGGGCTCTCCTTGAGCCGTTCCATTCGAAGTGAGAGGCGTGTGACGCCTTTCTCCTCGTCCAGCACTTCCATCTCCTCCCTGGTCGGCCCGACAACGGCCCCCATATTCCGTTCCTCGGGCGGCAGTTCATAGAGTACGTAGCAAAAGAGCGCCTTCATATACATGGCCGCGCCGTCCTCCCAGAAGGGCTCCCCTTTATGTGCGTCCGGCGGGGTGGTGGCCTCCTGGATATTTTTTACCGCCCGGATCACATCTTCTTCGGAACGCATGTAGGCAAAGGGGTTATAACAATCCGACCGGTTTTTATCTTTCAAATCCAATACGCGGATCTGGTAGCCGTGCGCTTTCAGATAGGAACCATACTGATATAGAAGGTCGCCTTTGACATCCAAAATAATGTAGGAGGCCAGCATCCGCAGCAGGTTGGGCGTCACAAGGAAGGCCGTTTTCCCGGTGCCTGGGCTGCCGATCACCAGCATATTGTTGTTGGGCAGCGCGTCCATGGAATATTCCAGATTTCTGCTGACGATCCGGTTCTTTTTCGGGTCCGGATCCCGCAGGCAGCGGCTGACCTCCGCGGCGTCCTCCCATTTCGCGGAGCCATGCTCCCGCCCGAACATAAAATCCCGGTTATGGTAGGAATACCAGGTCAGAAAGTACATCCAGCCCAAAAGGCCGGTACACAGGCAAACTGCGCTCTTATCATTCCAGTAATTCCGAAACGGATGGGAAAGGATCTCTACCAGATCGGCCTCCAGCGTCAAAAGAGACGGCTTCCCGTCGCAGAACAAACCGCTCATATAATAGGAAGCTGCCAGAATAAGAAGGAGTAACAGGATAAAAAATACATACGGCCGTTTCTTTTGTCCCATAGGCATCCCCCTTTAAAGCATTGGCTTTTTTCCCACTTTTGGTACTTTGCCTATTGTTTTCGAGGCAGTTTTTAAAAACTGCTTCGGATCGGCTTTTTCCCAGTGCTTTTTTATCTCCTCCGGCAATCGTTTTTCCAAAAGCGTTCCCGTCCGATCCATGACCGGGTACGCGCAGTCGGGACGCAGGGCCGCCACATAGGTACGGCCGTTTCCAAGAACATAGAGTTCTCCCGGCGGGACGGCCAGATATTCCTTTCCTTGCGTACCGGGCAGGCGCACGATATAGTTGCCGCCGCCATCCTGGCCGGGCAAAAGATTTCCCTGATCGATGGTGAACGTCGTTATCCCAGGCGTTTGCAGGGCTTCCTCATACGCCAGGCAGCCGACAGGACGGGCTTTGGCCACGGCGTTTATAAGCCAGGGGGAAACGTCGCCGCCCTCCTTCCGGTGCGCGGTTAAGTGGAGGGTATACGTCCGGTTATTGGTAAAGCCGTCGTCGGCCAGGGCTCCCTCCTTTGCCGTGCAGGTGACCGTCTGGCCGCTAACCTTTACAATAAAGTCGTCGGTTACATCCATCCCATAATTGTCTGTGATCTGCACCTTATGGGCGCCGTTAATGGCCAGGCAATCGGCCAACGTGTCCTGGAATTCAAAGGAGGAGAGCTTGACGGGCATCACATAGTAGGAAGTCTGGTATTCAAACTCATCATAGGCATAAATCCTGTAGGGGTCCTCTTTTTCATGGGCGTCTGCAAGCGTATCCATCGCGTCTCCCACATCGCCTACCATCTTGTTATGCTGTTTAGATGGCTCGAATTTTCCCAGCATATACGAGGTAAATTCAAAAAATGCATACTCAAAGTAGCGGGGCGTCCCGTTATAATCTTCGGCGTAGCAGGTGCCGTCCCCGCTGGTATAGGCCCTTTTTAGGCCCGCTATATAGGCGGCTTTATCGCCGTTATATTTTGTATCCAAGGTATCCGCATCCGCGGCGTCCCAGCCCCCGATCACCCGCGGATAGCCGAAGGTGAATTGTAATGTATTGCTTTCAAAAACCCAGGACAGCCAGCCTTCCTTATCCGAAGAAGAAGTGGAGCCGTCCGCAGATAAGGCGATGGTTTTTCCATCCTCTGTTCTATACGAAATGTTGTGGCTGCCGGCCAGGCGATAGACGTGATTGATATGGGAATCATTCCCAAAGCCTACCTGCTGTTGGCCGTCCAGATCGGCAAAAGTCCCGTGCCCTTTTATCCCTTCCAGCAGCCTTCCGGTCGCATGGTCATAGTATTCAAACCGCAGGTCGGCGTTTTCCACCGCCACCAGGAAAACGCCGATGCGGTTTGTCCAGAAGGTAATGCAGGGCTTTACCAGGTTGTTTTTCCAGCTGCTGGTTGGCGTCTGCCCTTTATACAGCGCCAGGACCCTGGTCATGTCGTAGCGCTCCTTTGCGCCGCGGATCCCGGTGACCGTCACTTTAAAATCCACTGTTTTTCCCTTATACTGGCCGACGTTGCGGTACCAGCAGCCATATTGCCCCGGCGTATTTTCTTCCACAAGGGCCACCGCCTGATGCTTGGCGTGGGCAAGCTGCCCGTTATTCATATACTGCTTCCAGGCTTCCTGGGAAATATTTCCAAAGGGCTCCGCTTCGGTGGCCCCTTTGCGATAATGCATGGTCCAGCAATAGGCGTCCGGCACCATGTCGTTTTCCTTGATCGTGCCAAAGGACGGCCCCCCGCCCGCCGCCTGAGACGGCAGGGCGCTCCCGGCCAGAATGGCCAGGGCAAGCAGCCCGGCTAGGACACGTCTGCCTCTTGATCGTTTCTGTTCCATCAAATCCTCCTTTCGATTCCTATAAGATCCACCCGGATCCTTGTCCATCTTTTCACGCAACTATTTTTACAGGCATTTCTTTAGCCGCCTCCTCCCCTGTTTGTTCTCTGGCAACGCCAAAAGTTCCGGCCCTTCCGGTCGGATCTCCCGTTCGACGTCCATATGTAAAAGGGCGTTGAGCGTAGAGAGCCGCTCCTGCATCTGCTGCAGTTCTTCTTCCTTCGGAAAAGGCTTTTTCACCTCCTCCTTTGCCGCCTCCAGCCGGCCGCGCAGCTCCTCCAGCTCCCGCCGGGTCTCCTTGACCCGCTCCGGCAGCCCTTCCAGCAGATGGCTGATCCGGGTGATATTGCCGACAGGGTCGGTCCCAAGCCCTACGGACGCCGTGGCGCCGCGCTTTAGGGACATGCGGAAAGTTTTTTGGAAAGCGTCGAAGGTAAGCTGCATCAAAAAGCCCTGGTAGCTTCCCACATCCTTTGTCCGATCCGCCGCGCCCATATCCTGACAAGCCATAAGGAGCGCTGCGCCGGCCGCTTTCTTTTCGATATATTGCCGGCCGCCGATCTCCATCAAAAATGCTTCCCGGTCTTTCCCATAATGGGCCGCGTCCGCCTCCAGGGCCTGCAGCCTTTTTGTCAGCGCTTCGATCTGACCCGGCCATTTGGCAATGCCGTCCTCCAGCCGGTACCGGTTGCTGTCGTGGCTGGCCTTTAAAAGCTTTAGCTTGGATACCTCCACATCCAGCAACATCTTTTCCTTTATGTAGGGATTGCCCGTGGCCAGGGCCTTGACCTCCGCAAAGGACAGCGCCGTCTCGTCCACATCCTGGCAGGCGCGCACCGGGGCTTTGCTGGTCATAATCTGGCTGATAAATTTTTGCTTCCCTTCCATCAGCTCCCACATAAACGCGTCAAACGTCCCTTCCGTCACATAGCGATAAATCCGGACCGTCTCGTTTTCATTTCCCTGGCGGATGATCCGGCCTTCCCGCTGTGATAGGTCCGAGGGTTTCCAGCCCACATCCAGATGGTGCAGGGCGATGAGTTTGTCCTGCACATTGCTCCCGGCCCCCATCTTCATCGTGGAACCCAGTAAAAAACGGACCTGTCCGCGTCTTACTTTGCGAAACAGCTCCGTTTTCTTATCTTCCGTATCCGCCGTGTGGATAAAAGCGATCTCTTCTTCGGGCACCCCTTTTCCCAGCAGCTTCTTTTTCAAGTCGTCATATACGTTAAAGCTTCCGTCCCCTTTCGGTGTGCTAAGATCCGCAAAAATCAGCTGGGCGGACCGCTTCCCGCTGGTTTCTCGCCAGATCTGGTAGCTTTTTTCGGCGCAAACAGCCGTCTTGCTCCCGGCGTCGTCCGGCAGGGCAGCGTTTAACAGGCGTTGATCCAGGGCCAGCTTCCGCCCGTCGTTGGTGATCTTTAAAAGGTTGTCCCGCGCAGGATCCACCTTCCCTTTCCTTACGGCCTCCGCCCGTTCCCCAAGACTTTTCACCAGTGCCTGCTGGTGTTCCGAGGGCTTCAATACCACAGTTTCATAAACCGCCTCAGGGACCGGCAGAGGCAGCTGGTCGGAGGTTTTGATATCCGCGATCTCCTTAAAGAGGCTCATTAGCTCCGGAATATTGTAAAAACGGGAAAAGCGGGATCTGGCACGGTAGCCGTTTCCTTCCGGCGCAAGCTCGATGCTGGTCACCACCTCCCTGAACATGGAAGCCCAGGTATCAAAATGCTCCAGGCCCATCTCGACAAGCCGGTCATACTGCAGGTAGCGCTGCAGGATATACAATTCCGTGAGGGAATTGCTGATAGGGGTTCCGGTAGCGAAGGTGACGCCCCGTCCCTCGGTGATCTCATCTAAGTACCGGCATTTCCCCGCCATATCCGCGGACTTTTGCGCTTCATTTTGCGAGATCCCGGCCACGCCGCGCATTTTCGTCTGAAAAAATCCGTTCTTAAAGCTATGCGCCTCGTCCACATAGAGATGGTCTACGCCAAGTTCTTCAAATGTCACCACATCGTCCTTTCGCTCCGCAGCCGCCAGCTTTTGCAGGCGGGCCTTTAAGCTTTTCTTGGTCCGCTCCAGCTGGCGCACGGTAAAGCTTCCTTTGCCCTCCGTCCATCGGGCTTTCTCAATCCCTTCCACCACTTCGTCAATCTGGGACTGTAAAAGCGCCTCCTGGCGTTTCTTGGACAAGGGGATGCGCTCAAACTGGGAATGGCCGATGATCACACCGTCATATTCCCCCAGGGCGATCCTGGCGCAGAATTTTTTCCGGTTCGCCGGTTCGAAATCCTTTTTGTGGCCACCAAAAGATTCGCCCCCGGATAGAGCTGCAAAAACTCCGCGCCCCACTGGCCGGTGAGGTGGTTGGGCACCACGAAAAGATTTTTCCGGGAAAGGCCCAGACGCCGGCTCTCCATGGCCGCCGCGATCATCTCGTAGGTTTTACCGGCGCCCATCGTATGGGCCAGCAGTACGTTTCCGCCGTACAGCTGGTGGGCGACAGCGTCTTTTTGATGCGGCCGCAGCTCAATCTCCGGGTTCATGCCCGGGAACGTGAGATGACCGCCGTCGTATTCCCGGGGACGGATGGCGTTAAAGCGTTCATTGTATTCCCAGCACAGCTTTTCCCGGCGGGCCTGGTCTGCAAAAACCCATTCCCGGAAGGCTTCTTTTAGCGCGTCCTGCTTCTGGCTGGCCAGCATCGTTTCTTTCTTATTAAGTACACGGGTCTCCCGTCCCTCCTCATTGACGGCCGGGTCATACACCCGCACATCTTTTAAATTCAACGTATCTTCCAAAATCTTGTAGGCATTGACCCTTTCGGTACCGTATGTGGCGGTCGCCAGTACATTGCTGCGATCCGCATTCTTTCCTTTGATGTTCCACAGGCCGCTGGCGGGGGAATACTGGACGTCGATCATCCCTCCAAGCATATAGGAAGGCGGTTTCAAGATGTCCTGTAGGAATTCCCGGTAAACATCCTCCCCAACCCACACGGCCCCCAGCCGCACCTCGATCTCTGAAGCGTTCAGATCTTTGGGCTGCACCTGCTCCAATGCCTGGACATTTCTCATGTAACGACGATCATTCTTCGCATAGCTTCTGGCGATTCGCAGCTTTTCCCGGACATTTCCGGACAGGTACGCGTCCCCTTCCGCTGGAGGGGTTTTGAAAGATAACGCCCGCCAATTCTTCGGTGATTTCTTCCGGCGTTTTCCCAGCCAGATCCGCCATATAAGCCAAGTCCACCTCCGCCAATTCGTTTAAGGAAAGGGCCAGGGCCTCCGCGGCCGTATCTACCCGGGTAACCGGGACGGCGCGCCGGATGGTGCGTTTTGTAAAGATATCGGCTTTCTGCTGAAATTTCCCTTCCCCATCTAGGATTTCCAGGGAACACAAGAGGCAGTACGAGGAATCATCGGAAAAGGCGCGCTTATTGGCTGGATTTCCAAGCACCCCGTAGGCGGCCGTATACGTGTCGTACAGGACGTTCAGCTGTTCCTGGGCAGCTGTGATCTCCCCGTCGGTAGTCCCTTCCGCCATCTGCATCGCCAACAGCCCCCGCACGCAGTCCCGGATCGCGGCCATCCCTTTGATACGGGCTGTAGCTGCGGCCGAAACCTGTACCGGCTCCATCCGGGAATTGACCCGGTAGTATACCTGCTCCCCTACAACTGTGTAGCTGTAATTGCGTACGGCTGGGTCGGCAGGCAGACTCGGCGCGGCATCATCCGCTTCCTTAGGAGACACCGCCGGGGTAATCCGGCCACGGATACGCCGAACGGCTTCTGCCATCTGTTCTTCAAAAGACGCCCCCTCCTGCGGCCGGCAGGAAATCCGCGGGCCATAAGGGCCCGAAACCTCCGTCATTTTTCCCATGATCATTTCCGGATGCTCCATAAAATAGCGGTTCATAAAGATGCCGTTTTCATCTGTAGCCGTTTCCAGCCAGCTGGGTTCTTCCAGGGAAATGCTTTCCCGCTTTTGGAAAAACAAAAGGTCGGCCGTAGCCTCCGTTCCGGCATTAGCTTTGAACGTATCATCCGGCAGGCGGACGGCTCTGTTGTGATAAAGTAAAGTTGTAACAGGAGTAGCTAATAAGATATAATCATACT
>CAOJIB010000087.1 GCA_948436455.1 uncultured Blautia sp.
TAAAATACGCTGCGGCTGCGCTCTCCTTGGAGCAGTTCATTAAACAACCGCCCATCCTTTAAAAACAGAACGCGCCCCGCATAACTGGCGCTGTATGCATCATGCGTCACCATGAGGATGGTCGCGCCCATATTTTGATTCATCTGCGTCATGATCTCAAGCAGATTCTTGGATGCGCTGGAATCCAAAGCCCCGGTAGGTTCATCCGCAAGCAGCAAAGATTGTCCCGCCACCATCGCTCTGGCACAAGCGGCCCGCTGCTTCTGTCCGCCGGACACCTGATAGGGAAACTTGCCAAGCACCTCCCCGATGCCCAGCCGAGCGGCGATGCCCTGCACTTGTTTTTGCACCATTTTCGGGTCGAAGTGGTTGAGCGTCAGCGCCAGCCCAATATTTTCCTCCAGCGTCAGCGTATCCAGTAAATTGAAGTCCTGGAACACAAAACCCAGCTTTTCCCGGCGAAACTTCGCTAGCCCACTAAGGGGCAGCTTTGCAATACTCTCTCCATCCAATAAAATGTCTCCCGCACTGACTGTATCAATGGTAGAGATACAGTTGAGCAAGGTGGTCTTGCCACTGCCGGACGCGCCCATAATGGCGATAAACTCGCCGTCAGCCACATCAAAGCTCACCCGATCCAGCGCCTTTGTGATATTGTTTTTATTCCCATAGTATTTTTCAATATTTCGTACTTGCAGCATACAGATACCTCCTTTGCCCGTTTAGGATAGCACAAAAGAAGAATCGGTTGTATCGAATTGCTATTGATTTTCCTTACATTTTTGTAAGATTCGCCTCTGCCGGGAATGTGAGCGTCACACAGGTTCCCGTCCCGGCCGTTGATTGGATCTGCAAGCCGATTTCCAAAACATCCGCCAGCCGCTTACAGAGGTACAGGCCCATGCCGGTGGAACCGCCCCGGCTTCTGCCATTTTTCCCAGTAAAGCCCCTGTCAAAGACGCGGGGCAATTCATGAGCGGAAATGCCGATGCCATTGTCCCAAACGGCGAGCTGCACTTGTCGTCCCAGCCTCCTGCCTGACAATGTGATCACAGGCTCCTCTCCACGATACCGGGCGGCATTTTGCAAAAGCTGTCCCAGCATGAACGCCACCCATTTCCCATCCGTATAGACGCTCTCATCCAGACTTTCTGTTTCCACCCGGACGCCGCTTTGGATAAGCAAAGTCCTGTGGGTCTGAATGGCCCCCTCGCATATCGCAGAAAGCTCCGTCTTGCCGATGATAAAATCTTTTTCCGCGCTTTCCGTCCTGGCATAGAACAAGGCCCGCTCCACATGCGTATCGATTTGCGCCAATTCTCTCGACAGCTTGCGCCGTATATCGCTGTCTGCATTCTGGCAAATCAGTTTTGCCGCCGTGATGGGCGTTTTGATTTCATGCACCCACTGCTCAATATATTCTCGATATTCCCTCCCGGCGGCCTGCGCATCTGACACCGCCTCAATCATGGACTTCCCAGACAGGCGCAGCAAATCAAACAGCTTACGCTCATAGAGATTGTGGGGTTTGGGCGCGCACTCGGCAAAAAGATACCGCTGATCCAATTCGCTCATAATCGCTTGCAGCTCGCCGAGCCGCTTTTTCATCCGCCAAAAATCAAAGAGCTGCCCCAGAAAAAAAACCAACAGGCATACAATCAGCAAAAGAGTGACAATCCCTGACTGTGTGCCTGTTACAAGCAAAAATGCGGCAGCCGCAAAGAGGAAGGCAATACAAAGAAGCATCCGGCTCAGCCTGTCAAAAATAAATTCTCTTGCCGTCATAACTGATACCCCATACCCCGGCGGGTCTTGATAACATCTGGCATACCCAGCCCTTCCAGCTTGCTCCGCAAACGGGTCATGTTTACGCTGAGAGTATTGTCGTCGATATAAATCTGGCTGTCCCACAGCGCCTCGATCAAGTCCGTCCGCGAGACGATTTCCCCAGTGTGGGCCATTAGATAAGCTAGAATTTTCAATTCGTTCCGTGTCAACTCCGCCGTTTGTCCGGCGGCGGTCACAGTTCCCTTTGTCAGACTGAGCAAAAGCCCCGCCGCCTTCAAAAGATCCGGCTCTGCACTTTCACCGCCGTTCCGCCGTAAAACCGCCTTGATCCGAGCCAGAAGGACAGGAATATTGTAGGGCTTAGTCACGTAATCGTCACTCCCAAGGTTCAACGCCCGGAGTTCATCCAAAGCCGAAGTCCTGCTGGTAACTACAATGATCGGAGCGATTTTCCGTATCTTAGCACACAGGGAAAGGCCGTCGCGTCCGGGCAATCCCAGATCCAGAAGGACTAAATCAGGGCAGGCAGCGCGCACCTGTTCCGGGAAGGTCTCAAAATCCGTCACAGGAAAAACCTGATAATTTTCATTTTCCAACAAAAAAGTCAGCTCTTCACAGATAGCAGGGTCATCTTCGACAATCATAATGGTTTGCATCATACACCTCCAGCGCGGATTCTTTTTTCATTTTAGCATAGAGGCCAATAAGAATCTACTGTAAAACGGACTCCATCGCCGGACAATCCAAGAGGCACGCAAAATTAGGATTCCCCCCTGCCACAGAAAAACTCATGCCTCGCTCAGCTTCTTCTATATGCTTTGGCAAAAAGAAAGCCTGCGGGCATGTAGAAGCAACGCCCGCAGACTCTATCTGACCCGCTATTTTCTATTTTTCATTTCCCCGGCTTACCCAAGGAATTTTTTCAGTACGGCTATAAAGATGTCCATATCCAACGGCTTGGCAATATGGGCGTTCATACCGTTCTTCAGCGCCGCCTCTTTATCCTCTTCCAGCGCGTTAGCCGTCATGGCGATAATGGGAAGATCCTGCACGTCCTTTCGAGAGAGCCGGCGGATCGTCCTGGCGGCTTCATAACCATTCATAATGGGCATCTGCACATCCATCAGGATCGCGTCGTAATAATTTTCCTCCACTTTCTCCATAATCGCCACCGCATCGGTTCCATCCGGCGCCGAATCCACAAGGAAACCGGCCTCTTCTAGAATCACCTCCGCAATCTCCCGGTTCAGCTCGTTATCCTCCACTAAAAGGATCCGCTTTCCGTTGAAATCTGCCAGCGTCCACTCCGGCGTCTCCTCCTGTTTTTCCAGCAGATTATTGGCAGCCAGCAGCACTGTTTTCAAATCGGACATAAACAACGGTTTCGCGCAAAAAGCCGTCACGCCCGCAGCTCTTGCTTCTTCCTCGATATCCGTCCAGTCATAGGCTGTCAGAATGATAATCGGCGCCTCGTTGCCGATCACGGCCCGAATCTGTCTGGCCGTTTCCACGCCGCTAAGCCCCGGCATCTGCCAATCGATGATAAAGGTATGGTAAGAGTCCCCTTCGTCATGGGCGCCTCTGGCGCGGTACACCGCCTCTTTGCCGGAGGTCGTCCATTCGGCGCGCAGGCCAATCTGCTTTAACATCTTGCTGACGCTGTCACAGATATTAAAATCATCGTCCACTACCAGCGCGCGCAAGCCCTCCAGCTCCCGGATCTGCGCCGCGTTTTTCTCCGTATCCTGCAGCTTTAATTCCAGCTCTACTGTAAACGTACTGCCGCTTCCCACCTCGCTCTCCACATGGATGGAGCCGTTCATCATCTCTACGATATTCCTGGTAATGGCCATACCAAGGCCGGTGCCCTGAATGCCGCTCTGAGTCACCGTGGATTCCCGTTCAAAAGGCTCGAAAATGTGTTCCACAAAATCCGGCGACATACCAATGCCGTTATCTTTAATAATAAATATGTAGTTTCCATATCCGTGCCGGAAGGTGGTCTTTTGCATAATTCTGAAGGAAACCGTACCGCCGGCAGGCGTATACTTCACCGCATTGCTTAAGAGGTTAATAAATACCTGGTTCAGCTTCAGCGGATCGGCGATGACGTCCTCGTTGGTCACCTCAAACGTATCGATAAATAATTCCAGCTGCTTCGCCTTGATCTGGGGCTGGATGATATTGACCAGATTGTGCATCTGCTCGGAAATATTACACTCCTGCTCCTTGATCTGGACTTTTCCGCTCTCGATCCGGCTCATATCCAAAATATCGTTAATCAGGCTGAGAAGATGGTTGCTGGAAGAAAGGACTTTCTGCAGACAATCCAACACCTGCTCCCGATTGTCAATATGACTGACGGCAATCGTAGAAAACCCGATAATCGCATTCATCGGCGTACGGATATCGTGGGACATATTGGATAAAAAGGTAGTCTTCGCCTTATTCGCGTGCTGGGCCTGTAAAAGCGCGTCCTGCAACGCCTGAGTCTGCTCCCGCTGGGTTTTCACCTGCTCCGTAATATCCTTCGACACCACCATAACCATGATATCATCGGTGTTATCGTCCTTGGTCATAACAAAGGACTGGCGCACACAGATCGGCTCCTCCTTAGCGGCCTCTCCCCAATATTCGGCGATCACTTCCCGGTCGCCCTTCGCAAAGCACCTGTACAGATTCTCTATATTTACAATGGATGCATAGCTCTCCTTTGATTCCTCCAGGATAAACTGCCGCCATTTTTCGAAACACTCTGAAGCTTTACAGGGAGCCTTCAGGCCCACCCGAGCCAGAAGCGATATGTTCTGTCCATCAATCGTCCGGATAATGTCCTGCTCAATCAGATCCTGGGTCAAGTTAAATTCGAAGCTGCAGAAAGAATTGGACATAATCGCAATCTTGTACTGCCGTTCCTTACGATTCGCCAGCGACCTCTCCGCCTGGATACGTATTTCTCTTTCCTTTAGCTCTGTGACATCCTGGCGGATAAATAAGACTTTGGATACCCGATCGTCTTCTCTTTCCAGACAGATCACGTTCATATGCTCCCATTCCCGCTTTCCTTCCCGGATCACACAGCTCTCATACCGCAGGTCGTCATGCTTGGCCATCGCCGAAATAATCGCGTCTTTATCCATAAAGTCGATAAACTCCTGGCGGTGGCTCTCTTCGACAAAAGATGCCAGATAAGCGGCGATATCTTGGTATCTCCCGCTCTCCGCGATCCCGCCGCCCTCCGGCCGCGTCCCCGCCAAATACTGATACGTATTCTTTTCCAGATCCGCCATGGCAAACCTGGAAAACAACGTATTGACGCCGCTGATGATATAGCCCATCTCCCGGTTTTCCTTTTCCAGCTCCTTCCGTTTCCTTCCGGTACGAATCAGAAGGAATAGGATATAAATGGCAAACAGAAGGATCAACATTGCCTCTAGCTGCACGCCTACCAGATTTTCCTCCGCAATCATGCGCTGGGTCACATTTTTCGGAAACGTCTGTATCAGAATATAGGGATTCTCCGGCAAATAGGTGACGCAGATATTATCCGTTCTGCTGGCGTCGTCGCAGGCAAAGGCGCCTTCGCCGCCATTTTCAAAGACCTCCCGAACCTGACCGGCCACCTTCTCGTCAATCAGGTCTGTTTCCGTCAACATATCGAGAAGATGTTCTTTATAAACCGTACCGTCCGAGCTGGCGATCGCCCGGCCGTCCGGCGCGCACAGAAATACTTTTGCCTCCTCGCCAAAGTACGTGGTGGTAATCATACTCCGCAAATATTCCTCCGCCAGAAAAGCGCCCCGCAGTATGCCGACGATCTGCCCCCTGCAATAGACCGGCGCATAAAAGCATGCCATCGTCTCATCGAAAAAATGAGGATCAAATATGATCTCGATATTGCTGTTTCCGGAAATACCGTCCTTATAAAACTCCCGCTGCTTCACGTCCGCCGTCCGTCCATCCGATGCGTAGTCCACGCCATTAAGATCTGTAAACATAATAGCGTCAAACTGAGAATTTTCTTCCATTTTTGCAAGCATCTGCGCCGTAACCACGGGCTCCGTCAGACTTTCTCCCACAAAGTAGGCATACGTATTGATCCGGCTTAAGGCGCTATTTAGCTCATCGTTGATCTGCTCCGCCTTCAATCGCGCAGAATCCGCCGCATAATCTCTATTTTGCTCTTTCGTTCGCGCGCTGTTCCGCTCCGTAAACCAGAAAAACAAAAGGATGATCGCCACCAGGAGGAAGAGAGCAAAAATCATCTCCTGTACAGGCTTTTTCTTTTTCATATGTAGTCCTCATCTTTCCATAGAAAATGCACAGTACCGCAGCCGTCGCCGGCAGATATTTCTTTTTTTAGTATAGCAGGCTGGCAATTAAAAGACAACGTTTCTTTTTCCTTTCTTTTTTGGTTCTTGCTGGTAAACATGTTTCCATATTTTTCGCCGCGCCCTTACAGGCGGCAGTTCCCCCCTCCTTTGCAAAAGCCCGCGGCATTTTCCGGCAAAAATCCCTGATTTTCCCCATGCGCCCGCCATTTTCCCTGTTGTTTTTTAAAAAATAATGTCGTATAATGGCTACGTTGAATTCCCTGCTCTTGTATATAGAAGCAGGGGTTCTTCCTTCCTGAGACTATCATAAAATGTAACTGTCCGACGCCTCTTTCGGCTACGGATCCATTTACACTGCATAATAAATAGGAGGCTTCCAGTCTATGGAAAAATACACGTTAGGAATAGACATCGGTTCCACGACTGTCAAGATCGCCGTTCTGGACTCCGGCCGGCGGCTGCTGTTCGCCGACTACCAGCGGCATTACGCCAATATCCGGGAAACCTTATCCGCACTTTTGCAAAAGGCGGAGGACTCCCTGGAAAATATAGAAGTTTCTCCCGTCATCACTGGCTCCGGCGGCTTAACGCTGGCCAATCATCTGGAAATCCCCTTCGTGCAAGAGGTTATCGCCGTTTCCACCTCCCTGCAGACGCTGGCGCCCAAAACGGACGTGGCCATTGAGCTTGGCGGCGAGGACGCGAAGATCATTTATTTCGAAGGTGGCAATATTGAGCAGCGGATGAACGGCATCTGCGCCGGCGGCACCGGCTCCTTTATCGACCAGATGGCCTCCCTTCTGCAAAGCGACGCCGCCGGACTGAACGAATACGCAAAAGACTACAAGGCCCTGTACCCCATCGCCGCCCGCTGCGGCGTATTTGCCAAAACCGACATTCAGCCGCTGATCAACGAAGGAGCTACGAAAGAGGACTTATCCGCGTCGATTTTTCAGGCCGTAGTCAATCAGACCATCAGCGGCCTGGCCTGCGGCAAGCCCATCCGCGGCCATGTGGCGTTCCTGGGCGGACCTTTGCATTTCCTCTCCGAGCTGCGGGCCGCCTTTGTCCGTACCTTAAAGCTGGATGAGGAACACACGATCCTGCCGGAAAATTCCCATCTGTTCGCCGCCATCGGCTCCGCATTGAATGCGAAGGAACCGGCGGCCACTTCTTTAGCGCAGATGCGCCAAAAGCTAGAGCACGATGTGACGATGGAATTCGAAGTGGAACGGATGGAGCCTCTATTTTCCTCCCAGGAGGAATACCAGGCCTTCGAAGAGCGTCAGGGACAGTATAATGTAGCCACCGCCGATCTGGAAACCTATGAGGGCAACTGCTACCTGGGCATCGACGCCGGCTCCACCACCACGAAAACCGCCCTAGTCGGGGAGGATGGCTCCCTTTTATACTCCTTTTACAGCAACAACGACGGAAGCCCTCTAAAGACGGCCATCCGCTCCATAAAGGAAATCTATTCTCTTTTGCCCGCCAGCGCCCGGATCGCCTATTCCTGCTCCACCGGCTACGGGGAAGCGCTGATGAAGGCCGCCCTTTTGCTGGACGAAGGGGAAGTGGAAACCGTTTCCCACTACTATGCGGCCGCCTTTTTCGATCCAGAGGTGGACTGCATCTTGGACATCGGCGGCCAGGATATGAAATGCATCAAGATCAAAAACCACACGGTGGACAGCGTGCAGCTCAATGAAGCCTGCTCGTCTGGCTGCGGCTCCTTCATCGAAACCTTCGCCAAATCGCTGAACTACTCTGTGCAGGATTTCGCAAAGGCGGCTCTTTTTGCCAAGAATCCTATCGATCTTGGCACCCGCTGCACCGTATTTATGAATTCCAAGGTCAAGCAGGCCCAAAAAGAAGGGGCGGAGGTGGCCGACATTTCCGCCGGACTTGCCTATTCCGTCATCAAAAACGCCTTATATAAGGTCATCAAGGTTTCCGACGCCTCCGAGCTGGGCCGGCACATCGTCGTACAGGGCGGTACCTTCTACAACGACGCCGTGCTGCAAAGCTTCGAAAAAATCGCCGGCTGCCAGGCCATCCGTCCGGACATCGCCGGCATTATGGGGGCTTTTGGCGCGGCGCTCATCGCCCGGGAACGGTACAGCCACGAGAAAGAAACGACTATGCTGCCCATCGAAAAGATCAACACGCTGCAGTTTTCCACCTCCCGGGCCAACTGCAAGGGCTGCACAAACCACTGCCGGCTGACCATCAATAAATTCTCCGGCGGCCGGCAGTTCATCAGCGGCAACCGCTGCGAACGGGGCATCGGAAAGGAAAAGAACAAGGAAAACATTCCGAATCTTTTCGATTATAAATATAGAAGGATTTTTTCCTACGCGCCCTTGACACCGGTGGAGGCCGTCCGGGGAAAGGTGGGCATTCCCCGCGTGCTGAATATGTTCGAAAACTATCCGTTCTGGTTTACCTTTTTCACGGAGCTGAAGTACCAGGTGGTGCTTTCCCCCGCCTCCACCCGGAAGATTTACGAGCTGGGCATCGAATCCATTCCCAGCGAATCGGAGTGCTATCCGGCCAAGCTGGCTCACGGCCATATTTCCTGGCTGCTGCGCCACGATGTGAAATTTATCTTCTATCCCTGCATTCCCTACGAGCGGGTGGAATTCCCGGAGGCGGTCAACCATTACAATTGCCCCATCGTCACCTCCTACGCGGAAAATATCAAAAACAACGTGGATGAATTAAACGATGCGTCGATTGATTTTCGCAATCCGTTCCTGGCCTTTACCTCTGAGGAAATCCTGACCGCGCGGCTTTTGGAAGTATTTGCCGATCTGCCGAGGGACGAGGTAAAAGCCGCCGCCCATAAGGCCTGGCAGGAGCAGGAAAAGGCCCGTCAGGATGTGAAGGAGCAGGGCGAGGAGGCGCTGCGCTTCATGGAAAAGACGGGCCGGAGGGGCATCGTTCTGGCGGGACGCCCCTACCACATCGATCCGGAGATCCACCACGGCATTCCGGAGCTGATCAACGGCTATGGAATCGCCGTGCTTACCGAGGACGCCGTTTCCCATCTGGCTTCCATTGAGCGGCCCATCCGCGTCAACGACCAGTGGATGTACCATTCCCGCCTGTACGCCGCCGCCTCCTTCGTCAAGACGAGAGACGACCTGGATCTGATCCAGCTCAATTCTTTCGGCTGCGGGCTGGACGCTGTGACCACAGACGAGGTCTGCGAAATCCTGGAAAAAAGCGGAAATATTTACACCTGCCTGAAAATCGACGAGGTCAATAACTTAGGCGCGGCCCGAATCCGTATCCGCTCCCTGCTGGCCGCGATCCGCGTCCGGGAAAACCAGGACACGAAGCGGGAGGTCCTCTCCTCTGCCATCCAGAAGGTGGTGTTTACGAAGGAGATGCGCAAGGACTATACGATTCTCTGCCCCCAGATGTCTCCGTTCCACTTTTCCATCATCCAGGAGGCCTTCAATGCCAGCGGCTACCGCCTGGAGGTACTGCCCAACGATAATAAGGCGGCGGTGGATATGGGGTTGAAATATGTAAATAACGACGCCTGCTATCCCTCGCTCATCGTCGTGGGACAGATCATGGACGCGCTGTTATCCGGTAAGTACGATCTGGACCGGGTGGCCATCATCATGTCCCAGACCGGCGGCGGCTGCCGGGCTTCGAATTACATCGCCTTTATCCGGCGAGCGCTGGAAAAGGCCCAGATGTCCCAGATTCCCGTAATTTCCCTGAATCTTAGCGGGCTGGAGAGCAATCCGGGCTTCAAGCTGAGCATTCCGCTGGTGAAGCGTGCTTTATACGGCGCGGTGTTCGGAGATATCCTGATGAAATGCGTCTACCGGATGCGCCCTTATGAAACGACGCCGGGCGCTGTCAACGCCCTGCACCAGGAATGGGAAGGTCGGGCGAAGGCTTTCGTCTCCGGGAAAAGCTGCTCCCACAGGACGTTTCAGCGGATGTGTCGGGAAATGATCCAGGACTTTGACAATCTCCCCATCCGCGACGAAAAGAAGCCCCGGGTGGGCATCGTGGGCGAAATCCTGGTCAAATTCCTGCCCGCCGCCAACAACCATCTGGCGGAGCTTCTGGAGGCGGAAGGCGCGGAGGCGGTGGTGCCCGACCTGCTGGATTTCCTGAATTACTGCTTCTATAACCAGAATTTCAAGGCCCGGTACCTGGGGACGAAGAAGTCTTCCGCTTCTCTGGCCAACGTAGGAATCAAGGCCATCGAGTGGTTCCGTAAAGCCGCCAACGAGGCCTTTGCAAAAAGCCGGCATTTCACGCCTTCCGCCGACATCGCCAAGCTGGCCGAAATGGCCGCGCCTATCGTATCCGGGGGCAATCAGACCGGCGAGGGCTGGTTCCTCACCGGCGAGATGCTGGAGCTGATTCACGTAGATACGCCCAATATCGTCTGCACCCAG
>CAOJIB010000088.1 GCA_948436455.1 uncultured Blautia sp.
GCGATACGGGATGCCCGGAGGGTATACCTTGTGAACTGCCGAATGGCGATACGGGGTGCCAGGAGGGTATACCTTGTGAAGCGCCGAATGGCGATACCAGGTGCCCTTGGGGTGCGGGTATGAAGAATTGCGGAAATAAATTAGGTAAGAACGAAAGGATGCCTGCTGGCATACCGGGAAATTCACGGATAGAAGAGAGGGACGGGAAGAACGATCATGGAAAAGGGAATTGTGGAAGTATACTGTGGAAACGGCAAGGGGAAAACCGCCCTGGCGCTTGGCCAGAGCCTGAAAGCTTCTATTCATGGAAAAAGTGTGATCATTATCCAGTTTTTAAAGGGAAACGAGCGCCGCGAGCTGGACTTGCTGGAGGATTTGGGAAATCTGGATATTAAGATCTTCCGTTTTGAGCGTTCGGTAAAATATTACGAGGAGCTCAGCGATCTGGAAAAGGAAGAGCAAAATGTCAATATTCGCAACGGCATCAATTTTGCCCGGAAGGTGATCGCCACGCAGGAATGCGATTTCCTGGTGTTGGACGAGATCCTGGGCCTTCTGGAATATGATATCGTCTCCACAGAACAGATGATAGATCTTTTGCGGGCCAAAAAAGAGGGCATGGATATTGTCTTGACTGGCCGTTGTTTAAGCGAAAAGCTGAGGCAGCATGTGGACCAGGTGACTACACTGGAAACAGAGACGCCGCAAAAGGAAAGAGAGAATGTTCCAGGAGGCGGACAATAAAAATTAAAAAGAAAGCTCTGCCCGGCCGGCGGGGCTTTTTCTTATTGTATGGGGATTTTCTGCGGGGAAATATTTCTTTACATTTTTCATGGGACATGCTACACTATAACGGACAAAGGGGGAAGTATCATGGAGAAAATTTTAAAAAACATGATGGAAACGATTGTGGAGCAGCGGATGCAGGATATGCTGCCGTCCCTTGACTGCTGTAAATGCGAGCAGTGTCAGATGGATATGCGGGCGATCGTCCTCAATAAGATGCCGGCGAAGTACGTGGTTTCCACAAAGGGAGAGCTGATTTCCCGGGTAGATAGCTTGTACAGGCAGAATGCGACGGACCTTACGGCGGCGATTGTGCAGGCGGCCGAGATTGTCAGCCAGAATCCCAATCCCCACCATGAACCGGATTCTCAGAAATAATTTGATTTCTGGCGTATAGTTTTTTTGTAAATGACAAATGAAATATACAGATATTATGTATTTTTCATTTGACTTACCATAAAATAAAAAGATAGAGGTTGCGTTTTTCATCAGTAGTTTGCCCGATGCAGCAGGTGCAGAGGAGGGTGAACGAAAGGGACGAACGCCGAAGGAGAGGGGTTTCTGCAGCTTTTTTCCTGGGCATATAGTGAAGAACTGTATGACTGTCATGCCGTTATGCAAGGGAAGTCGCGCTTTAGGCGCGGCGGATATTTGCATTTGCGGATGGAGCGCTATCTGAAGGATGCAAGGAAAAGGTAACTGTACAGGATACGAAAGCAGTTACGGATAAAGAAGCTATTCTTTAGAGGCAGACTGTTTGTAGTCCGCCTTTTTCTATAAGGAAAGAGCCGTTCATTTGGCGGCGGGATTTTATTTATAGGCAGAGGAGGAAAATGTATGTCAATTTTTAAAGGGGCGGGCGTGGCGATTGTCACTCCGATGCTGCCCACAGGAGAAGTAAACTACGATAAGTTAGATGAGCTTTTGGAAGAGCAGATCGCGAAACATACGGACGCCATTATTATCTGTGGCACGACGGGAGAATCCTCGACGATGAGTCACGGGGAACACTTAAAGACGATCAAATTCGCCGTGGATCAGGTGAAGGGTCGTATCCCGGTCATTGCCGGCACCGGCTCGAATAGTACGGAAACAGCCGTGATGATGTCCAAGGAGGCGGACAGCTATGGAGCGGACGGGTTGCTTTTGGTGACGCCTTATTACAATAAAGCGACGCAGAACGGGCTGATCGCTCACTATACCGCCGTGGCCAGCGAGGTCAAGGCGCCGATACTCCTTTACAACGTACCCAGCCGCACTGGCTGTAATATCGCGCCGGAGACGGCTGTTTCCCTGATCCGGAATGTGGAAAATATCGTCGGCGTCAAGGCGGCTTCCGGCGATCTTTCTCAGATTGCGAAGATGATGTATTTGGCGGACGGCAAGATGGATCTGTATTCCGGCAACGACGACCAGACGGTCCCGATCATGTCCTTGGGCGGAATCGGCGTAATTTCCGTCCTTTCCAATATCGCGCCCCAGGAAATGCATGATATGACGGCCATGTATCTAAACGGCGACATCCAGGGAGCGGCGAAGCTGCAATTAAAGTCGATCCCGCTGGTAGAAGCGTTGTTCTGCGAGGTCAATCCCATTCCGGTGAAAGCAGCCATGAATCTGATGGGCAAGGCGGTCGGTCCCTTACGTCTGCCGCTGACCGATATGGAGCCGGCGAATGTGAAGCGTCTGCGCCAGGCGATGTTGGATTTTGGTCTGGAGGTAAAGAAGGAGACGTTATGACGAAAATAATTATGCACGGCTGCAACGGCCATATGGGACAGGTGATCTCCAGCTTGATAGAGGAAGACGAGCAAGCGCAGATGGCTGCCGGTATCGATGTGACGGATAATCAAAAGAATAGCTATCCGGTATTTACAAATATCGACGACTGCAATGTAGAGGCGGACGTGATCATCGATTTTTCCTCCGCGAAGGCAACGGATCATCTGCTGGAATACTGCGTGAAGCGGCAGATTCCTCTGGTGCTGTGTACCACCGGCTTGTCCGAGGAGCAATTGCAGAAGGTACAAGAAGCTGCAAAAAGCGTGGCGGTCTTAAAGTCTGCGAATATGTCTCTGGGAATCAATACGCTGCTGAAGCTTTTGAAGGATGCGGCGAAGATTTTCGCGGCGTCTGGGTATGATATGGAAGTAGTAGAACGCCATCACCGTCTGAAGCTGGACGCACCCAGCGGTACGGCGCTGGCTCTGGCGGACAGTTTGAATGAAGCGATGGATCACGAATACCATTACGTGTACGATCGGAGTCAGGTACGCCAGAAGCGCGACGATAAAGAGATCGGTATTTCAGCCGTCCGGGGAGGGACGATCGTAGGAGAGCACGAGGTGATCTTCGCCGGGCCGGATGAGGTGATCGAATTCAAGCATACCGCCTATTCCAAAGCTGTTTTCGGCAAGGGCGCGGTGGAAGCGGCCAAGTTCCTGGCTGGAAAACCTGCCGGTATGTACGATATGAGCGATGTGATTAACGGATAAATTTTTGCGGGCCGCATCCGCTGCGTTTTTTGACGGCGGATGCGCCTGCTTTTTCTTTTAGAAAAATTTTCCTTTTTTTCTCACTTTTTCCTGTTTGCGGCGTATAAAACTTTTCGAAATGCACATATTAGTAGTACGAAATTCAGGAAAAGGAGAGTTGTAAAATGAAAAGAATAAAAGGATTTTTTACAGGTGCTATGTTGGTAGGCGTATTATGCTTGGCGGCTGGCTGCGGCAATAACGGCGACAATGCCAACGGTAATAACGCTGCCCAGGAGAACGCCGGAGACGCACAGAATAATAATGGGAATAACAGCAATACCAACGGCACAAACAGCGGTGATACCAATGGTACAAATAACGGCAATACCAACGGTACAAATAACGGCGGCAATGGGAATACGACCAATGGAAATAACGGCTCCGGCGCGGCGGACGATTTAGGCGACGCCGTAAACGATGTGGGAGAAGGCATCGGCAACGCGGTAGAAGACACAGGCGACGCCATTGAGGATATGACCGAGGGCGGCGACAACGCCGACAAGAATAAAAATAACAACAGCGCGACGTCCGGAACAAATAAGAATAATTAACCGGCGGGCATTATGGGGAGAAGGGTCCGCTAAGACCAGAGTGCGTACTGCAAAAGAGCAGGCGCACTTTTTTCTGTCCTTCGTTATAGGCCGGGTCGGTATAATTTTTTGGCAGATTTTCCAATATTTCCTTTATAAACGGAAAGATTTTTTGTATAATAAGTCTATCTATACAATCCATGTATTTAAGAAGAAAGGGAAGGAAAATGAAAAAGTATTCGAAGCTGTTTTTTATGACGCTATTGACTATTGTGTGCATAACGGCCTTTAGCCGGCCGGCGGCGGCCCAGCCCAAGGTTACAAAAGTCACGCAGACGCGCTACGATTCCAACAGTCCTACGTACAAACAATATTCTGTACTCCGGGGAAAGACCGCCGCCGGGAAAACGGTCTGGACTTACAAAAGCGGGAAGATGCCCGCCACGGAGCTGACCTCCGTGTCCTATAAGGTATACAAAAATTACGTATACGTCCTGGACGCAAGCGATCGTTCCTTTGTCAAGCTGCACAAGCAGACTGGGAAGGTGCTGCTGCGGAAAAAGAACGCGTTTCCGGTGAGCTACAGTCACACGATGCTGATCGATTCCCAGGAAAACCTGTATACGATGGGAGCCTATCGCGACACCGTTTATAAGATTTCCAAAAAAGGAACGCTGCTCTGGAAGAGAAAGATTCGAGACGCGTATTACTGGCCGTATAAGATGAAGCATACCACGGGCACGATCACCGTCTATTTTTCCGGGGATCCCTCTTACAAAGCTGTGGATATCAACGCAAGGAACGGGAAGATCAAAAGATACCGGTAAGTTTACCAGAAAGGAAAAGATCAAATGGATAGAAAAAGATCATCCATCGGGAGAAGTAAAGCGGTTCGGCCGGCCATTTGCCTGCTGGGCGCTCTGTTTTTTGTATGCGTTCTTTCCACCTCCGCCTATGCTGCTAGTCGCATGGCAAACGCCGATGGGAAACAGGCGGGGATTGAAGAAATCGGGACGCCTAAAGTCCTTTTGGCCGGCAGTACGCCAGGAATGGTAAAGATCGATAAGACCACGATGCAGGGAGGGGACAAGGTCGCCGTATACTGGAAAAAAGTATCTGGTGCAGACGGCTATGAGGTCTATAAGGCCGCCAGCAAAAATGGTTCCTATAAAAAAGTAAAGACCACAGGTTCCGGGACGCGAAAGTATACGTGTACGGTCGCAAGCGGGAAAACCATTTATGTGAAAGTACGCGCCTTCAAAAACAACGGCGCAAAAAAGGTCTACGGAAAGTTTTCCGCGATCAAGCAGGTCGGGAATTTTGCTTATATTACAGATAAGAATTTCGCGGGTACCTATTACAGGAAAGGTATGAATAAAGAGGTATCCTCTACAGCGGGAGCGTATCATGTGACAATAAATAAAATAACCGGCGCGGGCAAGGTGGTTCTGGCGCTTACGTACATGGGGAGAAACTATAGTCCTCTTTATCAGACGAATAAGATTACGGCGCAGATCAATGGAAAAAAAGCTTCCTTTAAGTGGAAAGATACTTGGGGGAATTCCGGTACGGGAACGATCACCTTTGATAAAAGGCGGCAGATCACCCTGACGGTGAAGGAGACGAAAAACAGCGGTTACAATCGGGGGACGCTTGCGGTAGAGAACGCGAAATTCCTTTATTTTAAAGATGAAAGAACCATTTATGAGAATATATGAGCAAAGCAGGAAGGAATACAGGAGGAGTACCTCCGATCGATGGAAAAGGAGTATACCGCTATGAAGTTTCGTCCATGTATAGACATCCATAATGGACAGGTCAAGCAGATCGTTGGCGGCACCCTACGGGATGCGGGCGATTGGGCGGCGGAGAATTTCGTATCCGCTCAGGACGCGGCCTTTTATGCTCGGCTGTATCAAAAGGACGGCCTTACGGGCGGGCATATTATTTTACTAAATCCGGTGGATTCCCCCTGGTACGCGGCTACAAAGGCCCAGGCGCTGGCGGCGCTGGCGGCTTATCCGGGCGGCCTGCAGCTAGGTGGCGGGATCACGCCCCAAAACGCGGGGGAATATCTGACGGCAGGAGCCAGCCACGTGATCGTCACGTCGTACGTTTTTCGGGATGGGAAAATCCATTACGGCCGCCTAAAGGAAATGGAAAAAGCCGTGGGCCGCGAGCATCTGGTGCTGGATTTAAGCTGTCGGAAAAGGGACGGGCAGTATTATATTGTCACAGATCGCTGGCAGAAATTCACAGAGACGCCGGTCACCCTGGCGTTTATGGAAGAGCTGGAGGCTTATTGCGACGAATTTTTGCTCCATGCGGTGGACGTGGAGGGAAAGGCCCAGGGGATTGAAAGAGAGCTGGTACAGCTTTTGGGGCAATATGGCCGCCGGCCGGTGACGTACGCCGGAGGCGTCTCCAGTGAAGAGGATCTTCAGGCGTTGGGGACTTTGGGAAAAGGCCGCCTGGACGTGACAGTGGGAAGCGCGTTGGATCTATTCGGCGGGAAACTTCCTTATAAAAAGTTGGTTTTATTGGGGAAATAAAAGACATTTCGCCTGGTAAAGCTAAAAAATTCTATCTTTTGTCGGATTTTCGGATACCAGTTGAAAGAGGAACTCCACATTTCAGAAAGTTATGAAAAAATAGTGCAATTTTTTGAATTATATGGTATGATATTTTCATGAACAAATAAAAACAGTAAAGGGGATGAACGTATGAATATTATAATTAGCGGAAAGAATTTGTCAGTGAGCGACGGCCTGCGGGCGGCAGTGGAGGAAAAGCTGGGCAAGCTGGAACGGTATTTTACACCGGATACGGAAGTAATCGTGACCCTGAGCGTGGAGAAAGAGCGGCAGAAGATTGAAGTAACGATACCGGTAAAAGGAACGATTATCCGTTCGGAGCAGGTGAGCAACGATATGTACGTTTCCATCGATCTGGTAGAAGAGGTCATCGAACGGCAGCTTCGGAAATATAAAAATAAAATTGTAGACCGGAAGCAGGAGAGCAGTAATTTCCAGAAAGAATTCCTGGAAAAGGAATTCGAAGAGGAGGATGAGGTAAAGATCATCCGCACGAAGAAATTCGGCATCAAACCTATGTATCCAGAGGACGCCTGCGTACAGATGGAGCTGTTGGGGCATAATTTCTTCGTGTTCTATAATGCGGAAACCGACCAGGTAAATGTGGTCTATAAGAGGAATAATAATACCTACGGCCTGATCGAACCGGAATTTTAAATATTTTACAGAGCAATTTTGCATCGACACTTTTAAAGGAACCTGTGACGGGTTCCTTTTTTATGCCGTAGTATGCCAAACGGTTGCCGCTGGCAAAAAAGCTACGGCCTTCGCGCGCTAAGCGAGCCGTATTTCTTCCAAATGCATCTTTTTCTTTTTTTTCGCCGGTTTTTAGTGTATAATAAAAAAACAAAACACACGATGAGAGCGGAGCGCTTTCCAAAGGAGGTTCTCTTGAAGCTGGGTATGAACGGTAAATTCTATTTTATTATCAGTAAGGTCACGGACCTGGTGATTTTGAATGTGCTTTATCTGCTTTTTTGCATTCCCGTTGTTACGATCGGGGCGGCGACTACGGCGCTGTATTACGTGGCGCTGAAAATGACAAAGAATACAGAATCCTATATTTTCCGCAGCTTTAAGAAATCTTTTTTGGAAAATTTCCGGCAGGCGACGGTGATCTGGCTGATTTTTCTGTGCCTGGGCGCTTTTTTGGCGTTGGATTACAGGATCGTGCTGACGAATCCCACGCCGGCTCTGCAGGCTCTTGCCTATGTGCTGGGATTGATCGCCGTGCTGGCCAGTTTTTTATTTCTCTATACGTTTCCAGTTCTGAGCCGTTTTGACAATCCCATCGGCATAACCTTGCAAAATGCGCTCCTCATGGCGCTGCGCCATTTGCCGTATACGCTTGTGATGCTGTTTATTTCTGTTGTGCCTTTGGCGGCTCTGTTCCTTTTTTCACCATTGATGCTGCTGCGCCTGTTCCCGGTCTATTTGCTATTTGGGTTTGCGCTGCCGGCTTTTTTGAACAGCTTCTTTTTTGAAAAAATTTTTGAGAAATATATGCCCGAAGAAGCGGAAGAATAGATAGTGAATTTTCCTGAAAGTAAGTTCCTGATACATTGTAGTAAGCATGTAATAAGTGATTTGCACGTCGGATCGTGCGGCTTTTTTTGGAGAGATACGGATCATGGGAAAAAGAACGACGCGTTTTTTGAATATAAGCCTGGTGTTGGTATCATTGTTCTGTATATTTATTTTTATTGTGCAGACGATCAGTATAAATATAATGGGAGAAAACGCCATCCGGCAATTGGGCATTTTCTATATGTCCGGCATTAGTGAACAGGTATCCTCGCACTTTGGAACGATTATCGAGCTTCGTCTTGCGCAGGTGGAATCGCTGGTAGACGCCGTGCCGCCGGGACGCTTTGCTGTCGAAACTTCCATGCAGATCGGCTTGACGTATAACGCCCGCTCTGCGGGATTTGAATATCTGGCGTATTATACGGAGGATGGGGAATTTCATATGCTCTGCGGCGCTCAGGTGACGGCGGATGTGCCGGAGGCTCTGCACCGTTCCGTCCAGGGAGGCCGGTATAATGTCTGCGCGGGAAAGGATGCGAAGGGCACGCCGGTAGTCTTGATGGGCGTGCCGGCGAATTATCCGATGGCCGATGGGAATACAAGCATCGCGCTGGTGGCGGGGCTGCCTACCAGCTATTTAAGCGATACGCTGGAGAACAATCTTCAGAGCGGTATGATGGAATATTCCATTATCCGCGACGACGGCAGTTATGTGTTACATAATAATACGATTCAGGAAGAAAACTATTTTACGCGGGTGGAAAAGCTCTACGAGACATGCGATGGAAAGGATCCAGCCAGATACGCCAGAGAATTCCGCAACGCGCTGGAGATGGATACGGTATACACCAGCGAGGTGATGATTTCGGGCGAACGGTGGAATGCCTATTGTGCGAATCTTCCGAATTCTGAATGGCATCTGCTTTTGAAGATTTCTCATAATACGTTGGATGAAACGGTGAATCTTCTCCAGAAACAATGGTCGTATATTTACATCGGCGGTTGCAGTCTGATTATCTGCGCGCTGCTCCTTGTTTTTGTCGGATATTACCGTCTGATCAGGAAACAGATGCGTGATCTGGAGGAAGCCAGGGAAACGGCCGAGCGGGCAAAGCTCTCTGCTGAACGCTCGAACAGAGCGAAAAACGAATTCTTATCGAATATGAGCCACGATATCCGCACGCCGATGAACGGCATTATGGGAATGACCTCGATCGCCATTGGCAGCCTGGACAATCCGCCTAGAGTGCGGTCCTGCCTGAAAAGGATACATGTATCTAGCCGGCATCTGCTGGGGCTGATTAACGATATGCTGGATATGTCCAAGATCGAGAATGGGAGGCTGACGTTAAATATGGAGCCGGTCTGTCTGCGCGACATTATGCAAAATATCACGACGATTATCCAGCCGCAGATTCAGGAGAAAAAGCAGCGTTTTAATGTGTACGTACATAATATTTATCATGAAAACGTGTGCTCGGATAGGATCCGCTTAAGTCAGATCCTTCTAAATATTATTGGAAACGCCGTCAAGTTTACGCAGGAGGGCGGCAGCATCGAAGCAGATTTGTACGAAGAAGCTTCCCCGAAGGGAGAGGGCTATATCCGATCCCATCTGCATATCAAAGACAATGGCATAGGAATGTCTAAGGAATTTCAGGAAAAGATCTTCGATGCGTTTGCCCGGGAGGACAACGCCCGCATAGACAAAACGGCCGGCGCCGGTATGGGAATGACAATTACCAAGTATATTGTGGACGCCATGGGCGGCACGGTCACGGTTGAGAGCGAGCGGGGCCGGGGCAGTCATTTCCATATTACGCTGGATATGGAGAAGGCCGTGCGTCATGAGAAGGAGCTGTGCTTGCCTGCGCAGAATGTCCTGGTGGTAGACGACGATGAAATGGCGGGAGAATTGGCGGTTTCTTCCCTGCGCTCTATCGGGCTGCAGGCGGAAGCTGCGGCCGATCTGCAAAAGGCCTGCCAGATGATCGAAGAGCGCCGCGACAGAAAAGAACCGTACGCGCTCCTTTTGCTGGATGGAGATATACAGGGACAGGATGGGCTACAGGCGGCGAAGGAATTGTCCGGCCGTTTTGGCCGGGAGCTGTCGATTTTTCTCCTTACGGACGGCGAATGGGACGAAATGGAAGAAAGAGCCGAAGAGGTGGGAGTCGCCGGTTTTATTTCCAAACCATTGTTCCGCTCCAGCCTCTATTACGGCTTGCGCCAGTTTACGGAGATCAAAGAGCCGATAGAGGAGCAGGCGGAAGAAAAGACGGTCGATCTGGCGGGCAGGCGTATTCTGTTGGCGGAAGATAATGAGCTGAACTGGGAAATTGCCGATGAAATGCTTGGCGAATACGGCGTGAAAATGGAGCGGGCGGAAAACGGACAGATCTGTGTGGAGAAGTTTGCTACGTCTGCGCCGGGAGAGTATGACGCAATCCTGATGGATCTTCG
>CAOJIB010000089.1 GCA_948436455.1 uncultured Blautia sp.
TCCTTGGTTAATTCCAAAGAGAAGTTGCTTGGGATTGATCGTATCCGGCCGGGCGTTCAGCCGGCGCATTTCCTCCTTACACCGCGAAAGCCACCGGGTCGTCCGATCCACAGAATCCTGAATATACCGCCGGTCCGCCGTGCTGGAAGGGCATTCGTCGAAAGCCATTGCAATCGTGGAAGCCAGATTGGACTGAATCTGCATACTTTCCTCCGGCCCCATGAAGATCTTCCGTCCGTCCACATGGGAATGGAAATGCACGCCCTCTTCCTTGATCTTGCGAAGCCCTGCCAGGGAAAAGACCTGGAACCCGCCGGAATCCGTCAGTATCGGCTTGTCCCAGTGCATGAATTTGTGCAGGCCGCCCAGGGCCTTTACCACCTGATCGCCTGGCCGCACATGCAGGTGATACGTATTGGACAATTCCACCTGCGTGCCGATCTCCTGCAAATCCATGGTCGAAACGGCGCCCTTAATCGCCGCCGCCGTTCCCACGTTCATAAAAACCGGCGTTTCTATCGTTCCGTGCACTGTGACGAGTCTGGCCCGCTTTGCACGTCCTTCTTCCTTTAAAATCTGATACATCTGCCCTTCCTCTCTTTGAAAGCTCTATGTTTTCCCGAGGCCGTAAAAATATCGCCGCAAAGGATATGATTCAGTATAGCGAAATCCCGCGGGAAATTCAAGTACATCGGCGACGCCCGCAAAAACCTTCCTATAATTCACGAAAAGAAAACTTTATTTCCCTATTGACCCTTCCCTAGTGTCATAGTTTATACTTTGTCTTGTCACTATAAAAGAACACAGACGAGGTGAGAAATCATGCGGACAGTGAAAGAAGTCAGCGCGCTGACAGGCGTAAGCGTACGCGCGCTGCATCATTACGATCGGATCGGGCTTCTGCCGCCCACAAAAATCACAAAGGCAGGCTATCGGCTGTATGACGATACGGCCCTTTTGCGTCTGCAGTATATCCTTTTGTTCAAGGAAATGGAATTCCCGTTGAAGAAGATTCGCGAGCTCTTAAACGGCCCGGCTACAGCGCAAAAGCTGGCCCTTGAACAACAAATCACTTTGCTCGAAATGAAAAAGGAGCATCTGGAAAATCTGCTCGCCTTTGCCCGTGGAATACAAACGATAGGAGTGAAAAACTTGGACTTTTCAGCATTTGATACAAAGAAAATCGACGAATACGCCCGGCAGGCGAGGGAATCCTATGGAAAAACGCCGGAATATCTGGAATACAAGGAAAAGGCTGCCGGAAGAAGCCGCGAGGAAGAACGGCGGCTTAGCATTGAAATGATGGGCATTCTGGCACAGTTTGGCCAGATGAAAGACTTGGATCCCGCCAGTGAACCAGTACAACAACAGGTGGAAAAGCTGCAAAACCATATTACGGCGCATTACTATACCTGCTCCAAAGAAATCCTGGCCTGCCTGGGGAGAATGTACGAAGGCGGCGGCAGTATGACGGAAAATATTGATCATGCCGGCGGCGAAGGCACGGCCGCATATGCGCAGCGGGCGATTGAAATTTATTGCGGGCAATAGCTGCAAAAAGCGGAAAATCTATACAGGGCAGCCGTGAAAGGCCGCCCTATACACATGACTATCTATTCTGTGTAAACAATCTCCCGGGCGATTTCCTGAGCCTTTTGAGAGCCGTAAAGCTGCTCCGTCAGCTTGATAGCAAAGGGAACCGCCGCACCCATGCCCCGGCCGGTGATGATATTTCCATCCGCAACCGCCGGCTCGCGGCAAATCTTCGCATTTTCCAAAAAGCTTTCCATGCTGGGATATACGATCGCCTCTCTGCCGTCTAAAAGGCCCAGAGAAGCCAGGATCCTGGGAGCCGCGCAGATCGCAGCGACCTTCTTCCCTTCCCCGGCCGCTTTCGCTACCGCCTGCAGCGCCGCCGGACAGCCTTCCAGATTCTCCGTGCCCCGCAGACCACCGGGCAGTACCAGCATGTCTCCGTCCGACGTATCCGTCTGCTCCAAAAGAGCGTCCGCCAATACGGTAATCCGATGCGAACCGTGGATTTCCTTCCGGCCCATAATGGAAACGGTCACCACCTCCGCTCCGGCTCTGCGCAGAATATCCACCACGGTCAGACCCTCGATCTCTTCAAAACCATCCGCTAAAAATACATATACTTTGCTCATAGATAACCTCGCAATCTTCCTTTCTACAGTCAGTGCGCCCAAAGCCTTCGTCCCTGCCGTTCTGTTTGGAAGTATATACGGTCGCACGTTTTCTTTTTATAAATTATAACACGCCCCTTTCCTTTTGACAATGAAAAGGGTATACTAAGCAAGACTAGTAAAACTCATGGCTACGCCGTAAATCTTAAATACCGGTGAACAATTCGAGCGGCAAGCTTTCGAACATCCATGACGAAAATTTACTCTGCCTACAGCCTGAGAATTGAAAAATAATCCAAACAAAAGATAGATAAAAATACTTTACTTTTTATAGAAGAAAGGGCGTGAATAATTTTGGAAATCGAACGAAAATTTCTGGTAAAATCCTTGCCAGAGGACATCAGGCGGTATCCCTGCCAACAGCTAGAACAGGGCTATTTGTGTACAGACCCGGTGGTGCGCATCCGGCGGCAGGATGACGACTATATCCTGACCTATAAATCCAAAGGCTTTCTGGCGCGAGAGGAATACAATCTGCCGCTTACCAAAGAGAGCTACGCGCACCTGCGTGAAAAGATCGACGGCCATCTGATTGCTAAAACCCGCTATAGAATTCCATTGGACGAAAACCTCACAGCGGAGCTGGATATCTTTTGGAGCGTCCACGAGGGATTGCGGCTGGTAGAGGTGGAATTTGCTTCCAAAGAAGCAGCTAGGGCATTCACGCCGCCGGCCTGGTTTGGAGAAGAAGTCACCTACTCCTCCCGTTATCACAATAGCACATTAAGCCAGATGGGCAAAAATGGGTAAAGAACGAACAAGGGCGGCATTATAGGGCTTCTATCTCCAGAAAAATTGTAGAACGCTGCCTTTATTCTATAGCAGTTTTTTACTTTATGATAAAGCACCGCGTTTGCCAGATAATGATAAGACGCGACAAAAAACACCTTGAAAATACCGAACCGCAAACGCCCAAAATATCCCAGCTGATAAAGAACAAGTTCGGGACAAGAGACACTTCACATAAAGAAGTGTCTCAGACTATAGATTATACTCTATCAAATGGGGTATAAAACGCCTTTCCAGGAATGATGTCTATGTATTGAGCCGTACCTTCACTCTCATAGAATTTTTCCAACGACCAGAAGAACAGCTCCGATCAAGGCAGGTATGATAGCTGGAGGAAAAGTCGTTTTCACATTTGTAATCCTAAGTCCAATATCCCGGATAGAAAAGCTGGTTGTTTTCAATATAATGATAAACATGGTAATGGAAATGCCCTAAATCATCAGGGTCATCACCTGCCCAGGCGGCGTCACATCCAGATAACGCAACAGACTCCAAAGGAACAGATATACACATACGCAGATCGTCAATACTGAAAACACTGTGGAAGATTCCCTTCGCTGCAGGTTTAATTTCGCAACTTCTGTAACGTCAGAAAAACCACCACAATCCCTATCTTTTTTTGTCATCCTCGCTATATAAAAAGGGGGAGGTGAGCCGAAAAGATTTAAGCTCCTGATTTTTCAGCCGATACACAACCTCGCCTGTATGTGTGTGCTCTTTGTTATAGACTGCATCCAAAACAAACTGATGAAATTCGTCGTTGACCTCATCTGTATCGCCCGCAAAAAATACTCTGCTGTAATTCTGCTCCGATATGTTCCCGTCCACGCCAAGCATACGGCTCCCTCTGTCATTGAGATAAAGAATTTTGCCGCGCTTGCCCACCACCAAAACGCCATTATTCATATTCCACAAAATTCGTGGAATAATCTAATTTCTTTCTACTGTCATATCCGACCTCCTCATTCGCTTCGCCTATGTCATCTACTGCTATGGCATGGAATACCCAAGCGGACTTTTTCATATCCGCATTTGTCCCATTCGCATTCATCAATATATCACTCTAACCCACGCAAAAAACAACGTAACTAACAATCAAATTTTGCAATTTTTTCTTTTAGAAGTTAAATAAAAAAATTCGTATTTTAAAGAGGGCAGGATATTGGGGTTAAGAAAACTTACGAGTGCCTTGACAATTTCTATGAAACTTTTTGATGTTGCACGATTCTATCTAGCTCTTTCGAACCTAATATCCTCGTATAAATATTGATTAAACCGGCAGACTATCTCTCACACAAAGCGCCCCATACCCCACCCATGTCAAGACTTTGGGCGAAAATTTTTTCATTTTTTTTTGCACAAAATTTCTGAAAGGTGCATAACTTCATAAGGAATATGGAGGATTTATGCTAAGTTGCGGTAAAATTCATGGCAGATTTGTGTCAAGTTATTTTGGGGGATGCTCTTTTTACTCTTTTGATCTTAATTCAAATTCAGCTTTTCCATCGGAGGTTTTAGCAACTCTGTGAACGTACTTTTTCCCGAACCATTCGGTCCAGCGAATACAACGACTTCAGGCTTTTTTTGCAATACATTCACTGTAGCGTCCCTTTCTCATTCTTTTCCCAATTTCTACTCTCGTCCCATCATTACTCTCATGGTATATCGCTTGTGTTTGTCTATCGTAAACAACAATAGGAACGTCCAATGCCTTTTTCTTTTCCAATTCAATTTTTACCGCCGCATTTGCACGCCTTACGACTGTTTCGTCAGAAATATATTCTTCACGTTTCATATCGTTCTCCTTCCTGCCGCCATGCTATATATACTAATAAAACATTCAACGGATGTTGTTTGTCCTGACATCCATACGCACATCATCCTTCATAATAAGCTCAGTATACCATTATTCTTCATTTCTGAGAAGATTATGCTATTCATTTTCTTAGATATTTGGGGGATACACATCTTTCCTTCTGACAGCAGAAAAAGCAGCAAACCGTTTTCGTAAAAACTGCATTCACTGCTTTACTGTTTCTGTTATTCAGTTACTACATAATTTTGCCAGTACAGGCTCTCTTTTCTGGATAATAGCTCAAAAACCCCCGTCAAATCAATCCGAAGTTGCTCCATCTCCCGTGGTCTTTTCACCAGAAGATTCCATCAGCACCATCCTATACGACTTTAAAAAGCATCTAAAATCTTTGTCATAACAAGGACATACGGCATCTCTGATTTTATTGATTCTGCGTGCCATCAGAATCCTCTCCATTTTCGCGAAAACTCCATACAATTTCCACTCGTTTATCTTTATATACGTATATTTTTTTGATAAAGATATCGACCACTTCTTGCGTTAGGGTCTCTACATGGGAATAGCGTATAATCTGTCGCATGTCTTCCGTGACTTTGCCATGTGCCTCCCAAAACTGCTCCAGCTCCTCCTCTTTTCGTTCTGCTTCTGCCGATAACCGAGAAATCTGCTCTTTCATATCGTCTGCTTTCTGCCTATAGGAGGCGGCCGTCAGCGTACCAAGGGCATAGCTTTCATAGAAAGTGTCCGCTTCCGCCTGCAGCTGCTTTTTCTGGCTTTGGTATTCTGAAATTTCTCTTTTTAGTCTACCAATGCAAATTTCCTGAAAGAAAGTAAGGCTTTGCTTTTCCTTTGCCGCATTGCCGCGGATCATCAATTCTTTGTTTAAAAGGGTCAGCACCGTTTCTTCCAAAAGATCAGCCGAAAAATATGTACAGCATTCCGGTATCTGCAAGACGGCGTGCTTCCGGCATTCAAACCTGCGATATTTATTTCTTCCCCGCAGGGGCTTGTAATTCATGGAATAGCCGCACCCGCCGCAGTAGAGCTTTCCCGTAAGCGGGTGCTTCTCCCTTTTTCTGGAGGTATCCGCCTCCCGGCGAAACAGGCATACCTTTTCATAATCTTCCAACGTGATCAGCGGCTGGTGATGATTGGGTATGACCTTCCATTCCTCCTTGGGTAATGCGATACTGCTTTTGCTGCCCACATATTTCCGCTTGGATTTTCCATAGACCATCTCGCCCAGATAGAAACGGTTATTGAGTACTTTTCGGACGGCTCCATGGTCCCAGGCCTGTATCCTTCCATCTTTTTCTGCTCTTTTAGGATAGCGCATCTGGGTTTTCGTCGGTATTCCCTTTTCATTGAGAATCCTTGCAATCTGCGTGCTGCCGCATCCCTCCAACGCAAGAGCAAAGATATAGCGCACGATTTTGGCCTCCTGTTCATTCACCACGACCGTATTTTTGATTTTCCGGCTTTTTTCATATTCAAAGGGGACTTGCCCGAAAACATATTCCCCACCGGCACATTTATTTTCGATCGAGGTTTTGACTTTTACGGAAATGTCTTTACTGTATAAATCGTACAAAAGCGTCTGAAAAGCCGTGTCGATGGGCGGCGTACTCCCCGCATGGTCGCGGCTGTCGTAGTGGTCGTTTACCGCAATGAACCGTACCCCCATGAATGGAAATATCTGATTCATATAGGTTCCAAGGTCGATATAATCCCTCGAGAAGCGAGACATATCCTTGACGATTACACACTCGATCTTCTTTTCTCTGATTTCTTTTAAAAGCCGTAGCATTCCCGGCCGTTCCATGCTTGTGCCGGAATAGCCGTCGTCGCAAAATTCTAAGATCTTCTTTTCTTTTAATTCTTTATTCCGACGGATGTAGTCGAGAAGCAAACGTCTCTGGCTTCCGATACTGTTGCTTTCGTCCCTATCGTTTGCATCCTCCAGAGAAAGCCGCAGATAAATAGCAATTTTATCCACGCCTCGTCACCCCTTCCAGCAGTTCATTCGTATAGGCAAACTGCACTTCTATCCGTTTTTCCGGATAGACATAAATCTTCTGAATCAGGGCTTCAATCATTTCCTTTGTGATTTCTCTGCCATTCTTTAAACGAAGCAGGGCGCGAACCGCCGCAAAATGCTTTTTTGATACAATATCCAGATTTTTCCTGGCCGTTTCTACTTCTTCTTTCTGACGATGTAAATCCTTAAGCCTTCCCTCCTGCTGCATCCTGCAGGCGACATACTCGCTCTGGGAAATCTTTTCCTCGCGGTATTCCATGTATTTCGTCTGTTCCTCCTCTTTTGCAGCGGCAATAGTTCTTTCTATTTTTCTGATTTTTGCATCGATCTCTGTCCCGGCCGCCCGAAGATGCCCTTCTACGATCTCCATATATTTTTTTGGTTTTCCCAAATATACGGAAAACTCCATTCTAAGGAGAGGCAGCAAGATATCCACCAATTCTCTTTTTGAAATGCGGTTCGATACGGGACAGTTTTCTACCCGCGTCTGTTTTCCGTTGGAGCAGAAATACGATTCCTGTCGGGTCGTCCGTCCATCCGCATAGGTTTTGACATGGCTGCATCGAGTCATTTTCTTACCGCACACGCCGCAGTAAAGCACAGGATCAAATATATTTTCCTCGATGGGATAACCTTTTGTTGGGTGTGCATGGGATTTTGTCTTTTCGTGAAGCTTTTCCCGTACTTTTGCCGCTTTCTCAAATGTTGCCGCATCGACGATCGCTTCATGGGTATTTTCCCGGATTACCCATTCTTCCTTCGCTTTACGAATACGGTTCTTCTCGTCCCTCGCAGTTATAGAGGTCTTTCCCTGCACCAGCTTTCCGATGTAGGTTTCACTTTTCAGGATCCGTTCCACCGCACTTTTGTCCCAGCCTTTATAGTCGCCCTGCCCCGGATGGAAAAAGACTTCTCCTGTTTTCTTGTAGATATAGTGCGGATTGAATTTTTCCCGGTTCAGCTCATCGGCGACTGCCGTATAGCTTTCTGTTTGGATAAATCGTTCATAGATATACCGGACAATCTTGGCCGTATTTTCATCCGGCGTCAGTTTCCGTATTTTTTTGTTCCATCCGGCCTTGTAGCCATAGGGCGGCGGCCCGCCTATATAGGAGCCCTCCTGCCGCCGCTGTTTTAATTGCTGCTTCGCCTTTACCGAAAAATCCTTCGCATACATATCGTTGACCAAGTTCTTAATCTCCGTGGCCATCTGCCTTGTATCGTTTCCCTTTTCCCCCGTATCAAAACCATCTGTGACCGCGATAAAGCGGACGCCCAAAAATGGGAAGATTTTTTCAATGTAATTCCCCGCTTCCAAATAATTTCTGCCAAAGCGGGAAAGATCCTTGACCACCACGCAGTTAATATCTCCGAGCCGTATATCCTGCATCAGCCGCTGAAACTCATTGCGGCGAAAATTGCTGCCTGTTTTTCCCAGATCAACATAGCGATCCGCAATCTCTATATGCTCTGCCCCTTTCCGATTCATTTCTTCGATATGCTGCTCCACAATCATAATCTGCGTTTCCACAGAGTCGTTCTTTTCTTTACCTGCGTCGGCCGAAAGCCTTGCGTAAATGCCCGCCTTGTAAGAGGGTTTCGTTTCTTTGGCCGCGGCGGGAGAGCGCATCCTTTTAGATATTCTGCCCATCCTATGCGCCCCTTCCTGTTTTTTGTGTCTTTTCTTTTGCGTCCGCTAAGATTTTTTGCCTGAAATCCGCCATAATGGCAAAGGTATCCATAAAATGAAATTCGATTTCCACCCTTTTGTCCTCGTAAACATTGATTCTCTTTACAAGGCTGCTTAAGGTGCGGCGGTCGA
Source organism: uncultured Blautia sp. (assembly GCA_948436455.1). Classification (GTDB taxonomy): domain Bacteria; phylum Bacillota; class Clostridia; order Lachnospirales; family Lachnospiraceae; genus Blautia_A. Next base: position 8,670 of record CAOJIB010000089.1, read on the forward strand.
TTTCTTTTAATTCGACACAGTCCTGGAAGGTTTTCAACCTCCCCGCGGAAAGTACTCCCTTTTTAAATATATTTTTTATAAGCTGCTCCTGCTTTTGCATAGCGGCTTCCAGCTCCTTTCCCTTTTGCAGGAAGCTATCGTGCAGACGTTCAAATTCTTTTTTTGTAATAACCCCTTCCCGCAGATCTTCATGCAGGCCGGAACAAAGGGAATAATATTTTTCCTGCTCTTTTTTCAACCGCCCGATCTCCTTATCATATCGAAGGATTCCATCAAAATTTGTTTCATATTGCATGGCGCGGTTAAAGAGCTCCTTTTCTTTTAGAAAGGAATTGGCAAAGGTCCGGATGCTCTGGAATACGATCTCTTTTAATACATGTTCCTCTATGCTGTGTCTGCTGCAGCCGTCGCCGCGATTCTTTGTGGAACAGATATAATATGCTTTTGTCGTATCTTTATAGTAGCTTAACCGTCTTATCATCTGTTCGCCACAGTCGCCACAGAACAATACTCCCATAAAGAAGCTGGGCTTTCCAGATTTCGGGCTTTTGCGCCCATCTACTTTCATCAGATGCTGCACCACCGCGAAATCATCGGCAGATATAATCGCTTCGTGGGTATCCTCCACCTTTATCCATTCTTCCTTTGGCTTGATCGTACACTTTTTTACCTTATAATTGACCGTTTCGGTTTTTCCCTGTATCATGTGCCCCAGATAGATCTCGTTTGTCAGGATCCTCTTGATTGCCACGCTGCTCCAGCTGCTGCGCCCGGTTCCGGAAAAGCCGCCGTTATAGGGAATTCCGATGGATTTTTTATATTCTCTTGGGGAAAGTATTCCAAGGCTGTTCAGCTTCTCGGCGATGGCGGACAACGCCATTCCCTCGATTCTCCATGCGAATATCCGCCGCACATTTTCCGCCGCATATTCGTCAATGACGAGCCTGCTTTTGTCCTTATCGCTCTTTTTATATCCATATACCGGAAAAGCCGCTACACATTCGCCATTTTTGCGTTTTATTTCAAACTGGCTTTTTACTTTTGTCGAGATATCCCGACAATAGGAATCGTTGATGAAATTTTTTACCGGCAGCAGAATCGAACGTTCTCCCGTGTCCGCCGATATACTGTCAAAATGGTCGGTCAGTGCAATAAAGCGCACGCCAAGAGCCGGGAAGGTCTTTTGTATATATCTCCCGGCCTCAATATAATCGCGCCCAAAACGGGACAGGTCCTTGACTATTACGCAATTTACCCTGCCCGCTTCCATATCGCCGATCATTCTTTTGAATTCTGGTCTGTTGAAATTGCTTCCCGAGAAGCCGTCGTCTATCTAATAGCCGTCTTTGATACAATTTAATTTTTCCCGAAACCTTTTAATTTTGCCCCATACTTTTTAATTTTGCCCTCAAGGGGTGTACATTCTATGAAAAGAGCCTTTGGAATATCTCCTTAAAGAAGTTTCCAAAGACTCCGTATATCAAATATTACTCATTCCCGCTAAACAACGGCTCCAAAACATCTGCATACTTTTCAAAGATTTCCAAAAGATAAGTATTCCAATGGCGGGCATCTTGTAGTGGTTGTAGTGGTCAAGCATTTTTGTAACACTTATGGCTAAAAAAATCA
>CAOJIB010000090.1 GCA_948436455.1 uncultured Blautia sp.
GGTGCTGTTCTGCGTCTGGCTGTTCAAGAAGAAAAAGTATTGGTAAAGAATTATACCAGCTCCGCGATTCTGGTTACGCCCACGTAGATTTCCTGGATTTTATACCAGGTGGGGTAATCTACCACGCCGGTGGCCGGAAGGCCGAATACCTGCTGGAACTTGATAACGGCGTATCTGGTTGCCTCGTCGAAGGTGCCGGTCTCAGGCACCTGCAAAAGAGCTGGATAAGCCTGGCGGATGGCGTTGAGCTGTTCCTGCATCTGCAGCACCTTGTCTCCGGAGCTTCCTACGGTCAGATCGACCCGGGGCCAGGAGGCGGGAATGCCGGAAATTTCTTCGGCGGTGTTGATATATAGGTCGTTGCCGTAGTAATACCGGAGTATCTCAATGGCGGAATATCCCTGGTCGCCCAAATATTTGGAGCCCCATTGGCTCACCCAGATGGTTGGAATTGCAAGTATGGATTAGGAGTGGCGGAAGTAGAGCATCAGATTATCCGTTTCTTTCTGATAGACGATTTTTTCTAGAATTGTTTTTAAGGCCGCGTTTTTTTCCTGCGCGGTACATGTATTTGAAAGTAGGAGATCGTAGATGCCGGCAATTGGCTTTTGTTCAAAGGGCTTTGCAGGAGCCGCGGTTTCAAAAGCGGCGGGAGAACAGGCTATCAGCCGTTCTTTTAGCCGCCGCCGTTCTTTGGCCAGTCGTTCTTTGTTTTCCTTATATTCCGCTAACGTATCGATGCCGGCTTGATAGGCGGTTTTGATCCGTCGTTCCGTTTCGGAGCATGCTGCGAGCTGGCCCTGCAGCAAATCGTATTCTTTGGCGTCCGTTTCGCTTTTTTTTGCACTTCGGATGAAGCGAAGATGCGCACAAAAGGTGGCCTCGTGGACTGCCTGCAGAACGACCGGCTCTATTTTTTTTGAGCTAACGGAATTTTGGGCCAGGCATTTGCCCTTTAGATAGCCGTAACAAGTGAAGTAGTAGTATGTCCGTTTGTATTTTTTATCAGTGGTTTTTTTGGCGACCATAGTCCGGCCGCAGGCGGGGCATTTCAAAAGGCCGCTCAGCCAATGGCGGCAGACAGAGGAGGGGCGGGCGCCCTTGGAGGCAGATTCTGTGGAAAAGCGCTGCTGGGCGGCATCGAACAGCTCCTGTTGGATGATGGCCGGATGCTGCCCCTTAGCAAGGATCCATGTAGATCGGTCTTTGATTTCGTTTGTTTCACCGGTCGTTCTGTTCCAGCGGATCTGGCCGACGTAGGTAGGATTTTGCAGGATATATTCCAGGGATCGGCGTTCGAAGGCTTTACCGTGGGAGGTTTTCAGACCCAGCGCGTTTACATATCGGGCCAGGTCGAATAGGCCCATCCTATCATAGACGAATTTTTCGAAAATAAGCTGCACGGTTTTCGCTTCCTCTGGAACGATTACCGGCGGTTCCCCACGGGTTTTTATACGATAGCCGAGGGGCGGCCGGGATTGATAACCGCCGCGTAGCGCCTTTTCCGTCATGCCCCGGGTCACTTCGCCGGAAAGGCGAATGGAATAATATTCGTCCATCCATTCGATGATTCGTTCAATCAGACTGCCAAAGGGGCCGTCGACGACCGGCTCAGATACGCTGCGGACCTCCACTTTGCATTGTCTGCGCAGGAGGGATTTATATACGATGGATTCTTCCTGATTTCTAGCGAAGCGGCTGTATTTCCAGACCAGGATGATCTGGAAGGGCGAAGGCTTTTGCTTGGCTAGAGAGATCATTTGCTGGAATTTTGGCCGCCGGTCGGCTTTTTTTCCAGAAATTCCCTTCTCTATGTAAATGGCGTCTTTGATACAATTAGATATTTTGTCGTACGTTTTGATTTTGTGGTTTCGGGGGTGCAAAAGGGGCAATGACAAAGGCGCCGCGGTGGAAATGAGGATTTTTTTATGATAGGATATCTGTAACAAGGGAAATCGGAGGGAGAAATTGTGGAAATTATAGAGATCAGGGAGAAGAAAAAGGAATATCTTTCTTTGTTGCTATTGGCGGACGAGCAGGAGGATATGATCGATCGTTATCTGGATAGAGGAACCATGTACGCGTTGCAGGATGGCGGTGTGAAATGCGTATGCGTTGTTACAGATGAAGGAAACGGCGTTTTGGAAATAAAAAATATCGCGACAAAGCCGGCGTATCAGAAAATGGGCTATGGACGGGCCATGCTTGCATGGGTGGCGAATAGATATAAAGAACAATATGTTCTTTTGCAGGTTGGCACGGGCGACAGTCCGCTGACAGTTCCGTTTTATGAAAGATGCGGCTTTATCCGGTCGCACAAGATAAAAAACTTCTTTATCGATCATTATGCCCAGCCGATCTATGAATGCGGCGTCCAGCTGATCGATATGGTTTATTTACAGAAACGTTTGTGAGCTTCGCCTGAGCGGGTTTAGGTGCAGAGCCTATACGCTCAGGAGCTTTTTTAGCGTGGCATAAGTCATTTTGTAGATAGAGAGCGGTTGAAAGTCTACGCCGGCCTGCTGCATCGCGTATAATTGCTTTTGTGTGGGCGCCGTATACGGGTAGATTCCGTGCATGAACGGGAAAAAGGAGTATAGAAAAGCATGCTTTTCCTCGTTGGTCATTTCCGGCGTTATTTTATTTAGGCAGTCGTTGACAATATCCAGGGATTTTTTGAATTCTGTTTTAAATTCCGTAAGCTTGTCGGCGCGGCTGTTTTCCTCAATGGCGAACAGATTCATGGAGAGCAGTCGGAGCAGCCGTTCCTTTTTGGAGAGGGTTCGAGCCAGCAGGGCCGCTAGTTCTTCTCGGGACATGTCAGTTTTTGTGTCTGACGCTTTTGCTAATTCCATATTCCAGAGAGTGTATTCGCGCTTTAGCAGCGCGAGAAAGATTTCCTCCTTTGTTTGGAAATAATTATAGATGGACGTCCGTGCGAAAGAGGTTGCGTTTCCAATGTCCTTAATTGTAATTTCTTTAAAGCTCATAGTTTCGTACAAGGCGGCGCAGGCGTCAATGATTTCGTTTTCCCGGGCGCTTGTCAATTCGATGGATCCTTTTGGCATTTTACATTCCTTTTTGTGTGATAAATCTGTATAAATGAAATTGACACAATGTCAATAAAGTTACGATAGCATTTTCTCAACGTTGTGTCAATACTTTTTCGGGCATAGGACGTGAGAGGATTTCGGTTCCGTCTTTGAAGGTAAAGCGGACGTTTTTTCCGGGATAAACGGTCGCGTAAGAAATGAGGCTGCGCCATAAGTCTTCGTCAAATATTGTAATCCAATTTGCTCGTCCTTGCAGTTCGGTAAGAAATTTTTCCATTTTTTCTGCGGCTGTTTCCGTGTCAAAGAGCACGTTTGTGATGGCGTAAAAATTTTCAATGATTTCTTTCTTTTCTGCTAGGAGTTGGTTTGCCGCTTCGATAAAAAGCGTCCGTATGGTTTCCTCCTCTAGATGCGGCGTACGACATTTTTGATCACTGTTGAATTTGTGATTGCATTGCCATACGATTTTCCGATATTTGCTGGTGGAATGCCAGACTTTAGAGCCGTACCAGCTTTGGCAGTCGCCGCATTTTAGTTTTCCTGAAAAGATACCAGTACAGCTTTGGCGGCTTTTGTCCAAAGATCGGAGAGCCATCTGCCTCTGCACTTCCTCAAATTCCTTGCGGGGGATGATTGCCTGATGATTCCCTTCCACGTAATACTGCGGCACCTCGCCTTCGTTTCTTTTTTTCTTTTTAGAAAGGAAATCGACGGTATACACTTTCTGCAAAAGCGCGTCGCCTTTATATTTTTCGTTTGTCAGAATGCTTTTGACGGTGCCGCCGGCCCAAGTTTTTTTCCCGCCAGGAGAAGGAACGCCTTCCGTCGTCAGCAGTCGGGCGATCGCGTAAGGGGAACGTCCCTGCAGGAAAAGGCCGTAAATCCTGCGAACGACGGCCGCTTGCTTTTCGTTGACGACTAGATCGCCGTCCGTTCCTCTGTCATATCCGAGAAAGCGCTTAAACGGAACGGTGACCTTGCCGTCTTGAAACCGCTTTCGTTGTCCCCAGGTGCAGTTTTCCGAAATGCTTCGGCTTTCTTCTTGGGCCAGTGAAGACATAATGGTCAGCAGCAGCTCGCCCTTGCCGTCAAACGTCCAGATATTTTCTTTTTCAAAATAGCATTCTACCTTTTTTTCCTTTAGTTTGCGGATGGTAGTGAGACTATCCACCGTATTTCTTGCAAATCGGGAAACGCTTTTCGTAATAATAAGATCGATATGTCCGGCGAGGGCGTCCGCTACCATTGTATTAAAGCCGTCTCTTTTTTTGGTATTGCAGCCGGTGATACCTTCGTCCGCGTATACGGCGACAAATATCCAATCGCTTCTGCCGCGGATGTAATTCGTGTAGTAATCCACCTGCGCCTCATAGCTGCTTTGTTGTTCTTCACGGTCTGTGGAAACGCGGGCATAAGCGGCTACTCGGCGCTTTTTTGGCGTATCGGTGGCTGCGGCCATGCAGTGGCTTTTGGTAGCCGGGATTGTAATAATATTTTTTGCCATGGCTGTTCCTCCTGTCATTTTGGGGAGCGGCGGTCGTCTGTTTTGGAGGAGGGCGTTAAAGGCTTTCCGGCCAGTAACGTACCCAGGATCGGTTGATATTTTTCCAATAAAAGCGCGTCGATTTTTTGATAGTCCTTTGGTGAAACGAGGTCTTTTACAAGCATTTCTTTAGCAATAGAAAGAGATAGCCAGTACAGCTTTTCCCTTTGGAATTGTTCTTTATTCATGGGCTGCGCCGCCTTTGAAACGGGTTTTTATATAACATTCGTGGGAGCAGTATTTTCTGTGTGCGTTGCCATAGGCCGTAAAGGGCTTTTTACAGCCGGCGCAGATAAAGGTATAGATGGCTCGCTGCCGAATCCTATCCGGATGTGCATGCCACCATTCTTCCCGGCATTGGCGGCAGCAGAAGATTTTCCTTTTTTGGCCTGGGGTCTGGCGCAGCTCCTTCTGGCATTGGCGGCAGAAGTTTCCGGCCGGCGGTTCGTTTGCATCTACGGGCCTACCGGCCAATCCGTTTCTTCTGCAAAAGCTTCGGATTGTATTTCTGGAAATCGCTAGCTTCTTTGCGATGGTTGTATAGCCGCAGCCGTCGCTTCGCAGCTGCCGGATTTGCCGTCTTTGTTCGTCCGTCATAAATCCCCTCTCGATTTTCACATTTTTTGGAACCTGTATTTTGGAAAAATGCTATAACAGAGCTTTTAGAAGCCCAGATTGCATCTGTGTCATTTTATGAGTGACGAGCTTGTCATTATTCACGTCTGCTTTGCGGGGAATTTTGAAAAAATAGAGCGAAACTTTTCGGTTTTTCAGAGACTGTGGAAGGAGAAAACAAAAATACGTCTTTGACGAGAAACCAAACCTTTTGATTTTCCTATCGGGGAGGGTTCAAGACGAATAGAAGGGGTTCAAACGATGGACGAGACGTTTTGTATAACGAGAGGCTTTTTCTGTTATTTTTGTATTCATGTGGGGGACGCGGATGCAGGCTGCCGACACGTCTTTCGGCCTTTTGGCGTGTGTATCAAATAAGCCGGTTTCTTCTCCATGAAAATATGCTCCGGAGAAACGCTGATCGCATTGGATTTCGCATATTCCAAAAGCAGTCGTTTTTGGGCGTCCGGGGAAAGTTCGTCTTGCATATGTGTGGAAACGCGAATATAGAGAGCGCCGTTTTTAGGCGTTGGGTTTTGGGTAGAAATCATAATCGGACCTCCTGATTTTGTTAGATATTTTCAGCATCAGGTATTTAGTTGCTTTTTGCGGGGAATCTGCAATTTTGCGTATATATCTGGGGCAGATTGTTGCAGAAAGGCAGGCGCAAAGAAATTTCAGGAGTATATTCGTATGAAAAACAGGTGTAAAAAATGCATAATACGTACAGGCTCTCTGTCATAAGATAGAACAGGGGGTGGCAGACGATGACATATGCTTGTTTTTTCCTGGTTCATGGCGAACCGGTTGCTATGGAAACGCTGAAAAAAGAGGAACGCGAAAAAATGGCAGAAAAGTTGAATGTCCGGGCAGTTGCCCAACTAGGATACGAAAAAAACGTATGTAAATTGCCGCATGTCCAATGAACGAAGGATTGGCAGATGTACGGGAAGTATACTTGTAGGTCTTTGCAAATGGGTCATCCAATTTGGGCAGCTTACTCGCTGGCCGTCGCAGTACTGAGTTAGGATGGGCTGACGCACATTCGGGCGAGAGAGATAGTTGGAAAATAATTCGTCTACCACCTGGGAAATACTGGCGAAAATATTCCGGTTTGGGATCCATTTATGGTCGTAGGCGGTGGAAGAGGTGATGGTGTAGTCGTAGCCCTTATTCCGATACCATTCCGTATAGACTCGGTTCAGTGTAAAAGACATGATCGCCAGTACATTGGCCCGAATAGTATCCGTTGGCCAGGTGGCGTAGATCTCGCTGGAAGCTACATTTTTGATATAGTCTTTGTAGCGGACGTAGTAATTTTGCGCCGTACTGTCTCCTACGGCGCCGTCGTGTACGACCACGTATTCTGGAACGACGACACGGCTTAAGACAATTTCCCCGGATTCATTAACAGGCTTAATTTCTTCTTCCGGAATCTTCGGAGGATAATCGCCGAAAAGCGTATGGGCGGGAATGACAAAATTCTGGTAGTCTTCTGTGGGAAGCAGCGGCCGGAGGATCACCGACTGCAGGGCGGTAACGGTCGGCAGGATTTCCGCCCCGGAGACGGATACCGTCTCATAACCAGGAGCGGTGATTCGAATCGTGTATTCCGAATAGGGCTGGTATTCGGAAGGTTCCAGGCTATATTCCAGAGGCGGGGCGTCCAGCTCCACCTCCGGGCTCAGGCCGGAGCTGTCGGTTTGCAGCTCTTCCAGCGGACGGTCTGGTTCCCCGGTATAGGAAATACTGACGGTGGCGTTCTCCACCGGGCGGTTTTCTTCCTGGGAACGAACGTCTACACGAAGCCGGCCTTTATCTATATGATCTTCCTGCATCATTCGGATGGCCCGACGTCGCGGGTCATATTTTCTCATATCATATCGCATAGGGATTCTCCAATATTCTGTTCGTAACAGCCTATGCGGCGACAGGGTGTATTATGACGGAAATCCTATGTTACAAAATTCGCACGATATCATTGTACATGACGACCAGCATCAGCGCCATGAGGAGCATAAAGCCCACAAAATGTACGGCACCTTCAATCTGGCGGTTTACCGGCCGCCGTGCGATCACTTCGATAATATAAAATACCAGCCGGCCGCCGTCCAGGGCGGGAAGAGGAAGCAGATTCATTACGCCCAGATTGGCAGAGAGTAGAATGGCGATTGTGAGCATGTTCATCAGAGTCATCATTCCGCCCATGCTCTGGCTTTTTTCATACGTGTCGCCGATCACCGTGACCACGCCCACGGGGCCGGAGAGATCCTTTAGGCCAAATTGTCCGCCAAGGAGCTTGCTAAGACTCATAATCGTCGTACGGATCCAGTATTTTACTTCCAGAAAGCTATACTTTATCACGTTCCATCCGGAGGTCTTCTCTGCGTTTAGATTATAGAGAAAGTCTTGTGAAACGCTTTCGTATAATTTAGGAGTGACCGTCGCATGGTAAGAGGTTTTGTTCCTTTCAAACGTAAGCTCTAGGGGGCTTCCGTCTAAAGGATGTTTCTCCAAATATTCATTATACGCATTTCCGTCGGCAATGGGCACGCCGTCGATCGCAGTGATTACGTCGCCGACCTGCAGACCTGCCTTTTCCAGCGGCATATCCGGGAGAAAGGATTCAATTTTCATACTGGAGCTGTCGCTGCGCCGAAAGCCCAACAGATAGTTCTGCGTTACCAGCGGCTGATAGGTGAGGGCATATTCCTGTTCGTCTCTGAGGTACTTTAAAGTGACCGGCTCGTTTTTTAACTCATTCATCATCTGATAGGTATACAGGTCGCTGCCGATATCAATTTTATAGCCTTGATATTCGGTAATAATATCGCCCTTTTGTAAACCCTGCTCCTTAGCAGGGGAATTTGGGACGAAATCGACCACCCGGGCCGGTACGTAGCCCAGATAGGACACAATGACAAGGGCCAGAAAAAAGGCCAGTACGAAATTAAAAATCGGTCCGGCGGCTACGATGGAAATTCTGGCCCATACGGAGGCGCCGTTGAAGGCTCCGGGAGCCGTATCGTCCTCGTCCTCGCCCAGCATGGCGCAGGAGCCTCCCAAGGGAAGAAGCTTTAGAGAATATCGGGTTTCCCCACGGACGATACTGGCAATCCTAGGTCCCATGCCAAGGGAAAATTCGGTAACAGTTACTTTGTTATATTTTGCCAGCAGAAAATGCCCTAGTTCGTGAAACAGTATGATTGCACTGAAGATCAGTACGGCAAGAATGATTTTCAATTTACCACCTGCTTTCTATCCATTGTCCGGTTTCTTCCTCGATTGCCAGTATTTCCGAAAGTTCTGGCGAGGGGATTTTTTGATGCCGCGCCATAGCTTCGGCGATAATATCGTAGATGTCCAGGAAACGGATTTCCCTGTGCAGGAATTTGGCCACGGCTTTTTCATTTGCGGCGTTAAAGACCGTGGGCATAGAGCCGCCGGTTTTCAGCGCGTCTATTGCCAGAGGCAGTCCTTGAAAGGTTTCCATATCCGGCGCCTGGAAAGTCAGGGAAGTCAGTTGGCTAAAGTCCAGCCTTTTTCCAGGAAGGGAGCGCCTGTGCGGGTAGGAGAGGGCGTATTGAATGGGCAGCTTCATATCCGGTGTTCCCATTTGCGCCAGAATCCCACCGTCTATGAATTCGATCATGGAATGTATGATGCTCTGCGGCTGGATAACAACGGTAATTTGCTTCGGCTCCACATCGAAGAGCCACTTGGCTTCCATGACCTCCAGGCCCTTATTAACCAACGTAGCGGAATCTACAGTGATTTTTTGCCCCATAGACCAGTTGGGATGCCGCAGGGCGTCTTCTACGGTTACATGGGCCAGTTCTCTTTGCGTGTAGCCCCGGAAAGGGCCGCCGGAAGCGGTAAGGAGAATTCTGGATAAGGTTTCCCGGCATTCTCCCTGCAGGCATTGGAAAATGGCGCTGTGCTCGCTGTCCACCGGCAAAATCTGTATATGGTATTCTTTGGCCAGCGGCATAATCAGATGGCCGGCGGTTACCAGCGTTTCCTTATTGGCCAGCGCGATATCTTTTCCTGCGCGGATGGCGGCGATTGTGGGTTTAATACCTATCATACCCACAATGGCGGTGACTAATACTTCAGTTTCAGGCATGGCGGCCAGTGCGAGAAGGCCTTCCATGCCGCTGACTACCTGGGTATTTGTATCCTGGATTTTGATAGATAATTCTTTTGCGGCCTGCATATCCCAGACGGCGGCCAGCTTTGGGCGGAATTCCCGTATCTGGGCTTCTAGCCGGTCGATATTCCTGCCGGCGCTAAGCCCTAGAACCTGCATATCCTGATTTTCACGAACGACTTCCAGCGTCTGCGTACCAATGGAGCCGGTGGAGCCGAGGATCGCTATTTTTTTCATAACTATTCCTTTCTTTTGCAGATATTTTGCCTACAGCAGAAGTACGGATAAATAGTAAATGACCGGCGCTGTGAATATAACGCTGTCAAACCGGTCCAAAATACCGCCGTGGCCCGGAATTAGATGGCCGTAATCTTTGATATTCTGGTTGCGTTTTATGGCGGAGGCAGCCAGATCTCCGACCATAGAAATCAGCGCGCCGATGGCGCAGATCAAGGCGTAAATCTGTGGGGGAGCGCCGGTGATTTTTCCATAGAGGAGGCCTAAGAGCGCCGCTCCAGCTATGCCGCCAAAGGCTCCTTCGATGGATTTCTTAGGGCTTAGTATGGGAGCCATCTTATGTTTTCCGATCAGTACGCCTACGCAGTAGGCGCAGGTATCACAGCCCCAGGAGCAGATGAAGATCAGCCATACGCAGTACACGCCGTCGGGCAGAAGCCTAGTCAGATAGATAAAGGACAGCATAACGGCCACATAGAGCAGACTAAAAAAAGCTGCCATCACCTGTTCCGCCCGGTATTTAGGATAAGTGAAGACGTAGATTCCCATAAAAAGTAACAATCCGGCCAGTATTCCCATGAGGCCGTAGGCGTCGAAATCAATGAACAGCGCGCCGTAATAGAATAAAATTGTACCAAAGCCGGTCAGCGTCA
>CAOJIB010000091.1 GCA_948436455.1 uncultured Blautia sp.
GGATCATATGATCTACATGCGCCAACCGGGCATTTTCTCGAGCCGCCTTTACGACCTCGCCGTCGATATCGTATCCTTGGATATCCACCTCCGCCTTTGCATCCACCATGGCGTCGGCTTCCTCCGCCGCATCCTGCCAGTGGCGCACAGGCGTCAGGTGCTTCCAATCCATGGCCAGGAAGGTACGCTCCCTGCCCGGCGCTATATTGGCCGCGATCATCGCCGCCTCAATGGGAAAGGTTCCGCTTCCGCAAAAGGGATCCACCAAAATTCGATCCTTCTTCCAGGGCGTGAGCAAAAGCAGCGCGCTGGCCAGCGTTTCTGAAATCGGCGCCTGAGCCGTCATCTTGCGGTATCCGCGCTTATGCAGGGAAACGCCCGTCGTATCCAGGCCCACCGTAGCCACATCCTTCATAAAGGAGACCCGTACCGGAAAACTTGCGCCGTCTTCAGGAAACCAGGAAATGCCGTAAATCCCCCTCAGGCGTTCTACCATCGCCTTTTTCATAATCGACTGAATATCGGAAGGGCTGAACAGCTTACTTTTCACAGAATTTGCCTTCGCTACCCAAAATTTTCCTTCCCTAGGGATATAGTTTTCCCAGGGCAACGACTTTGTTCCTTCAAATAATTCTTCAAAGCTCTGCGCCCGTATTTCTCCGATTTTCAAAAGGATCCGTTCCGCACTCCGCAAAAATATATTGGCGTAGGCCACCGCCTGGGCGTCTCCAAAAAACGTCACCTTCCCATCTTCCACCTTGCTGATTTCATAGCCCAAATCCAGAATTTCTCTTTTGAGTACTGCTTCCAGGCCAAAATGACAAGGTGCAATCAATTCCCATTGTTCCATGCATACCTCTTTCTTTTCCTAAGAACGCTCGTTCCAGCCGCTTCTTTATTTATAATGCCAGCTCCTGAAGGATTTCTCCCGAAAATCCCTTAATTGTAAAAACGCCGTTTTCCAAAATACCATAGCTATGAACATAGCCGCCTTTGGGAATCGACACCGAACCAGGGTTGAGCAAAATATATTCCTCCCGCCGCTCGGCCCGCGGCAGATGCGTGTGACCGTGAATAAAGATATCGCCTTCCTTTAAGGGCGGCAGATTCTCCTCATGATACACATGCCCGTGGCTGGCATAAATAGTCCGCCCTTCCAATTCCAGCAGCGCATAATCCGCCAGTACCGGAAAATCCAAAACCATCTGATCCACCTCCGCGTCGCAGTTGCCCCGCACATTATACAGCTCACTCTTATGAGCGTTTAAAAGGGCGATTACCTCTTTGGGCCGGTAATCCCGGGGCAGATCGTTCCTCGGCCCATGGTACAGAAGATCGCCCAAAAGGATCAAACGTCCGGCCTGCTCCTCCTGATAAGCCTCCAGCATCTTTTTGCAATAGTACGCCGAACCGTGAATATCTGATGCAAACATATATTTCATTTCTTCCACCTCCCATATAGGATATAAGCTTTTGTGTTTTATCTATAACTGTCGATTTCATAAACGGCAAAGAATTTCGCAAAATAGTACTCTACATACTACCATATTCTATTGCTTCTGTCCACTGATCTGTCCTCCTCTCTTTTGCAGATAACGGCTCACATAGAGCAACAGCAGGACGACCCAGGAAAAGGCTTCCGCATAGCCGATAACCCTGTTTCCAAAGGTATCCGCAAAAGCATAGGACGCCGCGATCCGAACGCCCAGAGCGGCAATGCCCGCGATGCCGGAAAAAAGCATATCCCCAGTTCCCTCCAGATAGCCCCGCACCGCCATAGCCAGTCCAAAGATCGCATAGCAGCTGGCAATGGAACGGAAAAAGGCTATGCCGATCTCTACGGATTCCCTGGTCAGCCCGAACATGGCGATCAAAGAACCGCCGGCAAGAAGCACCAGCGCCGTCAGGCACAACGAAATCACCGCCATGAGCCCCGCGCCTGTCTTTAATACCTTTCTCGCTCGTTTCGTTTCTCCCGCGCCGATATTTTGTGCGACAACCGTAGCAATTCCAGAGCCGAAATTGATAATTGGCAGAAGAATCACACTATCCACTCGATAGGCAGTCGTCACCGCCGCCACCGTCTGCTCGCCAAAGCCGTTCATAAACCGCTGAAGAAACAAATTTCCCACAGAGCTTGTCCCGGACTGTATGGCCGGCGGCAGCGCAAAAGACAGCCCTCTGGCCAAGATCTTTGTATCCAGGACTTCTTTGGAAAAGCCAAACCGCAGCACCGAGTATTTCTTCACTGCATACAACACCACAAAAACAGTCATTGCTCCCTGGGAAAGCACCGTCGCCGCCGCTGCGCCGGCCGCCCCATAGCGCAGAAAAACAACGAATAAGAGGTCCAGAAATACATTGACAACGGAACAGACAAGGACTGCCAGAAAAGCCGCCCGGCTGTCCCCCAGCCCCCGCAATACTGCCGCATAGGTATTATACACGGCCAGAAACGGGATGCCGATAAAGAGGATCTGCATATACTCCCTTCCAGTGGAAAGAATATTGACCGGCGTGTCCATAAGCAGCAGCACCGGCCTTGTAAACAGGATGCCGAAGCCGGCGATCGCCAGGAACACGCCGCCCAAAAGCAACACAAAAGAGGAAAGAATACGCCGGAGGATTTCCCGGTTTCCCCAGCCATATTCCTGGGCCGCCAGCACGGAAATCCCCGAGGTAAAACCGACGATCACCGTTACGAACAGATTATACAGAGAAGTCGTCGCGCCGATCCCCGCCAGCGCCAGCTCTCCTTCTATATTCCCCACAATAAACGCGTCTACCCAGTTAAAGATCTGTTGCAGCAAGCCGCCGCCAATCAGAGGCAGCGTAAATGAAATTAGAATTTTCGTAATACTTCCATGGGCCATATTCCTTTCCATCCGTTTCCTCCTTCCCTCTACTTTTTCAAAAAAGGCGCCGGGAAGCTACCATATGGCTGATCCTTTGGCCAGCCATACCACAGGGGTAACTTCCGAACGCCTCTAAAACAACATTTCGTTTTTATAGTATATTAGCAAGCCACGCTTGCCTTTTTCTGCAATTTTTTCAATTTCTGACACGCGCCGTTTTTATCAAATACGTAGGTCTTGCCTTTGATCACCTTCTTTCCGGTAACCATTTTGCCGTCGCTTTTCAGATAATATTTATTCCCGCCCTGTGTCAACCAACCAGTCTTCATCGCGCCGCTTCCATTAAAATAATACCAATTTTTGCCAATTTTTCGCCAGCCGGTCGCCATTGCTCCATCGGCGTCCAGATAATATTTCTTTTGGCCGTCTTTGAGCCAGCCGGTCGCCATATAGCCGTCTTTATTGAAATAATACCATTTCTGGTCGATCTGCTGCCAGCACTGCTTGGGACAGGAGCCATCTGCATGGCAATACCACCAACCGGCGCCGTCATGCTTCCAACAGGAAGTGCCGCCGTTTCCACTGTAAGGACATGCGCCGTTCGTATGCTGATGCGCACTGTGCCCGCCGCAATAGTAGTACTGAACGCTTCCTCCTCCGCCATGATGATGGCCGCCTCCGTGACCATGGGCGCTTACGCTGACCGTCGCAAGCATCACCAAACAGCACGTAGCTAAAAATCCCTTTACCAATCTTTTCATGACTTTTCCTCCCTAATACAATAATACAATTAACAAAAAACTTTTATCCCCTATAAAACACGCCGTCGGTCTTTATTTCCCCCGAAATCAAAGCCTTCGTCACCTTACGGCCCTGACAATGGACAACCGCCCGAAGCTCTTTCCCAGAAGGCTGTACCAAGGAAACCTCAATACTTTCCCCGCGTATGTACGCCATTACCAGGCCCGCCGCAATCGTACCGCTGCCGCAGGCCGTTTCATAAAACATCGTCTGAAGCTTCGCCACATAGACGTAAGGATGGATGTTCCAGGCAGACGCCGTATGTTCCAGGAAAATCACGCCCGCATCTATATGAGGCGCTATCTCAAACCGGGAAAGGATCTCTTTGCCGGCAGCTTTAATATTTCCACCCTGTACAAGATAAGGGGCCGCCTGCTCTGGCAGAACCACGATATGGATAATCCCCTGCAGTGGCGCCAAAAAGAAGCCCTTATCAATCTCTTTGACACAATCCAATTCCCTATAGACCGGCATCTGCGCCCAAACCGTACGGTCCGCCCGGACGCCGGCTCGAAGAAGGCCTTGCACGCCAGAGACCTGCAGGAAAATTTCGCCGGGAGCGCCTTGCAGATAATGCCAAGCGGCGCACCGGGTGGCGTTTCCGCAGAATTCCCCGCCGGCCATCATAAGCTGTGGATTTTCCACATTTTCCGACAAAAAGCCCACCTGCTCCACATTAGGGAATCTTTCCATAATCGTGTCGTTGATCGCCCGGCGGATCTGCAGATCCTCCTCGATTCCCAGCACCAACGCCGTATCGTTGCCGCCCGGGACAAATATCTGATAAGAATATTCTTTCATTAGAGCTCCGTGCATCCCGCCTGGATCTTTGAAAGAAATTCCGCAAGCGTGTCTAGCGGCGCCTTTTCCTTCTTTATCTCTTCACCCGCCTTATACTGCACAGTCATCTGCCCGGTTTCCTCTTCCTCCGAGCCGATGACCACTGTAAAGGTGCTGTCCTTGCGATTCACATACTGGAATTTTTTCTTTACGGAAAAATCCTCCAGCAATACGTCTACGCAGAAATCATGTTCACGCAAAACGCCGGCTACAGAAAAAGCCGTCGGGACATTGGAGCTGTCCATAGGAACGACCACCACGTCCGCCGCCGTCTTGCGGGTACCGGCAACCAGACCAATCTCCCGCAACTGATAGAACAGGCGCGTCAGGCCGATGGAAATTCCCACGCCAGGAAGCTTTTCCTTCGTATAATAAGAAGCCAGATCGTCGTAGCGGCCGCCAGAGCAGACGGAACCCAACTTTGGATACTCGTCCAGCTTCGTCTCATAAACCGTCCCGGTGTAATAATTCAGGCCTCTGGCAATGGATAGATCAATAGTGAAATACTCCGACTCGACGCCCATCTCCGCCATATACGTCGTCACGGTTTCCAGCTCCTCGACGCCCTTATTGAACGATTCATTGTCGATGCCCAGCCCTTTTAACTGCGCCAGCACTTCGCCCACGGAGCCTTTGATCCGGATAAATTTCAGAAGCGTATCCACCAGTTCGTCCTTTAAGCCCTGCTCCTTTAACATGGCGATAAAGTCTTCCTCGCTGACCTTTTCTACCTTATCGATGATCCGCAGGATCTCCGCGGTATCCACCTCGGTGTCAAAGGACGAAAGCAGGCCGTTAAGTACCCGGCGGTTATTGATGCAGATCGTAAATTTGCCGAAATCCAGCTTTTTGAAAAGCTGATAAATAATCGCAGGAATCTCCGCGTCATACCGGATGCTGAGCTTATCCCTGCCAATCACGTCGATATCGCATTGATAAAACTCACGAAAACGGCCTTTCTGGGGTCTTTCCCCACGATATACCTTCGCGATGTGGCAGCGACGGAAGGGGAACGAAAGATCATTCATATGCTCCGCCACATAACGGGCCAGCGGCACCGTCAAATCAAAGCGCAGCGACAATTCCGTCTTTTCATCGGCGTTTCCAATATTCCCGCCTTTTTTATTTTCCACACTGTAGATCTGCTGCTCCGTTTCCCCGCCGGCCTTTGCCAGAAGCGTTTTGCTTCGCTCAATTGCCGGCGTATCCAGCGCGGTAAAACCAAATTGCTTAAACGTATTGGTAATAATCTCCTTGATCCTGTCAAATTCGATCTGTTCTTCCGGAAGCAGCTCCATAAAGCCTGGAAGGACTTTTGTAATAATATCGCTCATAAACGTCACCTTTCTTTACAGCTTTCCTGCATCTCCCGATACTGAAACAAAGAGCCAAAGCAAGATCAAAAAACACAAAATGCATCCTGTCTTCCCACTTTTGGCTCTTTATGTCTGTATTCGATCACTGCCTTATTCACAGGCGCTATACTATGCGAAAACCACGCCATTTTCGCTTTCTTTGGCAGCTTTTCGCACCTTTGCATGTTTCTTTCTAGATTGAAAATTATTATATAATAGTTTGTATACAATGTCAATGTGCGCGCCGGCATATTTCGGCTCTATAAGCGCAATTTTGCCCCTATTCAAAGGACTGGCGATACGCCAATTGTCACCAATAGCTATCGCATTCCTTTTACCAGGTGCCTTCCTTGGTAAGCCAAAAAGCCGCCGATCACCGAACGGACCTCATAACCCTTTTTGGCCAGCTTCCTGGCCACGTCCAGGCTGGCGCCGCCCCGGTCACAGTAGAGCACCAGCATTTTATCCTTTGGAAACCCTGTAAATGTCTCCCATTGTTCATAGGGGACGTTCACAGCGGTTGCCACATGGCCCTCCCGGTAATCTGCAGGCGTCCGTAGATCTATAAGCACCGCGTCCTGCCGTTCCACATAATAGTCCAGCATTTTCGCAGATATTGTCTCAATTTGAAACATTTTTCCCTCCTGCCCTCTTTTCTATTAGTATATGTTGCAGACGGCAAAAGTCTCTTTTCCCTAATTCAAAAGCAACGGCACAGCAAACAGCCCGGATGCGTCGTGCACCCGGGCTGTTCCTACCTGTTATCTGTTACTTTTAATCAGGTATTAGTAATTAGAATTGCTCTCGTTGTTGTAGTTGGAGGCTTTATTGCTTGCCTTATTGCTGGCTTTGTTCTTTGCGTTCTCTGCTTTGTTTGTATTGCTATTTGTGCTGTTTGTGCTGTTCTTGCCGCAGTCGCTTGTCTGATTGCTATAGTTTTTGCTTTCATTATCATAATTCTTTGCCATTAGTATTTCCTCCTGCTATCCATTTGATTTTTATTACATTTCTATTGTCCCAAATTCACAGGATACTATACACAAAAAAACGGCAATTTTTTCCAATGATAAAGAAATCCCAAACGCTATACAGCTTCTGCAAAAGCCTCCCGCCGCTTACTGGAAGTCGGGGAGATATTCCTTAACAATCTCTAACAGCTCTCCGCTGCGCACCATCTTTTCCATTTGCGCGATATCCGGCCAGATCTCCCGGTCCACCTCATAGAAATCAATTTTTTCACGTATATGTTTAAAGAGCGCTTCATGCACAGGAGCGATGCCCTGGCCGTGGGTATTAAGGTTCCGGCGGATATCGATGGCCTGGCAGGCGGTCAAAAGCTCGTCCGCCAATACGGAAAACGTATTCTGCACAATCCAGCCGGCCTTGCGGGCAGAAGTCGTGCCCATGGAAACAATGTCCTCCTGATTCGCAGAAGATGGAATAGAGTCCACGCTGGCCGGGTGCGCCAGCACCTTATTTTCGGAAACCATCGAAGCGGCGGAATACTGCACGATCATAAAACCGGAATTCACACCCGCTTTCGTTGTCAAAAACGGCGTCAGACCGTTGGAGAGAGCGCTGTTCACCATACGCTCCGTCCGACGCTCGGAAATATTGGCCAGCTCAGAGCAGGCGATGCCCAAGGTGTCGAACGGAATTGCCATCGGCTCGCCGTGGAAATTACCGCCGGAAATAACCGCTTCATCCTCCAGGAACATCAGCGGATTATCTGTTACAGCGTTTAACTCGATCTCAACTTTATCGCGCACATATTCCAGCGCGTCGCGAACGGCGCCATGAATCTGCGGAATGCAGCGCAGCGCATAGGCGTCCTGCACCCGGTCGTTCTGGCAATTGTCCAGGATTTCCGAGCCTTCCAGCAGACGTTTCATATTTTCTGCCACCAGCATCTGGCCCTTTTGCCCACGCACCTGATGGATCCGGGGATCAAAGGCGTTCCGAAGGCCAGTAAGCGCCTCGTAAGTCATAGAGCCGATTACATCGCCCAGCTGCGCGGCGCAGATCGTATCGTACAGCGCCAGCGCGCCGGCAGAGGTCATTGCGCAGGTACCATTGGTAATGCCAAGGCCTTCTTTGGAAACCAGCGTATCCAACGTCTGGATACCGGCTCTTTTCATTGCTTCAGCGCCGGGAAGTACTTCGCCCTGGTACATAGCCTGTCCCTTGCCCAGCAGCGGCAGACCCATATGCGCCAAAGGTGCCAAATCTCCTGAAGAACCAAGGGAGCCTTTTTGCGGCACAACCGGAACAACGCCTTTATTTAACATTTCCACCATCATTTCCACCAGTACAGGGCGTACACCGGAAACGCCTACGCATAAGGCATTGGCGCGTAAAAGCAACATGCCTCGAACGACTTCCTCTGAAAACGGATCGCCGGTGGCGGTACAATGGCTGACGATCAGGTTTGTTGATAATTGATTACTCATCTCCTCTGGCACAGCTACTTTTTGAAAATCTCCAAAGCCAGTGGTGATGCCATACGCTACCCTGCCCTCGCTGGCGATCTTTTCCGCTAGGGCGCGGGATTTCTTCATGGCCTCCACCGCATCTGGGGACAATGTTACCTTAGCGCCAAAGCGGGCTACCGCAACAAAGCTCTCTAATGTCAGGCTATGGCCATCGATTGCCGTATCTTGTATTGCAGAAGGATTCATAATCATAATTGTTTACTCCATTTCCTTTCTATAGTTTGTTCTTTTTATTGGGACTCTTCTGATCGGTATCCTGCACAAGGATTCTGGGATTTTTCTTCCTGGCCAGAACGAGGATCATTTTTGCGTCCTCTTTTGTAAAGAATAGGCGCCTGCTTCGGTTCTCAAAGCCAAAGTACAGGGCTACCAATTCTGGATGTCCCCGGTCTTCCCTGGTCACATAGCGAATCTGCTCCCAGCCCCAAAAATCATAGTGCGTGGTCACGCGCATCTGGTAATACATTTCCAGGCCCCGTTCCGTCACCACTGTATCCTTTTTCATCAAAAGGGCCAGGATACAAAGTACACCGAACAGGATCGTAATGCGGTAAGGGGTGCAAAAACCGCCTACGATCAAAAAACCGGACATACACCAGCAGCATATGGTTACCCATTGTTTTCTCGTCTTTAACGCTCTGGCGCTATATTTCGCTCCAGGCGTCGACTCCCAGGGAAGATGTTCTTCTTTCAAGATTTTATTCCTCTCAATTGCATTATGTACAAATGCCGTTATAGTATTAATTCGCCGGCGTAGGCGCTTTGCCCGCCGCGCGTAGAGCTTCCAGATTCTTTACAGCCTGTGCGTGCGCATCTTCGGGAGCGGCGGCAGGAGTCCCTTTTCTGGTCTTTCCAAAAAGATTGGTATAAGAACCGTCCGCCCAGAAGATATTCCGTCCCAAAAAGGCAGTAACCGCAGCGTAAATCGGATTCAAAAGATTTACAAAAGCGTAGGGGAAATACTGGAATGGATGGATACCCAAAACGCCCATCTGATACGCGCCGCAGCCGGTCCACGGGAACATAACCGCCCACAGGGTACCGCAGTCCTCTAATGTCCGGGAGAGCATATTCCGGCCTAAGCCCATTTCATCATATTTTTCCACATATAAGGGGGCAGGTACGCCGATTCCCAGGAACTGGTCGCACATCGTCGCGTCGCAGAACAGGGAGGTCAGCATGGTTGCCAGAAGCAGGCTTCCGATGGAATTCAGCTTATGTTTCAGCTTGCCGAACAACGCTTCAATGCAGCCGCAGCGCTCCAGCGCGCCGCCGTAAGCCACTGCCAGCATAACCAGGTTGATGGTCCACATCTGATGATCCATACCGCCCCGGCTTAAGAGATTATCCGCCAGCTCGTTGCCGGATTCATAAACGATTCCGTAGTGCAAGGTATCGAATAAATCGCCCAGATTTCCAATTCCCTGGAATACCACGGCAAATAATACGCTGACCGTCACGGAAAGGGCGATGCCCACAAGACCCGGAAGCTTTAAAACGCAAGCGGCAATGATGACGATAATCGGAACCAGTACCAGCGGATTTAAATTAAAGCCTTCCTGCAGCGCCGCCTGGAATTCTGTAGCAATGCTGGCGTCGTAGGTGCCGTTCCCCATCACAAGACCCAGGATCGTATAGAGGATCAGGGCAATGATAAAAGTAGGCGCTGTCGTGGAAACCATCGCCGTTACATGGTCGAATAAACCAGTTTCCGAAACGGCCGCCGCCAGGTTCGTCGTATCAGACAGCGGAGAAAACTTATCGCCTACGTACGCGCCGGAAATAATCATGCCGGCGGTCAAAGCCGGATTGATGCCAAGACCCGCGCCGATGCCAAGGAACGCGATACCGATCGTAGCGGTAGCTGTCCAAGATCG
>CAOJIB010000092.1 GCA_948436455.1 uncultured Blautia sp.
AGGATATGAATCAGCATTTTGATACAGATGTGAAAAATAGCATCTACATAGAACGGCAGATGATGAGCGCCATATGTGCGCAGGATCGATTAGCCTTTATGGCAGGTATGGAAGCCGGGCTGGCGTTAGTGACAGGAAGCTTTTGGAGGTGATGAAAAGAGGATATTTATAATCTGCCCCTTGTTTTGCCCCTCGGCAAAAAAGCGGGTAATGCTGATGTTCAAAAATGCTGTAAGAATACGGTTTTCAGGATTTTAGGTGGAAAATGTTCTAATTCCCACCGCCGGCATTTTTTAATAAGAAGTCCTTGATTTTGGCATATTTTTAGAGACAGGAAATGTATTGGTATTTTTTACCGAGTATTTTCTGTCTTTTTTTGCCTATCTGAAAAGCATGATTTTTTATAGAAGAAAACGAGTGTGAGAAAATGGGCCGTCCCGAAGAAAAATGAGGAGAGTTTTGCGTCTGACAAAAGCGCCGTGAAAAAGAATGAGATTATCCAATGACAATCCAAAGCCTACAGGCATGAATTTCATGGATAACCTCATTTTTTAAGGTCAGGAGCTAAAGAACGGTATCCTCCGACAGCTCCTTTTCTTAAGTGGTTGTTGGGAACCACAGATACGCTGTTTTATGGAAATCCTATCGCCGTTTAAGAAAATCTGGAATCTGAATATCCTTCTTCTGTACCGTGCTGACAGGCGGTTTGGGAGCCACGAAGGGAGAATTCATATTGGAAATATTTAGATTCGGCATTCCCGTTGAAGGAGTCGGTGCCGTAGGTGCTCCGGTTACAGGGCGCTTATTCACAGTCCCAAAAGAAGGAGTGGACATCCGACCAAAGGACGTTTTGGTATTGGCCGTTTCAGTTAGGCCAGTGGCGATTACAGTAATCCTGGCGGCATCCGCTACTGTATCGTCGTACATAGCGCCGAAAATGATATTCGCTTCGTCTCCGGCGAGCTCCTGTACATAGCTGGCGGCGTCGTTGGCATCCATCAGGGAGATGTCTCCGGAAATATTGATAATTACGTGAGTTGCGCCCTTGATCGTAGTCTCCAGAAGCGGACTGGATACAGCTTGCTGTACGGCCTCTAGCGCCTTATCGTCGCCTCGGGCTTCGCCGATACCGATGTGGGCGATACCCTTTCCAGTCATAACGGTCTGCACGTCTGCAAAGTCCAGATTGATCAGTGCAGGCAGGTTGATCAGGTCGGTAATACCTTGTACGGCCTGCTGCAAGACTTCGTCGGCTTTTTTAAGCGCTTCGGGCATAGTGGTGCGTCGGTCTACAATCTCTAAAAGTTTGTCATTGGGAATGACAATCAGTGTGTCTACGTTTTCCTTTAATTTTTCAATGCCGGCCAATGCGTTGTTCATACGGGTCTTGGCCTCAAAGCGGAAAGGTTTGGTTACAACGCCGACGGTCAGGATACCCATTTCCTTGGCGGCTCCGGCTACTACTGGCGCGGCGCCGGTTCCTGTGCCACCGCCCATACCGCAGGTGACAAAGATCATGTCCGCCCCTTCCATCAGATGCTTTAATTCGTCAATACTTTCTTCTGCTGCCTTCTGGCCCACCTCCGGTTGCGCTCCTGCACCTAAGCCCTTAGTAAGCTTTTCGCCGATCTGCAGTACCGTGGGAGCTTTGCACAGCGTCAACGCCTGCTTATCGGTGTTCACACCAACGAATTCCACACCGCCGATAGACTCCTCTACCATTCTGTTAACCGCATTGTTTCCTGCGCCGCCTACGCCGATCACGATGATCTTTGCAGAAGACTCAGCTTCATTTGTCATAATCTCTAACAACGTGTTTCCTCCTTTATCATATCCAATCCATTGGATATCGCAATTCGCTTTAGCTGTTCAAATCGAGAACGCCTCACAGCTTCGGATCGATTGTCCAGATCGCTTGATCACTTCTGGTTTTTCTGTCCGGCAGCGGCACTCTAGTAGTATCTTGTATAGTTACGTCGCAATCCGATCCTTTTGTCGGAGGCTGTACCGTAACCTCATATATTCATATAGTTATATTCTATATTTTTTTCACGCTTTTCGCAACCACTAATTTTGTTTTTTAATACTTTTTTCAATAATTTTCGTCCGCTGTCTCCAAAGAGCCGTCGTTTTCTTCGAAATCCTGATTTTGAGGTGTCTCGTCCCAAGGGTCTTCCGTGATATCGTCCTCTTCCCAGGTAGAATCTTCAAAATCTTCCTCAGGGAATTCTTCGTCTTCCGGCGCTTCCTCTGTGGCTGCGGGAGTCAAAGAGACGACGGGCGTTTTCTGTTCAAAGGTGATGGTTTTTATGTCTGCCGTCACGCTCTCCATATGGAGAAGACCTTTTTGGCCTCGGATTTTTGGCAGGATGGCGATCAGCCGCGCCATTTTGTCCTCTAAAAATGTATCTTCCCCAAGCTGTACTTGAATATTCCCGTATTCCAGCGTGATCCGGGACATATCGTCAAAGAGGATATGATCTGGGATTAATTCATTTTTTTCGAAGATCCGGGCCAGGCTTACGGCCGTATTGAGCAGGCTTTCCTCCTGCATTTGCACGGGGGCTCCCAGGGCGACCTGGTCGATGGACAGACCGTCGAAATAGGGGATTTTTGTATCCCTAGTGGTAGAGCTTTCAATTAGACTGCCGGTTCGGTCAAAATACATATAGCAGTCCAAAAAAGGGATACAGCCCACCGGCTGTTTTTCACGGATGCTGATAGCGATGGTATTGCGGTTGACCTGACGCACGTCGAAGCCTTCTACAAAGGGAATATCCTTAACGCTGCCGCTGTACAGAAGTGGCGCCAGAACGGAATTAAAAGCCAACGGGCCTCTAAGGGCCATCTGCTGGATCTCTTCTTTTGTATAGCGCTCATTTTCCATGACCTCTATGGTCTCTACCTGGAAATAAACGAAAAAAGCGGTTGCACCGGCCAAAAGGAGCAGTACGAAGAGGGCCGGCAGGAGATGCTTTTTCTTTTTCGGATGTCTTTTTTTCTTTCTGTCTTGTGTCATGTTTCGCCTCTATTCCGAAATATTTCCGCCCAGGCGGAGAATATCCCGGCAAATATTTTCATAGCCTCTGTCGATATACTGACGTCCGCTGATGATGGTTTCTCCGTGGGCGGCCAGCCCGGCCAGCACCAGTGCGGCGCCGCCTCGAAGCTCTTTTGCGGTTACATTAGCGCCATGCAGACACTTCCGGCCGTTGATCCATGCGTCACGGCCTCGTACCTGGATGTCGGCGCCCATGCGGAGAAATTCCCGCACTGTCTTATATCGATCTTCAAAAATGTTTTCGATCAGGTGGCTCTGACCGGGGATCGTAGCCAGGACGGCCATAAGCGGAGACTGTAGATCTGTAGGAAACCCAGGATATACGGCCGTCGTAAGCTCCACAATGGGAAAAGCGATTCTGCTTGCGTCTGCTAGTAGTGTACCATTTTTCTCTACATATTGTCCACCCATTTTCTGATAGGCCAAAAGAAAAGCTGTTAGCTCTTTGGCAGGACAGTTTTTTAGAGTAATGCGTCCCCGGGTAATCGCAGCGGCGCACAGATAGGTACCGGCGACGATCCGATCCGGCGGCACCGAAAAGCGGGTGTCCTTTAGAGCCTTTACGCCGTGAATAGAAATGTTTTCTGTGCCTGCGCCTGTTACGGAAGCGCCCATCTGATTGAGAAATTTCTGTAGCCATTGGATTTCCGGCTCTTTGGCGCAGTTGTGCAGGCAGGTAGTCCCTTCGCCCAGAACGGCCGCCAGCATACCCTGTTCTGTAGCGCCTACACTGACGCTGGGGAAATAGATGTGGCAGCCTTTGATCTTTGGACAGGAAGCGACGATTGCTTCGTCTGTTTCAAAAATTTTGGCGCCCAGCGCCTGCAGAGTCTGCAAATGCAGATCAATGGGACGTTTTCCGATGATACAGCCGCCGGGATATCCGATGCGGCCTTTTCCCTGCCGGCCCAGTAGCGCGCCCAAAAGGATCACGGAGGAGCGCATTTCCTTTGCGTAGGCCGCGGGCACCTGAAAGCCGTCGGCGCTTTGGCAGTCCAGATGCAGGTTGTTTCCTTCCCACCAGGTGGCGGCTCCTAAGGATTGTAAGATTTTTTCCATGCAAAATACATCCGCGATCCGCGGACATCCCAGAAGCACACTGGTTCCTTTATGCAAAAGAGCGGCTGCCATCATGGGCAGAGCCGCGTTTTTCGAGCCCTGTATGGCCGCCTCTCCGCACAGTGGGGTTCCTCCCCTGATCCGGATCTGTTCCAAGCCGCACACCCCTAGAATTCTTCTTACCCTCTATCTTATGCCGGCGGACGTTTTTGGTTACGGCTGACGCCAAGGGCCAGCCCCATTTCTCCCATAAGAAATAAAACGGAGGTTCCGCCGTAGCTGATAAAAGGAAGGGTAATGCCTGTATTGGGGATCGTATTGGTGACTACGGCGATATTGAGGATTACCTGAATCGCCATATGCCCCATGATACCGGTGCAGATCAGCGCGCCGAGAAGATCTTTGGCGTGAACGGCCAGCACCATCAGCCGCCAGATCAAAAGCGCGAAGAGCAGGATGAAAAGGCTGGCGCCAAAAAGGCCCAGTTCCTCGCAGATAATGGAAAAGATCATATCATTTTGCGCCTCCGGTACAAAGCCTAGCTTTTGCAGGCTGTTTCCCAGGCCCTTGCCGAAATAGCCGCCGCTTCCAATAGCATAAAGGCCCTGGATGGTCTGGAAGCCTTTATCGTACGCCTCTGGATTACGCCAGATGGCCAGCCGCTCCAATCGATAGCTTTCCATGGCCAAAAAGACGGCGATAAAGCCGATGCCGCCGACGCCAATGCCGATGAATTGGAGATATTTCGGATTAGAGATAAAGATCAAGATTACGCCGATGCCCAGGATGATGATTGCGGTGCTCAAATTGTTCGTTCCCACTAAGCCTACGATAGGAAGAAGCCAGAGCATGATTTGGCACATGAACCAGAAGCCGGTGGTTTTTTTCGTCGTCTGGTCGATGCGCCAGGCTAGGAACAGGATGACCGCGACTTTGGCGAATTCCGAAGGTTGGAAGGAGAGCGGGCCGAAAGCCAGCCATCTTTTTGAACCGTTGTATTCCTGGCCAAAAAAGAGTACGGCGGTGGACAGGACGATGGAAAGCAGATAGCAGGCTGGAGCCAGACGGGCGAGCACGTGGTAATCCATCCGGGAGATGAAGTACATGGCCGCGAGCCCCAGAGCCGTAGCAAAGAGCTGTTTTTTAAAATAGTAGGCCGGGTCGTTGAACTTTACCCGGCCGTTGTATGCGCTGGTGCTGTAAAGTTGGATCAGGCCGAAGGCAATCAATATAAGGACCAGCACCAGCAGGGCAAGATCTGGTTTTTTCTGTGTGTCTTCTAAAGGCATAGGCGCACTTCCTAGAAAGTTACTTACTATAAGTATATACAGAAATTCCGGGAAAAAGTAGCAAGTGTGAGAAGGTACAGAATTTCTATATAGCAAAGGATACAAAAAGCCGCCGATACAGAAAGGTACGGCGGTTTTTTGTGTCGGTGTGTATTCGAAAAAAGTCGTTGACAGCAGAGGTTTTATCGGAGTGCGGATACGTATTCTTTAAACTTTTGGCCTCGTTGTTCGTAATTGTCAAATTGTCCCCAGCTTGCACAGGCGGGAGAGAGGAGTACGGCGTCTCCGGGGTGGGCTTTTTCGGCGCAGATTTGCACGGCTTCTTTAAGATCTTCGGCCAGGATCGTGTCGGTAAAATCAAGCTTCCGTGCGGCTGCCTGGATCTTTTCGCGGGTTTGCCCGATTAGAATGAGATAACGGACTTTCCCATCGAAGGCGCGGATCCATTCTTCATAGCTTGCGTCTTTATCATAGCCGCCGCCGATCAGAAGGGTGGGGCGGTTCATAGCCTGGACGCCCTTGATAGCGGCGTCGGGATTGGTTCCCTTAGAATCGTTATAATAGGCTACGCCGTTCTTTTCCGTTACATATTCGATGCGGTGCTCCACAGCCGCAAAGCTTTTTGCGGTTTCCCGGATGCTCTCCATGGGAACGCCCGCGTAATAGCCCATGGCGGCGGCGGCCATGACGTTTTCGTAATTATGCTGGCCCAGAAGCTTTAGCTCGCCAGTTTTTACCAGCAGGGTTTCCACATCCTGTTCGCGGAAAAGGATTTCGTCGCCTCGAAGGAAAATACCTTCCGATAGCTTACGCTGGCTGGAAAAATAAACGACTTTACAGGAGAGAGTTTTTCCAAACTCTCGCAGGAGAGTGTCCTCGTAATTCAGGACGCACACGTCACCGGAACGCTGATTTTTCGTAATGAGCTCTTTGACGCGGATATATTCTTCCATCGTATGATGGCGGTTCAAGTGATCCTCCGTGATATTTAAAATGGCGCTGATATGAGGGGTAAATTCCTCGATCGTTTCCAGTTGAAAGCTGCTGATTTCCGCCACGGTTACAGAGTCTTCGGTCATTTTTAAAGCTTCGGTCGTATAGGGGTTTCCGATATTTCCCACCACGTAGACCGACGGGCAGTAAGCCTTCATAATTTCGCCCAGCAGCGTAGTCGTGGTGGTTTTGCCGTTTGTTCCGGTTACGGCCAGGACTTGTCCCTTTCCCAGGCGATAGGCCAGTTCTACCTCGCCCCAGATGGGCAGTTTCCGATCGTAAAAGCTTCGTACCAGCGGCAGATCCGTGGGAACGCCGGGGCTTAGGACGACCAGATCTAGGCTCTCGGCAACTGCATCGGGCAGCTCTCCCGTATAGGCCGTCGCCTGGTATTTTCCAGAAAGCTTATGTAAGATATCCGCAGGCGCCCACGCGGCGTTTCCATCGTATAGAATCGGCCGGGCGCCCACGTGACCTAAGGCGTCGGCGGCTGCGATTCCGCTAATGCCCGTGCCGAAGACCAAGACTTTTTTTTCTGTCAGTTCCATAGTTTTCTTTTGCCTCCTGTTCTACAGCGCTAAAAGTCCGATCAGGCACAAAATGGCCGTGGTAATGGAAAATACGGCCACCACTCTAGTCTCGGACCAGCCGCAAAGCTCAAAATGATGATGAATGGGTGCCATCTTGAAGATCCTTTTGCCGTGCGTCATCTTAAAGTAGGAAACTTGGAGAATGACGGAGAGCACTTCGATCAGATAGATCAGGCCCACGATCAGGATAAACAGAGGCATCTGCAGCATGTAGGCGGTTCCGGCAACGAAGCCTCCAAGGGCCAGGGAACCGGTATCGCCCATAAAGACTTGGGCTGGATATACATTGAAGAGGAGAAAACCCATCAGGCTGCCGACAACCGCGCAGGTAATCGGTTCAATGCCGCTTTTCATGCCGATGGAAACGACGGAAAAGAATACGGCGACCATAATGGTGACGCTGGAGGCCAGCCCGTCCAGTCCGTCTGTGAAATTCACGCCGTTCACCGTACCAAGCACTGCAAAAAATAATACCGGGACGGCCAGCCAGCCGATATCCAGATAATGGTCGCTCCAGAAAGGAATCCGCATGACCAGGGAGATATCGGTGAATTCCAGCATGTATAGCAAAAAGACGGCGGTTACGATAAATTGCAGCAGGAATTTCTGCCAGGCAAAAAGCCCGTCCGACCGCTTGAGCACCACCTTTAAGTAGTCGTCCAGAAAGCCGATGATCCCAAAGCCCAGAGTCAGAAAGAGGATGGGCAGGATCTTCGGATAATCCTTCAAATAGAAGAGGGAGGTAAGCACCACGGCCAGCAGGAAAATGATGCCCCCCATCGTGGGCGTTCCTGCTTTTTTTAGATGGGACTGCACGCCGTCGATACGTTCCGTCTGGCCCATTTTCAGCTTTCGAAGAAACGGGATCACGATCGGTCCAAGAGCTACGCTGATCGCAAAAGCAATCAATACGGGAATTACAATTTTTGCATCCATAATACACCTCTGTCAGTTATTGTGCCCCGAAGGGCGTTTTTCAAAAGGAAGGTCATCGGCGGCTGGCTGCCGGATGGAACCTTTGGCTTTGGTATAATTTAGTATAAGGCTTTTTTGCCCTAAGTGCAAGCAGAACCGTAGAATCTGCGTGCACTTGGATTATTGTGCTGGTGTCGGCGTTTCCGTTACTTCTTCTTCAACGGGCGCGGTTTTTTCTATGCCTAAATAGGGAAGCACGTTTTCAAAAATACTGCGCATTACGGGAGCTGCGATTGTTCCGCCGTAGTAGACGCCCTGGGGATTGTGAATGATGCAAAGTCCCAGTACTTGAGGATTTTCGGCGGGTGCAAAGCCCAGGAAGGAGGAGATATAGCGGTTGGCGCTCCGAGGCAGTGTTTGGGAGGTGGCGGTCTTTCCGCCGATGGTATAGCCTTCGATAGCCGCGTTCTTTCCGGAACCTTCAGAAACTACGTGTTCCAGAATGTAACGGACTGTTTCGGAGGTCTCTTCTGATACGATATTTTTCTGGACGGGGTAGGTCAGCTTTTTGGCGTAGCTGCCGTCGGCGGTTTGGATATAGACGCCCAGGTGAGGCGTGACGCGATTGCCGCCGTTTACTAAAGAGCTGACGGTGGTGGCCAGCTGAATAGGGGTGATCTGAAAAGACTGTCCGAAGGAAATGGTCGCCAGTTCCACCAGGCCGATATTTTTCTTCTGATGCATAATCGTGCCGGCTTCTCCCGGCAGATCGATGCCGGTGGAGGAGAGCAGGCCGAATTGCTTGAAATATTTGTAGTAATTGTCCACGCCCAGGCGGAGACCCACGTCGATAAAGACGGGATTACAGGAATTTTCGGAGCCTTCCAGAAAGCTTTCCGTCCCATGGCCCTGTCTTTTGTGGCAATGGATCCGCCGGTCTTCTACCACCCGGAAGCCCGGGCAGTGAAAGGAATCCTCAAGGGAAACCACGCCTTCCTCCAGGCCGGCGGACATCGTGATGATTTTAAAGGTAGAGCCTGGTTCGTAAGTATCGTTCAAGCAGGGATTTCGCCACATCTGATTCAGCGCGTCCTGTTTTTGCTGGCCGCTAAGAGAAGCAGAAGCGCCTTCGGGCAACGTAAATGGGTCGTTCAGGTTGAATTCCGGTACGTTGACCATGGATAAGATTTCTCCGTTTTGCGGATTCATAAGAAGGATCGAGACACGATCCGCCTCTTTTTCCTCCATGACCTTTTCGGCGGCTTGCTGTACGAATTTTTGAATATTGCTATCCAGGCTGATATGAAGGTCGTAGCCCTCCACTGGGTCCAGGCGGCTTTCGCCGATTTCGTCAATCTCGATGCCCCGGGCGTCGGTAGTCGTCAGGATTTTTCCGGGGATGCCCTGCAGATATTCGTCGTAAACAACCTCCAATCCCACAATACCCTGATTGTCGCCGCCAGTAAAGCCCAGTACTTTGGAAGCCAGGTCGTCGTAGGGATAGTAACGC
The DNA here is from genome assembly GCA_948436455.1 of uncultured Blautia sp. GTDB lineage: Bacteria > Bacillota > Clostridia > Lachnospirales > Lachnospiraceae > Blautia_A. The sequence goes on from CAOJIB010000092.1 coordinate 9,418, forward strand.
TTGAAGTCCTCATCTACCTTTACGCCTGGCATTTCATATTCCCGGATGCGATCCCCGATTTCTTTTTCGACGTTTGTCTTGATCCTTTCGATGGAGGAAATCTTTTCCACCCGTTTTTGAACGTCCGCTTCGTCCATGTCCAGTTCCCGGGCCAGCATGGCGGTGACTGCCTGGGGGTCTTCTAATTGGCTGTGAATGACGGAGATTGTACAAACCGTCTTGTTATCTGCCAGTACTTTTCCAGCGGCGTCTACGATTCGTCCGCGGGCGGCTTTGATATCCCGTTCCCGTTCGTGCAGGTCTTCAGCCTTTTCGTAGTAATATTCCGAACGGAAAACCATCAGATAGACCAGTCGTCCAATCAAGCCCACAAGCATCAGCGTACAACAGGCAAAGACGGTAAATACCTTTCGTTTATGGAAGGTTTTGTTCTTTTTCATGAAAAAACCCCGCAGAAAGTCCTTTTTTTCAGTGTATGGATTCTTCTGCGAGGTTATTCCTTTTCTATTGGCGGGCGTTAGTCTTCGATACCGGCTTCTTCATTGGTAATGCCGTCGCTGCTTTGGTCGTTTCCGTTCCAATTCTCGGAAGAGTCCTCGTATTCCAGAGGCTCTGGTACGCTGGAGCTGGAAATGCTCTCCGGCAGGAGCGGTTCTTCCTCCTGGCCGTTCTCTTCGGGATTTTCTTCTGCGTCAGGATCTTCATCCCCTTCGCCGTTTTCTTCTTCTCCGAAGGTAG
>CAOJIB010000093.1 GCA_948436455.1 uncultured Blautia sp.
GCTAGGGTCTTGGCCAGCTCGGTTTTGCCCACGCCGGTGGGCCCCAGGAACAAAAAGGAGCCGATGGGCTTGGTGGGATCCTTGATGCCGGCCTTGGAACGCAAAATGGCGTCGGAGACTTTTTCTACCCCTTCTTCCTGGCCGATCACCCGCTGGTGAAGCTGCTCCCTAAGCCCCAGGATTTTGCTGCGTTCTCCCTGGGTGAGGCGGGCGACGGGGATGCCGGTCCAACGGGAAATAATCTTGGCGATTTCGTCGTCGGTGACATTTTCGTGGACCAGGCGCATTTCCTGGCTTTTCACCTGGCTTTCTTCCGCCTCCAGCTGCTGCATGACGCGGGGCAGCTCGCCGTACTGGAGCTGGGCGGCTTTTTCCAGGTCGTAGCGCTGCTTGGCCTGGCTGATCTGCCGGTTCAGCTCTTCGGCCTGTTCCCGAAGCTTTTGCAGACGTTCCACGGAGGTCTTCTCATTGTCCCACTGAGCCTTTTGAGCGTTGAAATCGTCCCGAAGTTCCGCCAGTTCCCGCTGCAGGCCCGTCAGGCGGTCGCGGCTTAGGGCGTCTTCCTCCTTTTTCAGTGCAGCCTCTTCGATTTCCATCTGCATGATGCGTCGGCGCATTTCATCCAGCTCCGTGGGCATGGAATCCAGTTCCGTTTTAATCATGGCGCAGGCCTCGTCCACCAGGTCGATGGCCTTATCAGGAAGAAAGCGGTCGGAAATATAGCGGTGGGAGAGGGTGGCGGCCGCCACCAGGGCGCCGTCGGTGATCTTTACGCCGTGGTAGACCTCGTACCGTTCCTTTAGGCCTCGCAGGATGGAAATCGTGTCTTCCACCGTGGGTTCATCTACCAAAACCGGCTGAAAGCGGCGTTCCAGGGCGGGATCTTTTTCGATATATTGCCGGTATTCGTCCAAGGTTGTGGCGCCGATGCAGTGCAGTTCGCCCCTGGCCAGCATGGGCTTTAGCATATTGCCGGCGTCCATCGCCCCGTCCGTTTTTCCGGCGCCCACGATCAGATGCAGTTCGTCGATGAAAAGGATGATTTGGCCCTCGCTTTTTCGGACCTCCTCCAGGACGGCTTTTAACCGTTCTTCGAATTCGCCCCGGTATTTGGCTCCGGCCACCAGCGCGCCCATATCCAAGGCGAAGATTTTTTTATCCTTTAGGCCCTCCGGCACGTCTCCGGCCACAATCCGCTGGGCCAGGCCCTCTACGGCGGCGGTCTTTCCTACCCCCGGCTCGCCGATCAGCACTGGGTTATTCTTCGTTTTCCGGGAAAGAATGCGGACGACGTTGCGGATTTCCCCGTCCCGTCCGATGACCGGGTCGAGCTTTTGGGCGCGGGCCTTTTCCACCAGATCCTCGCCGTATTTGTGCAAGGTGTCGTAGGTAGCCTCTGGATTGTCGCTGGTCACCCGCTGATTGCCGCGTACGGTGGAAAGAGCGGCCAGGAAGCGATCCCTGGTGATCCCATATTCCTGAAAAATTTTTTTCAGGGCGGGATTGGGGCGGGATAAAAGTGCAAGGAAGAGATGTTCTACGGAGACATACTCGTCGCCCATGGCCGTAGCCTCATCCTCCGCCTGCAAAAGCGCCTGATTCAGATCCTGGCCGATATAGGGCTGACCGCCGGAAACTTTTGTCCGGGCCTGGAGCGCGCCTTCTACGGTGTGGAGAAAATGCTCCTTTTGAATCTCCATTTTTTCGATCAGCTTTAGAAGCAGGCTGTCTTCCTGATGGAGGAGATTATACAGCAGGTGCTCCTGCTCCACTTTCTGGTTGCCAAAGGCGTAGGCGGTCTTTTCTAGTTCCTGTACCGCCTGGAGAGATTTTTGTGTAAATTTGCTTATATTCATAAAATCGCCACCTTTACGTATTTTTATGGAAATGACGCATCGGGGAATTTTGCCGGAAGGCAGCGTTCCCGGATGCGGTAGTATGCAGAAAGGTCGCCAGTGGCAAGCCTTTTGTATACGTGAAACATGTTTGTTCTATAACTAATATAACACAATAGCTCAAAAATGCAAGACCTATTTTATTTTTTTCATTTCGTTTCTATCCCACAATATTTTGAGAGGATTCCTAATAGAAGGAATCATTAGACCATAGACAAAGTGAAATTCTACATATGGGTGTTCGAGGGCATAGCCCTTGCGCGAGCCAATCGGGCTTTTATCCGCCACTCTGAGGATTCTTAATAGAAGAAATCCTGTTTTGGAGGATTTCCATGCCGCAGATCACCTTATGATAGATACCGGTATTTTTTTCGCTTTATCCATAAAAAGAAAGCGGCGATAATAAAGGAAGCGGCTTCTGCGACGACGATCGCCCACCAGACGCCGTTTAGGCCGAACAGAGACGGCAGGAGCAGGATACTGGCGGTTTCAAAAAGCAGCGTCCGCAAAAAAGCGATCGCCGCGGAAATAACGCCGTCGTTGAGCGCCGTAAAGAAAGCGGATGCGAAAGCGCTAAAGCCGCTCAGTAAAAAAGAAATCGCGAAAATCTGAAAGGCGTGAACGGTGATGCCAAGTAATTCTTTGTCATATCCTACAAAGATCGTGGATAGCGGAGTGGCGGTGATTTTTATTAGAAGGAACATCGCTACTCCGGTTATGCCAATGATCCGCATACTTTTGCCAAAAATGTTTTGCAGCTCTGCGTGGCTGCCCGCGCCGAAGTGGTAGCTGATGATCGGCGCGCTGCCTACGGCGTATCCATAGAAGATGGCGGCGAACAGAAAGCTTACGTACATGACGACGCCGAACGCGGCGACGCCGTTTTCGCCGGCGTACCGCATGAGCTGGAAATTGTAGAGCATCGTAACGACGGAGGAGGCGATATTACTTACCATTTCCGACGAGCCGTTTACGCACGCTTTCCATAGGACTTTTCCATAAAAGCGGGTTTTTGTAAGCTGAAGCAGGCTATCGTTTTTCCGTCCGAAATATGCGACAGCGACGAAGGTCCCCGCGATCTGACTTGCAGCCGTAGCCAAGGCCGCGCCTGCAAGGCCCCAGCGGAAAACCGCTACGAGCAAAGCGTCCAGGACGATGTTCAGACAGCCCGAGAATACGGTAACGAGCAAGCCGAGCTTGGGCTTTTCCGCAGTGACGAAAAAGCTCTGGAACATATTTTGCAGCATAAAAAACGGCAGAGCGACCAGGATAATTCTGCCGTAAAGGACGCAGTTTTCCAGAAAAACGCCTTCGGCGCCCAGCAGCCGGGACAGAGGACGCAGGAAAATACAGCCGATCAAGGCAAAAGCGGCGCCGATGATAAAGACGACGTAGAGCAGCATGGAAAAGTAGGCGTTTGCCTTTTGGGGCTCTCCTTCGCCCAAGGTCTTTCCGACGATGGCGGTGCCGCCCGTTCCGATCATAAAGCCAAGGGAGCCCAGGATGATCAGGATCGGCATGATCAGATTGACGGCGGCGAAAGGCGTTTTCCCGACAAAATTCGATACAAATAGTCCGTCGACCACACTATAGATCGAGGTAAAGATCATCATTATAATGGAAGGAAAAACAAACCGCAGCAGTTTTTTATAGGTAAAATGATCTGATAATTGAATCCGCATAGAATCTTTAGGCCCTTTCTGGTATGCATTTTCAAAAAGTGTATAGTCCAGCCTGTATTTTGTCAATAGCTTTATCAAAACTTACGATTTTGGTTGGAGAATGTCGGAATCTTTTTTGCACGCTTGACTTTTGAGGAAGAAATAACGTACTATGGAGAACAGGAAAACAGAAGTGAAAGAGGGAAGATACGATGAATCAGGAATCAACGGTTGTCAATCCTTTAAGCACCGAGCCGATCGGGCGGCTTTTGATGAAATTTGCGGTGCCCAGTATCATCAGTATGTTGGTGGGAGCTTTCTATAATATCGTAGACCAGATTTTTATTGGGCAGGGCGTGGGTATCCTGGGAAATGCCGCGACGAACGTGGCTTTTCCGATTACGACGATTACGACTGCGGCCGCTCTTTTGCTGGGAATCGGCGGCGCGGCGAATTTCAATCTGGCGCTGGGGGCGAAGCAAAAAGATCGGGCCAGACGGATTGCGGGGACGGCCTTTGGCAGCCTGCTGTTGTTCGGCGTGCTGATGCTGGTGGTGATTCGCTGCTTTTTGCGGCCGATTGTTCTGGTCTGCGGGGCGACGGATCAAATTCTAGAATATTCACTGGAGTATGTAAGTATTACTTCCCTGGGTATTCCTTTTTATATGGTTTCTACCGGCGGCGCGCACCTGGTCCGGGCGGACGGCAGCCCTACGTATTCGATGGCCGCGACACTCTCCGGTGCGCTCCTTAATATTTTTCTGGATTATCTGTTTGTATTTCCGATGGATATGGGCCTGCCGGGCGCGGCGCTGGCGACGGTGATCGGACAGGTGGTTTCCGCGCTTTTGATCCTCTCTTATCTTTTCCGCTTTAAGAGCGTGCCTCTTTCGCGGCGGGATTTTTTGCCAAAGCCCGACTGCCTGGTTAGTATCCTGGCTTTGGGCGCGGCCTCCTGCGTGAATCAGCTGGCCATTACGGTGGTGCAGATCGTTATGAATAACGTATTGAAATATTATGGAAGCATGTCCGTCTACGGCAGCGACATCCCGCTGGCGGTGGCGGGGATTGTGGCGAAAGTCAATATGCTGTTTCTTTCGGTGGTGATCGGCATCTCCCAGGGAGCGCAGCCGATTATCGGCTTTAATTACGGAGCGAAGCAGTATTTACGGGTACGGCGCGCGTATTTTTGTGCGGCCAGGGCGGCGACGATCGTGGCAGTGGCTGGCTTTTTGTGCTTTCAGATCTTTCCCCATCAGATCGTCAGTATCTTTGGGAGCGGAGATGAGTTATACTTTCAGTTTGCCGAGGCGTACTTTCGGATTTATATGTTCTGTACGTTTTTTAACGGCCTGCAGCCGGTGACGGCGAATTTCTTTACGTCGATTGGGAAAGCGACCCGCGGCATCTGGCTTTCCATGACCCGGCAGATTTTATTCCTGGTGCCGTTGATTCTGCTCTTTCCGATTTTCTTCGGAATCGACGGCGTGATGTACGCGGCGCCGATCGCGGATGGCGCCGCGGGGATTCTGGCGATTGTCATGATCTTTTGGGAATTTCGGCGGATGCCCAAAGACGCGCCGGTGTGAAAGCAGCATGAAAAAAACAGAGGACGATGAGCATTTTCACCGTTCTCTGTTCTTTTTTGCCAGTTCCATAATTTCTTGATATTTTCCCGTGATATATCCGTAGTTTTTCCGTTCGTGAGGAATACCGCAGCCGCTGCAGTCCTTTACGCCCGATTCTGTATAAAGGAAATTCCCGCCGCAGGCGTCGCCCAAGGCGTAGAGCGGACAGTAACAGAATAAACAATTAAAGTTTTCGGGATCGTTGGTTTTGTGACAGGGAAAATATTCGCATTTCGTATGAGAAAAAAAAGAAAATTCCTTATCTTCCCAGGTAATAGCCATAGATGGATTCCTTTCCTTGATAAGAGATAAAAGGAGATAGGCGAATAGCCAAAGACCGCAGTCATTGTGTAGCTACAAGAGGTGATGCGCGGTCCCAAGCCTTTCGCCTGCCGTTTAATCAGGTATAATTCACACGAACAGGCGCTATTCCATAAAAAATACCTGCTTCTAGTAAAGCAGGCGCAACATTCAGATGGCAGATATCTGAATATTTGGTTTGAAAACTTTACACGGAAGTCTCACCATGGCATATAAAGCAGGTTTCCTGACTTCTGGCTCCAAGTGCCGTCTCTCCTTCTCATACTGCTTGCAGGATATTCTTTGGGTATCCTTAAGTACAATGGCTCCTGAGACTTTACTCCCCAGTTACAGTGACCGGATCGTTCAGGACTTTCACCTGATTCCCTCTCTTTCCGCTGCCACAACCAGCGAAAACACTTTATATGTTCTATATGGAATTATACAATATGTATGATACCATAGAAAAGAAGGATTGTCAACGTTTTGGGAGTATTTTCGATTATGCCGCTGATATTGAAAGTATCTGCAAAAAAGTATTCAATCCACTATATAGCGGATATAGGCGGGTTTGTACATCCATATATAGTATAAGATGGAGGGGAGAACCTTCTTTTTTGACTTCGGGATCTTCGCCGGATGGGACGGCAGGCAAAGGAGTGGGGACATTTGAAATTCTGCCGCGGGCGAAAAAAATTTTGAAAAGGTTATTGACAAATATGGCAAGTGGTAGTATCTTTATGGCATGGATATTAGCACTCCAACTAAATGAGTGCTAACAGAGCCTTATATACAGGAGAGGAGCTGGGATATGGAACAGATATTGGATGAACGGAAGAGCAAGATACTGGGCGCCATTATCAAGACATATCTGGAAACAGGGGAGCCGGTGGGTTCTCGGACGATCGCCAAATATTCAGATTTGAATTTAAGCTCCGCGACGATTCGAAACGAAATGTCGGATCTGACAGATATGGGCTATATCGTACAGCCCCATACTTCTGCAGGGAGAATTCCCTCCGATAAGGGCTATCGGCTGTATGTAGACGCCCTGTTAAAGGAAAAGGAGCAGGAAGTAGCGGAGATTAAGGATCTGATGATCGAAAAGACCGACCGGATGGAAAAGATGCTAAAGCAGGTCGTTAAGCTTTTAGCTTCGAATACCAATTACGCTACACTGATCTCTGCTCCCCGGAATAAAAGCAATAAGTTAAAATTCATCCAGCTTTCCAGAGTCAACGCGCTGCAGCTTCTGGCTGTGGTGGTTGCGGAGGGAAATGTGATCCGGAACCAGATCATTGAGCTGGAAGAGGAAATGGATGACGAGACGATCTTAAAGCTGAATCTGCTGTTGAATACCAATCTGAACGGGCTGCCCATCTCAGAGATCCATCTGGGGCTGATCAGCAGGCTCAAGGAACAGGCCGGGATTCACAGCCATGTGGTCAGCACCGTGCTGGACGCGGTGGCGGCGACGATCCAGGTGGAAGAGGAAATGGAAATCTATACCTCGGGAGCCACCAATATATTCAAATATCCTGAATTGAGCGACAGTACGAAGGCCAGCGGCCTGATCTCCACCTTTGAGGAGAAGCAGCAGCTCGCGGATCTGGTACGGGAGACTATGGCGGAGGAAAACACCGGGATTCAGGTTTATATAGGAAATGAAACACCGATCCAGACAATGAAAGATTGCAGCGTCGTTACGGCGACTTATGAGCTGGGAGACGGACTGCAGGGAACAATCGGGATCATCGGGCCCAGGCGTATGGACTATGAAAACGTCATGGACAGCCTGAAAACCCTGAAGCTGCAATTGGACAGTATTTTTAGAAAAACATAGCAAACTACAGATGTGTCGTAAATACATGGGGAAAGGCAGGTAGGAAGCGTGACAGAGGAAAAACAGACAGCTGAGGAAATGGAACAGGAAGTAACGACGGACGCCCCCGTTGAGGACGCGCAGGGCGAGCCGGCGGATGTGTCTGCCGAAGAAGCGGCGAAAGAAGCTGCCTCGGAGGAAGAACCGGAGCAGGAAGGCGAAGAGGAAAAGGAAGCTGAAAAAGGCAAAACCTCTTTCTTTGGCAAAAGAAAAAAAGAGAAAAAAGATCCGAAGGATACAAAGATCGAGGAGCTGACCGACCGTCTGCAAAGAAGCCTGGCAGAGTTTGATAATTTCCGGAAACGGACGGAGAAAGAAAAATCCAGCATGTACATCATCGGAGCCAAAGAAGTTGTTGAGAAGATTTTGCCGGTGGTGGACAATTTCGAGAGAGGTCTGGATACGGCGCCGGAGGGAGACGCTTTTGCCGACGGCATGAAGATGATTTACAAGCAGCTGATGACTGCGCTGGAGGAGTTGGGTGTAAAGCCGATCGAAGCGCTGGGGGCGGAATTTAATCCCGATTTCCACAATGCGGTGATGCATGTGGACGATGAAGAGGCGCAAGAGAATGTCGTTGTCGAGGAATTCCAGAAGGGGTATACGTATAAGGAATTTGTCGTGCGGCACAGCATGGTAAAGGTAGCCAATTAAAAGAATCACGCAATTTTATTGCAGAAAAGATACAGTACATTTATTTTCAGAATCAGGAGGATTTTATCATGGGCAAGATTATCGGTATTGACTTGGGAACTACAAACAGCTGTGTAGCGGTTATGGAGGGCGGCCAGCCGGTTGTTATCGCGAATACGGAAGGCGCCAGGACTACGCCGTCCGTAGTGGCCTTTACAAAGACCGGCGAGCGCCTGGTGGGCGAGCCTGCCAAGCGTCAGGCAGTGACGAATGCGGAAAAGACCATTTCTTCTATTAAGAGAGAGATGGGCTCTGATTACAGAGTAAAGATCGACGATAAGAAATATTCTCCCCAGGAGATTTCCGCGATGATTCTGCAGAAGCTGAAAAAGGATGCGGAAGACTATCTGGGCGAGAATGTATTAGAAGCGGTAATTACCGTACCGGCCTATTTCAACGACGCCCAGCGTCAGGCGACGAAAGACGCCGGAAAGATCGCCGGCTTGGATGTAAAGCGTATCATCAACGAGCCGACGGCGGCCGCGCTGGCGTACGGCTTGGATAATGAAAAAGAGCAGAAGATCATGGTATACGACTTGGGCGGCGGTACCTTCGACGTTTCCATCATCGAGATCGGCGACGGCGTCATCGAGGTATTATCCACTGCCGGGAATAACCGCTTGGGCGGCGACGACTTTGACCAGAAGATCACCGATTATATGCTGGCGGAATTCAAGAGAACCGAAGGCGTAGACCTTTCCAATGATAAGATGGCTCTGCAGAGACTGAAAGAAGCGGCTGAAAAGGCGAAAAAGGAGCTTTCCTCCGCGACTACGACCAACATCAATCTGCCGTTCATCACCGCTACGGCGGAAGGCCCGAAGCACTTCGACATGAATCTGACAAGAGCGAAATTCGACGAGTTGACCCATGATTTAGTGGAAAAGACCACAGATCCGGTAAAACGCGCGCTCTCCGACGCGGGCATCACCGCTTCGGAGCTGGGGCAGGTATTGCTGGTAGGCGGTTCTACCCGTGTGCCGGCCGTACAGGATAAAGTACGTCAGCTCACCGGCAAGGAGCCGAGCAAATCCTTGAATCCCGACGAGTGCGTGGCGTTGGGCGCTTCCGTACAGGGCGGCAAGCTGGCCGGTGATACAGGCGCGGGCGACATTCTGCTTTTGGACGTTACGCCTCTGTCCTTGTCCATCGAGACCATGGGCGGCGTAGCGACCCGATTGATTGAGAGAAATACGACGATCCCCACCAAGAAGAGCCAGATCTTCTCCACGGCGGCGGACAATCAGACGGCGGTGGATATCAACGTGGTACAGGGCGAGCGTCAGTTTGCCAAGGATAATAAGTCCCTAGGCCAGTTCCGTCTGGATGGGATTCCGCCGGCAAGAAGAGGCGTGCCCCAGATCGAGGTTACTTTTGACATTGACGCCAACGGCATCGTCAACGTATCCGCCAAGGATCTTGGCACCGGCAAGGAGCAGCATATTACGATCACCGCAGGCTCCAATATGTCCGATGAAGATATTGAAAAGGCTGTAAAGGAAGCGGCGGAATTCGAAGCTCAGGATAAGAAGAGAAAAGAAGCGATCGACGCCAGAAACGACGCGGATTCCATGGTATTCCAGACGGAGAAGGCATTAGAAGAAGCCGGCGATAAGCTAGAGGCTGCAGACAAAGCGGCCGTAGAGGCTGACCTGACCGCGCTCAGGGAGCTTTTGGCCAAGAAATCTCCGGAGGATACGACAGAAGCAGATGTGGCAGAGATTAAGGCGGCGCA
>CAOJIB010000094.1 GCA_948436455.1 uncultured Blautia sp.
CCAGTAATTCGATCGCCGAAATCCGGGTGCGGAAAAATCCCCTCTCCTGTTCCGAAAATGTCGCTGCAGCGCAGCCTCTCTTTTTGGCCTTTCCTTGCAAAAGGATACGGCTCGTGTCGCGCAAATGTCACGACGATTTCTCTTTTTCGCTTAGCGGAAAAGAAATATCTCTCCATCGACTATGTGAAAAATCTGCTGAAAGAATACAGCATCTGCCATGACGGCAGACTCGTTACGATTCTTCCGATAAAATCGCCGGCCGAACGCCCGCACCTAGAAGAACAAATCCGAAATTTTTTAAAAACGTTATTTTACTTTACCCGATGGAGCAGCCGCATTTTCGCCGCCTTGACTTTCGCGATATACCGGCTGGAATACAGCGCGCCTACCAGCAGATCTCCCAGTACTAAGCCGAGCGCCACATTTACAATGGACTCGTAAGGCTGCACCGCCGTAAGCCCCAAAAGATCAATGACCATATAGATGAACATCCCAACGATTCCGGCAATAAATACGCCGCATATCTTCTTGGAAAAGAATTCTTTTTCCGTATTGTGATAATCCGTAACCTTTCGTAAAGTTTCCTCTGTCTGTATATCCATATCTATTTCCTTCCTTTCTCCGTTCAAAATCTCCCCGATCTCCACTTCAAAATATTCCGCGATCAGAAAAAGCAAATCAAAATCTGGCATCGTCGCCCCGTTCTCCCAACGGGAAATGCTCCGATTGGACACGCCCAAGATTTCCGCAAGCTGCTCCTGCGTCACTGATTTTTCTTTGCGCAGCTCTTTTAAGAATCGCCCGACCTTTCGTTGATCCATAAATTCTTTTCCCCCTTTCTCCCGCAGTATAGCCGATTTGGCCAAAAAAGTGTAGGACATACACTGAGAATTGTACAAATTCTTGAGTTTACCGTCGTTTTGTGCTATGATGATACAGCAATTTCCAGCGAAACAACAAATACCGGAAATACAAGGAGAATCAACCGTTATGAAATTGGGAATCATAGGTTTGCCAAATGTTGGCAAAAGTACATTATTTAATTCGCTAACGAAGGCGGGCGCGGAATCCGCCAATTATCCGTTCTGCACGATCGACCCAAACGTGGGGATCGTGTCGGTACCCGACGGCCGCTTAAAGCTGCTGGGCGATTTTTACCATTCGAAAAAGGTCACGCCGGCAGTTATCGAATTCGTAGACATTGCCGGCCTTGTCAAAGGCGCGTCCAAGGGCGAGGGGCTGGGCAATCAATTCCTGGCCAATATTCGCGAGGTAGACGCCATCGTTCATGTAATACGCTGCTTTGAAGATGAAAACGTAGTCCACGTGGACGGAAGCGTCGATCCCCTGCGGGATATTGAGACAATTCAGCTAGAGCTGATTTTCGCCGATCTGGAGGTATTGGAACGCCGGATCGCCAAAACGGCCAAAGCTGTGAAAAATGATAAGGAGGCCGCCGCGGAACTGGCCTTCCAGAAACGCATTCAGGCGCATTTGGAAGAGGGAAAGATGGCCGCCTTGCTGGAGACGGACGACGAAGAGGCGGCTTTGCTGGAATCTTATCAGCTCCTTACCCAAAAGCCCGTAATTTACGCGGCCAACGTGGCAGAAGAAGATCTGGCAGATAACGCCGCTTCCAACAGCCATGTACAGGCCGTCCGGGATTATGCCGCCAACCAGGACAGCGAGGTTTTCGTAATCTGCGCTCAGATCGAGCAGGAAATCGCCGAGCTGGACGAAGAAGAACGCAAGCTGTTTCTAGAGGACCTTGGCCTTACGGAATCCGGCCTGGAAAAACTTATCAGCGCCAGCTACCGTCTTTTGGGCCTGCACAGCTTCCTTACCTCCGGCGAAGACGAGACCCGCGCTTGGACCATCCGACTAGGGACAAAAGCTCCTCAGGCCGCTGGAAAGATCCACACGGACTTCGAACGAGGTTTTATCAAGGCAGAAGTTGTCAATTACCAGGATCTCTTGGACTGCGGCTCCTATGCGGGAGCCCGGGAAAAAGGCCTGGTACGTATCGAGGGAAAAGACTATGTCGTAAAAGACGGCGACGTAATTTTGTTCCGGTTTAATGTGTAGGGAGTGAATAAAAATGCTGGAGCTGTCCATCCGTTTTCCACATCTGGGAATCTATCTGGAACAGGTAGGAAGGAATGTTTCTATAGGCGACGTAGAAATCCCCTTATATGGAATCTGCGTTGCCGCCGGGCTGCTGGTCGGTATGTGGTTCGCCATCATCGAAGCAAAACGAACCCACCAGGATCCGAATCTTTACCTGGATATGCTGATCCTTTCCACAGGCGCCGCCCTTTTGGGAAGCCGGCTTTATTACGTGCTCTTTTCCTGGAGTTATTACAGGGAACATCCCGCCGAAATTTTGGATGTTCGTCAGGGCGGGCTAGCGATTTACGGCGGCCTTTTATGCGGCGCCTTGGCTGCCTGGCTGTTTGCCCGCCTGAAAAAACAATCTTTCTGGCAGTTTGGGGACACCATTTGCGTCGGTCTACTCACCGGTCAGATCATCGGCCGCTTGGGGGACTTTTTTAACCGAGAAGCCTTCGGGGAATATACCGACAGCCTTTTTGCCATGCAGCTTCCCGTCTCTTCTGTACGGCCTTTTGCCATCACCGCGCAAATGCGGGAGCATCTGGTCCAGATCCAAAACGTAGATTTCATACAGGCGCACCCGATATTTCTCTACGAGATCCTATGGAATCTGGCGCTGCTTTTTCTCCTTATGCACTGCCGTCGAAAGAAGAGATTCCACGGAGAATTGTTCCTTATCTATCTGGCCGGCTACAGCCTGGGTCGCTGCTGGATGGACGGCCTGCGCGCAGATCCGCTTTTAACGCCTTGGCTTTCTCTGCCCGCTTCCCAGCTCCTGGCCGCTCTGCTGACGATTGGCTGCACCGTAACGATTCTGGTAAAACGGGAAATGGCCCGACGACGGAAGGAAGCCCAAAAAAGCCGCAGAGAAGCGGAGGCTGCTCCAGAAGAGACGGAGCCTCTCTCCACCGCGGAACTGTCCGCTCTGCAGGAAGAACTGGCACAGGAAAACACCGATGCACCTGCAGATGTTCCCACAGAAAATGAAATGGAAAATATCAAAGAAGAAGCCGCCTCCGCCCTGAAAGTGGAAACTGCCACAGAAATGGCTGAACCTTTCAGCGAGGAAGCTGCAAAAACGCTAGAAAACGAAGATGACGCGCAGACCGCCGACGCAGAAGATGCCACAAAATCCGAAGTAGAATCTTCGGAAATTATTCCGGACGAAGAATCCAAAGCTGAAAACCTCCCAGCGGACGAAACATTGGAAAGCTCCGAAAGTCTTCCAATGGACGATTCCGAAACCTCGGAAACTCCTCCGGCCCCAGAACCCGAAGCAGAAGTCCCGGAAACTCTTTTTACAGATGAAGCAGAATCGGAAACTACAGAAAATCTTGAGGCTCCAAAAACGACGACAGAAAATCCACAAGCTCTTCCGACAGACGATTCAAAAACAGAAGCAACCGACGGCGAAAAAGCGACATCACTGAAATAAAATCTTATGGAGGGTCAAAAAATGGAAAAAGACAGATTCAAAAAAGTATATGCGCAAGGATCTTTAAACGTCATGGAAATCTGGGTAGATCAAGAAACCGGCGTCAATTATCTCTTTCACCACAGCGGCAACGCAGCCGGTTTCACACCGCTTCTTGACCGGGATGGAAAGCCCGTTATTTCTCCAATTGTACGGTAGACTTCCAATCATACATAGTAAAAAGGGGCAACATCGGTATAAACCGATAGCCCCTTCTCATTAGAAATCTTCTTTGAAATTTAAAATATTTCACAACTTCTCCAGCTGTTCAAAAATATCCAGCTGGCTTTCATAAATTTGCTCAAAAACGCCTTTCATCGCCGCATATTTTTCACCGTTGGATGGTTCGGCTTTCTTTCTGGAATATATTCGATTAAACCGGCTTGCGCACGCGAAGTCTGGCAATACGCCCGCTCCCACGCCTGCGATTACCGCCGCGCCAATAGAAGTCGCTTCTTCCAGGTGTTCCAGCCGAATAATATCCATTCCATAAATATCCGCGAAAATTTGTTGTTGAATTTCTCCCTGTGCAAGGCCGCCCACTACCAGCATCTCGCGAATCGGAACGGCCTGTTTTAAGATATCCAGAATCAAACTCAGATTCATTGCAATCCCTTCCACGACGCTTCTCATAAAATCACCCGTCGTGTGTTCCATTTTCAAACCGGTAAAGGATCCCTTGGCATGACTATTCCAGCGTGGACACCGTTCTCCCAACAGATACGGCAGAAAAACTAAACCATTAGAACCCGCCTTTGCTTCAGCAATTTCTTGATTAATCAACTCATATACACTGCATCCCTTTTCCTGCGCCGTTCTCATCTCTTCTTTACAGAAAATATCCTTTGCCCAGGAAAACGCCGCGCCTGCCGTCTGCATCGTCCCGGAAGGAATCAGTAATCCCGGAATCACATGCGCCCAGGTAACTGTCCGCATTTTTTCATCAAAAAACGGTTCCTTTGATACGGTAGAAATCCAGGAAGAAGAGCCCAGACAGTTATATGTAATCCCTTCTGCAATAGATCCCGCCCCTACCGAAGCACAGCTTCCATCGCCGCCTCCCAATACGACCTTCGTACCGATCGCCAATCCGATAGCCTCTTTTCCTTCCTTAGATATTTCTCCCGCTACATATGTGGAGGGAAAAATATCTGGAAATAAATCTCTTCGAACGCCTGCGGCTTCTATAATTTCCTCTGACCACTCCATTGTATTTAGATCCAATGCGTTCGTTCCGGACGCATCTGAATAATCTGTGGCAAATGTCCCTGTCAGACGGTACACAATATAATCTTTTGCCTGCAGCATTTTATAGGTATTCTGATAGACTTCCGGCTCATGATCCCGAATCCACATCAGTTTTTCCAAGCTATACGAGCCGCTTAAGCCATGGCCTGTAATCCGATAAAACCGCTTTGGCGAAATCTTTTTGGCCAATGCATTTTCCTGTTCTTTGGCCCGCATATCTGCCCAGATGATCGCGTTTCGCAATGGTTTTCCCTGTTCATTTACACAAAGACAGCCCATCATCTGACCACTGAAAGAGATTGCGCAAACCTCTTTTGCATCCACATATTTCAGCAGTCTTTTTGTGGCAGTACACACTGCCTGCCACCAGTCTTCCGGATCCTGTTCCGCCCAGTTTCCATTAAAATACCGAACCGGATAACCGACTACTTCGCTCTTAAGCAGCGCGCCTTCCACAGAAAATAACGTCGCTTTATTTCCTGATGTGCCCAGGTCATGCGCTATTATATACTTACTCATTCCTGTCCGCCTTTTCTTTATAATACCGGCCGATAGCATCTCCCATTCGGATATAGTCCATAATCATAGCCTCCGTCACATGAAAAGGCTGTGCAGACCAGAAAGAATTCAGAGACGCTTTTGCAATAATCTGCAAATTTTCTTCTGTAGGATCCACGTATAATTCTTCCAAAGTAACGGGAAGCCCCACGCGAATACAGAAGCTTACGACCTCCTCAATCAATTCCTCCGAAGCATTTTCCGCCACCAACTGGCAGATAATGCCAAATGCTACCTTTTCTCCGTGTAAGGTTTTATTTCCTACCGGCAGCGCGGTAATTCCATCTCCCACAGAGTGCGCACCCGCGCATCCCGTATTCTCAAAACCCAGGCCGCTCATTAATGTGTTTGCCTCGATAATATCTTCCAAAGCTTCCGTCACAATGCCCTGCTCCGCCGACATTTTTGCCAGATACCCTTTCTCAATAACTGTACGGTAACACAATTCTGCAACGCATAAAGAAGCTTTACAACGGCGGAATCCCCCTTGTTCAAACCAGATATAATTCGCCGTATCAGACTGTTGATTGGCACGTGCCTCAAATACCGTTGAAAGTGCGTCTCCCATACCGGATATAAGGAAGCGGATCGGAGCCTTTGCGATAATTTCACTATCCGCCACAATTAATTCCGGATTTTTATGATAAAAAATTGCATGGCTGTGCTCTCCATTATCCTTATAAACAACAGACAATGCCGAGGTGGGCGCGTCTGTCGATGCGGACGTAGGTACAATTACCATCACCGCACCAGTTTTATACGCCACCGCCTTTGCCGTATCCAACGTTTTTCCTCCGCCAATTCCCACCACGATCTGCGGTGCAAAATCTTTTACTTCCTCATAGGCGGCGTCGATATTTTTCAGCGTCACTTCACCTTTGAATTTCTGACATATAATCTGAGCCCCTTTTTCCTCATACTGTTTTTTTAGCTTTTCTGAAAATTCTTCGTAGAAAAATGGATCAATAATCGCCAGCACTTTATCTCCATATAACGACGTATACGTTTCTAAATTGTTGATTTCTCCCGGCCCCTGTACATATCGGCTTGGCGACCCCCATCCTCTTGTTGTTTTCGTTACATATCCCATATCTTTACCTCCCTATTTTCTATACAGTTTATTATGTAAATTTCTATATATCACGCATGATTTTATTCATATGTAATGACGATTTTCTTTACAGGCACCTTCTTTTCAATCATAGAAAACGCATCCAAGATCCGATCAAACGGAAGTACATGGGACACATAATCTTTCAAATCTAATACTCCCGAACGAACCCATTCAATAATCTGATCATGCGCATCTGCTTCTTCCTTTTTGACGGGGAACTGTACAAATTTCACGCTCCAATTATAGGGAGCTCGCGCCCAGGATAACTGCATATCCATAATCGGAGAAATTCCATACACACAGATTTGTCCGTTATCTTTTATCATATGCATGGCCGTATTAATCAGGTCGTTTACACCAACTGCATCCAGTACAAAATCCGCTCCATCCGGAAGAATTTCCCGGACAGCTTCCGCCGGATTCTCGTCTCTGCTATTAATAAAATAATCTGCGCCTGCGTGTAAGGCCTCCGGCCGTTTTTCCTCCATAATATCCAGCACGATCACGGTTTCTACGCCCAGTAATTTGACAAATTTTGTAAATGTAAGCCCCACTGGACCCGCTCCAAAGATCACCAGATTTTTGGCCTTCGTAAAGCCGAAGTTGCGGCAGGCGGCCAACACTTCACGAAATGTAGTGATCATCGCCCCGTATACAGGATCAATATCTCTTGGTAAAATTTTCTGCGTATAATAACCGTCCCAAAATCCAGGCGTTCCGGGCCCGCATCCCATTTCTGCCATCGCCTGCCAGTCGCGTGCGACCGTATATTCCGAATAGGCACTCCATGCAGAATAGTAACCCGCATAGGTTCCGTCCGCGCCCATTTCCAGATAAGGCAGCGTGATTCGATCTCCTACTTTCCATTGCTTTACTTTTTTTCCAACCTCTACAACTTCCCCAATGGCTTCATGTCCAAGTAAACAGGGATATGTATCAAACCCTTTAAAAGTCCCGTGCAGAATCTTCGTATCCGTACCGTTGCACACGCCGCAACTTAAAGTTTTTGTCAGCACGCAATCGTCGGCAATTTTCGGAATAGGAATATCTACGATTTCCAATTTGTGATCTGTCGTTACCGCTAATGATTTCATTTTACTTCCTCCTATACATTTGTTTTACCACTGCGCATCCTGCGCCGCTTTTTTCATCGCGCGCACATTCTCCGGCGGTATATCCGGTGTAAGCGCGTGCGTCGGAGAGAACAAATACCCTCCTCCTTTGCCCAGAATACGAATCGTCTCTATGGATTTTTCATAGACTTCTTTTGGCGAACTATTCGGCAAAAACTGCTGATTGCTGATCGCTCCCCAAAAGGTCAGATCCTTCCCGTATTCCCTTTTGATTTTTTCCAAATTATAGATTTCCGGCTGTACTGTGTTATAGCAATCCAGACCAATTTCAATCAATTCCGGAAATAATTCCTCAATATTTCCACAGCAATGCAACAGCACATATTTTCCCTTGGATTTTACCTTTGCAAACAATTCTTTCATAAAGGGTTTAATATATTTTCTCCAGCATGCCGGCCCCATGATCAGACCTGTCTGCGAGCCCCAATCATCCCCGAAATAGACGCCTTCAAACTCCTCGTCCAGCACCCGATCCAACAGCTGCATTTCATATGTAAACACACGCTCCATCAGCCGCATAGCGCAAGGTTCGTCCATGGCCATATTGATCAATAATTCCTGCATCCCCATCAAAGACCAGGCGCGTTCATACAGGGAATATGTCATGCGAAACATCCGAAAACGCTCCGTATCCTCCCGCATATCCTGCAGGCCTTTTTCCAACAGCGGCTCGTCTATCGCCGGAAATTTATAGCTGTCTACCGTTTCATCGCTTACGATTGTATTGATCGGAATCCCAATATCGCCCCCATCCTGTCCTAGCTGCCACTGTACGCCGAATACATCTTTGTATAAATTCTCTTTTTGAAATTCCATCTTTTTATAACGACCGAACATAATATGAGAATCCAAATCTCTCTCCACATCTTCACAAGGATATTTCTCTTTATATGCTTTTTCAAATCCCTTTGTAATCTCAAAAGCCCATGGCGTAAGAGGCGTCTGTTTATGGTTGAGCGCGTCTATGACCTCTCGTCTGTAACTCATATCTTCTTCTCCTTAAACCCTATTTTTATAAAATTCAGGCACTTGAACGCCTTCTGTCTGATACCACACGGGCGCGTCTATCGCCGGGTATAATACGATAGATCCATAAGGCTGAAACGAACCCGTCCGTATAATTGCTTTTGCACTTCGCGCCATTTCTCCCGCTAGGACTTCATGTCTGACAAATTCACCCTGTATCGTACTATCCGCATACAACGCCTGATAGTTTCGCAGCATGACTGGGTTCACTTCCTTCATTTCTTCCGCAACAACATACTTTTCTATAATCAATTCTTCTTTCAATAATTCCAAAATTCGCAGTACGGAAGGACAATCCTTTTCCACCGCCAGCTCGATCCTTCGCACTTCCCTGGGAATCGCAAAGCCTGCATCGCAGACAATAATTCTGTCGCCGTGCCCCAGCTCGCCGATCAGGGCGCAAACGTCTTTATGTAAAATACCTTTCGCCTTCATCTATCCATCTCCCTTTCCCTATTCATAACCGCCGCCTCTTGCAACATCCAGCATAACTGCTAAAATCAACACAATTCCTTTGGCGATCGTCTGCCAGAACGACATCACGTTCATCAATGTCAGCCCGTTAGATAAGGTCGCCAGGATCAGTACACCCAGAAGGGTTCCCCCAATACTGCCTTTTCCTCCGTTCATACTGGTGCCGCCCAGAACGACCGCTCCGATCACATCCATTTCCAAGCCTGTACACGCTGAAGGAATCGCCGTCCCTGTCTGAGAAGCCGTTACAATGCCGCTCAAACCTGCCAATAATCCACAGACAATATAAATCACTAGACGAATATTTCCCACATGGATACCCGCCAGACGGCTGGCTTCCGAATTGCCGCCGACCGCATACACTTTCCTTCCAAAAGGCGTGCTTTTTAACACATAACCGACAAGCAGAAACATAGCCACCATCACGATTACGCAATAAGGCACTATATTGAAAAAGTATCCTCTTCCCAGCCATTTATAAGCGTCCGCCGAAACAAGCTGAGACTGTCCATTGGTGGTCAGCATGGCCGTTCCTCGGAAGATGGACATCGTCGCCAACGTCGCTATAATCGGCACCACCTTACACCTGGTAATCAGCATGCCATTTACCGCTCCGCATAGATCGGAAGAGCACACGTCTGAACTC
>CAOJIB010000095.1 GCA_948436455.1 uncultured Blautia sp.
GCTGCAGCGGCGGAGGCGGCCGCTTTGACGCCGGAATGCTCTACTACACGCCTCAAATCTGGTGCAGCGACAATACGGACGCCGTCGATCGGGTATCGATCCAGTACGGAACTTCCTTCGGCTATCCTATCGCGGCCGTTGGCTCCCATGTATCGGCCGTACCTAACCACCAGACCGGCCGGATCACGCCGCTTTTTACCCGGGGCGTCACCGCTATGGCGGGAGCCTTGGGCTATGAGCTGGACCCCAATACCCTCACCGCCGAGGAAAAACAGGAAATCCGGGAACAGATCAAACGGTATAAAGCATACGCGCCTCTGATCCTAAACGGCCTCTACTACCGTCTGACAGATCCTTCCGTCCACGCGATCGGCGGATGGGAATTTCTTGCCGAGGACGCGTCCTGCTTCTTGTTAAATGCAGTCGTACTGGAAATCCACGGAAATATGACCGTTCATTATCTCCGTCCAAAGGGGCTCCCGGAAAACTGCCGTTACAGGGAAGAGGCAAGCGGCATCATCTATTCCTCCGACGCCCTGATGGAGGCGGGCGTTCCCCTTCCGACCCAGCTGGGCGAATATCTGGCCTACCAAATGTATTTTACAAAAGTGCAATAGCCGTTCTCTGGACAAGACATTCCCCTGTGTATTCCAAATAACCGAATGCACAGGGGATTTCATTCAGATGCCAAAATGCCAAAAAGCGCCTGCATAAAGAATTCCCCGCGGGAAATACTACTACATCAGATGTACTATTTCTTTATCATTCAGGAGGTATTTTCATGTATCGTTATTTACCAATACGGAAAGTATACGCACGACAGGTACTGGACTCCCGGGGAAATCCCACGGTGGAAGTAGAGGTGACGGTGGGCGAGGGAGTCATTGGGGTGAATGGATATACAGGAAGAGCCAGCGTTCCTTCAGGCGCTTCTACTGGAAAATACGAAGCCGTGGAGCTGCGGGACGGCGAAAAAGGAAACTATGTAGGATTGAGCGTGGAAAAAGCGGTCAATAATGTAAATACACGGCTGGCGGAAGCCATTTTGGGAGAAAACGCTCTCAACCAGTGCTATATCGACGCGCTGATCCTAGAAGCGGACGGCACAGACAACAAAAGCAGCATCGGCGCCAACGCCTGCCTGGGCGTTTCCATGGCCGTTGCCCGGGCGGCCGCGCTGGCATTGCGCATCCCGCTCTTTCAGTATCTGGGCGGATGCCACACCCGGCGGATGCCCGTGCCCATGATGAACATCTTAAACGGCGGCGTTCACGCCGACAACGCAGTGGATCTGCAGGAATTTATGATTATGCCCGTAGGCGCCTCCTCCTATCAGGAAGGGCTGCGCATGTGCGCGGAAATCTACCAGTTTTTAAAGATCTCCTTACGAGAAAAGGGCATGTCTACCGGCGTGGGGGACGAAGGCGGCTTTGCGCCCGACCTAGCGAATACCCATGAGGTGCTGGATTTCATCCTGGACGGCATCCGGCGAGCAGACTACGACCCAGGTAAGGAAGTCTCCATCGCCATCGACGCCGCCTCCAGCGAGCTGTACGACGCCGGAAAAGACGCCTATTATTTCCCGGGAGAAAGCAAAATGCGCGGTGAAGAGATCCTCCGCAGCCGGGAGGAAATGATCGCCTACTACGAAGATCTTGTAGAACATTACCCCATCGTTTCTATCGAGGATCCCTTATGCGAAGACGATTGGGAAGGCTGGAAAAAGCTCACCGAAACCCTGGGGGAAAAGGTACAGCTCGTAGGCGACGACCTGTTTGTAACAAACGAAAAGAAGCTGGCCTGCGGAATTAAACTGGGCGTAGCCAACGCCATCCTGGTAAAGATGAATCAAATCGGTACGCTGACTGAAACGCTGACTACTGTGGACATGGCCCATAAAGCCGGCTACCGCACCATCATCTCCCATCGTTCCGGAGAAACGGAGGATCCCTTCATCGCCGACCTGGCCGTCGCCTGCGGAGCCGGACAGATCAAAACAGGCGCGCCCTGCCGCTCGGAGCGAAACGCCAAATACAACCAGCTCCTTCGTATCGAGGATTACCTGGGGAATCTGACCGTTTATCAAAATCCCTTTGGGCGGACAGACTAACGGCCCACCCATATAAAAAACCGCATAACTTATAAAATCGTATACAGCGCGATTTTACTCGCGAAACAGTGTTAAACCAAACGATTACAAAACCGCCGAAAACCTGTATTTTTTGGTTGAAATTCTCAGACACCTATGCTAAAATGAAGTCTGGTTGACTTTAGATTACCAGCCGTTCTGTGCGGTTATGGTTTAGGAGGTGTAATTGTGGAAATCCTGAGAATAATTCTGACAGTGGTATTTATTATTGATTGTATTGCCCTATCCGTAGTGGTTTTGATGCAGGAAGGAAAGCAGCAGGGACTCGGAGCGCTGACAGGCACCACGGATACTTACTGGGGAAAGAATAAAGGACGTTCTGTAGAAGGCGGTCTGGAAAAGGCAACGATTGTACTGGGCTTTCTATTCTTTATACTCGCCCTGGTACTGAATCTGGATTTTTAGGACAGATGCACAAAACACTCTTGTAAATGCTGCAAGAGTGTTTTTTCGTCTATAGCGGCGACCGCACCGCCGTTTCATATGAAATAAGACAAAGAGGATAAGCGTGAAAAAAGAAAAATTTGAACAACGAAAAGAAATGCTCCTACGGCTTCTGGAAGATCCCCTGTACAGGCCTATGCGCCTGCGGGATCTGGCCATGCTGCTAAACATTCCTAAGCCCAAAAGAAAAGCTTTAAAGGAAGTTATCCAGACGCTGGCCCTGGAGGGAAAGCTGGAAATCGGCGAAGACGGAAAGATCCGTAGGGTGCAGGGCGAATATCTGGACGGCGTCTTTACCGCCCATTCCCAGGGCTTTGGATTCGTCCGGCCGGACACGGCGGATACGAATGGAGAGGATATTTTTATCCCCAAGGAACGCACCGGCCAGGCCATGCACCAGGACCGGGTGCGGGTCCTGCTTCAGAACACTTCTAAAGGGAAGCGCCAGGAAGGCCGCATCGTCAAGATTCTGGAGCACGGCGCCACGCAGATCGTGGGCACCTACCAGCGGAACCGCAGCTACGGGTTCGTTATCCCAGACAACGGACGAATTACCAGCGATATTTTCATTTCCAAGGAACATTCGAAAGACGCCGCCCATGGAGATAAAGTCGTCGTGGAGCTAACCGGCTACGGCTCCCGCCACAAAAGCCCGGAGGGGAAAGTCGTGGAAAATCTGGGCAATTACCGGCGGCCGGGCGTGGACATCCTATCAATTGCCAAAGGCTACGGTATTCCTACAGAATTCCCGCCCCGAGTACAACAACAGGCCCGGCGGATACCTGATCACGTGCTAGAGGGCGATTTCGCCGGCCGGCTGGATCTGCGCCACCAGACGATCGTCACCATCGACGGCGAGGACGCCAAGGATTTAGACGACGGCATTTCCCTGGTGAAAAAGGGGGATATTTACCATCTAGGGGTGCATATCGCCGATGTGAGCAATTACGTCCAGGCGGGCAGCGCTCTGGATAAGGAAGCGCTCAAGCGAGGCACCAGCGTCTATCTGGTCGATCGGGTCATTCCCATGCTTCCAGTACAGCTCTCCAACGGCATCTGCTCCCTAAACCAGGGAGAAGACCGGCTGGCCTTAAGCTGCCTGATGGAAATCAACAAGCACGGCAAGGTCGTCCATCACAGAATCGCTGAAACCGTCATCCGCGTGCAAGAACGGATGACCTATACCGACGTCCGGGATATTCTTGAGGATCCCGCCTCTCCCGCCGCGAAAAAATACAAAGATCTTGGCCCCCTTTTCCACCTGATGGCCGAGCTTTCCGGGATCCTTCGGCATAAACGCCACAGGCGGGGCGCCATCGATTTCGATTTTCCGGAAAGTAAGATCACGCTAAGCCCTCGGGGAAAGCCGCTGGAGGTCAAAGCCTACGAACGCAACGTGGCGACGGATCTGATCGAGGATTTTATGCTGCTGGCCAATGAGACGGTGGCGCAGGAATTTTCCTGCCGGGGCCTGCCTTTCCTCTACCGGACCCACGAAAATCCAGATCCAGAAAAGATTACCGCTCTTTTGGCCCTTTTGCACAGCCAGGGGATTTCCGCCCAAAAGCAACGAGACGAAATCACTCCCGGAGAAGTCCAGCAGCTTCTGGATAAGATCCAGGGAAAACCCCAGGAGCCGATGATCACCCGGCTAGCCCTGCGAACGATGAAGCGGGCCAGATATACAGTGGAATGCAGCGGCCATTTCGGGCTGGCCGCCCGGTATTACTGCCATTTCACTTCTCCCATCCGCCGTTACCCGGATCTGCAGATCCACCGGATCATCAAGGATCAGCTGCGGGGAAGGATGCACGAGGAGCGAATTGCCCGTTACCAGGAGATTCTGGAAGCCGTGGCCGAAAAGTCCAGCGCTCTGGAACGCCGGGCCGAGGAAACCGAGCGGGAAACGGAAAAATTCAAAAAAGCCGAATATATGACGTATCATCTGGGAGAAGAATTCGACGGCGTCATCTCCGGCGTGACCGGCTGGGGACTATACGTGGAACTGCCCAATACCATTGAAGGCTTGGTGCATGTAAATACGCTGGAAGACGATTATTATATTTATCAGGAAGATACCTGCGAGCTGGTGGGAAAAGCGACGAAAAAGACCTATCGTCTGGGAACGCCGGTACGGATACGGGTCGCCGACGCAGATCCCCTACAAAAAACCATTGACTTTACTTTGGCCAGGGAGGAAAAAGAAGAAAATGAAGAAAAATTCTGGAGTCCGCTCCATTGCAAATAATAAAAAGGCCTTTCACGACTATTTTATTGAGGATACCTACGAGGCCGGTGTCGCCCTGGCCGGCACGGAGGTAAAATCCCTACGGCTGGGAAAATGTAGCATCAAGGAATCCTTCGTGCGCGTCGAACGGGGCGAGGTCTTTATCTACGGCATGCACGTCAGCCCCTATGAAAAGGGAAACATCTTCAACAAAGATCCCCTGCGGGTAAAAAAGCTGCTTCTGCACCGGGACGAAATTCGAAAATTAGAAGGCCAGATCGCGGAAAAAGGCTATACGCTGGTGCCTTTAAAGGTCTACTTCAAAAAACACTTAATCAAGGTGGAAATCGGCCTGGCCAGGGGCAAGAAGCTCTACGACAAGCGCCAGGACATCGCCAAAAAGGACCAGCGCCGAGAGGCCGAGCGAGATTTCAAGGTGAAAAATCTCTATTAGATAATAAAAGGCAGGATAGTCCGGCCAGATTCTTTGTCGGAACTCTCCTGCTCTTTTTTTCCATAGCATACAAAAGGGGCTTATCATTGGAGCACGTTTTCAGGACAGCCCCTGTAGCTACATTTCTACACCGTAACGTCCAGCTGCCTGGAAACAGCCTCCGCCAGTATAGGCGCACCGGCTTCTGTATAGCCGTAGCCGCTCTCGGCGTCCAAAAGTACGGCCACCGCCTCTTGGCCCTCCGGCTGCTTTGCGGAAATTTCCGCCCGGTCGACGTCCGCATCCTGGGTATTGGCCTCCTGCTTTGCCTCGGCTTTCTCCTCGGCCGCTTCCTTTTGCAGCTTTTCGGTGACCTCCTGCGCCATCTCCATCATCCGCCCGGTAACATTTTGAGATCGGTTCTCCAATTCCTCCACAGCGGCTTCTTTTCTCTCGTCAGGACTTTGATCCAACTTCATCTCTGCCTTATATACATTTGCCTGGCCCTGCAGCGCAGTGCTGGCAGACTGCATGGTCTGCATCTGCTTCAATGTAGTGCCGGCGGTCATAAGGCTTTGCATAGACATCATAACGAAACCTCCTTTTCAAAAATGCTCCTATGAATTTGCTGTCAATCCTTCTATCGACAGAGGAAAGGCGGTCTTTATCCGATCGCCGCAAACGGGCGCTTTTTTGCTGTCAACGACCCAACGGCCCTATACGGTACTTCCAAAAACTTATTCGGCTCTTCTGGGAAGCATCACGCTCAACGTAAAATGCTCTCCGTTCTCCAGCTCCATAACGCCGCCGTACCGTTCCACCACAGTTTGAATATTTTGCAGGCCCACGCCGTAAGCCTGGCGGCGTTTCGAAGATAAAAGCTTTCCTCTATACGCCACGGGCGGCACAAACACGCTGTTGCTGATCTCAAATACCCAGTATTTTTTATGCAAGTAAGCTTTCATCCGTATCCAGCCATCCTCCGGATGATCGCCCCGCTGGCAGGCCTCTATGGCATTGTCCAACGCGTTTGCCAGCAGACAGCAGAGATCCACCGGCGCGACTTCCTGCTCTCCAGGCGTTGCCACGGATACGGAAATATCGATGCCAAGCCGTTTTGCCTGGGCGTATTTGGGGGTTAAAAGGGCGTCCGCATACACGGAGCCTGTCTGCACCCTGCACCGTCCCAATTCTTCACGCGCATCCAGCTGTTTCAGATAGCACAGAGCCTCCGCCGGCTTTTCATCCTCTAAAAGCTTTGTCAGACACAGCGCATGATTCCGACTGTCGTGCTGCACGCGCACAAGCTGCTGATACTGTTCCCGGAGAGCTTCCAGATGCCGGCCCATCATCTGGTACTGTTCCTTGGCCGACCGCTGCAGCAGACGCTTTTCTAGCATAATTACACAATATACATACAGTCCCACGCCTGCCAGCGCGATCAGGCTGCAGGGCCAGGCCAGCCAGAGAGCCGCCTCCACATCCAGATCCTGAATCCCGGTAAACATTTCTGTAAGCATATCCACCGCTGCAAAAATGAATACGATGATATACAGCAGATATAAAGCATCCTGATCCGTAAAATCACGCTTTAATATATGAAGCCGGCGCTGCAGCACTTCCATCATCGCAAACTGTACCAAGCCAGCCGCTATCCCAATGCCCGAGATCACCAGATCCGGACATCCATTTAAACCCTGAAATATAGCGATCGCATGGGCCGGCGAATACAGCGCGCCAAAAATAATTATAGGAAAACAGTAGACCCACAAGGTAAAAAAGCATTTCTTCCGGACGCTTCCATGAAACAAAAGCAGATGCAAAAGAAACGTACAGACTATATTATAGAGCATATTGACGCGGGTCGTCATCGCCAGCGAAAAAGTCATATTCACCTGGCTGTAAAAAACGTTTCCCAGATAATACCACAGAAACGTATAGCGATACTTTTCCCCGAGCATTTTCCCCAGGAAACGACACTGCAAAAAAAGGCTTATCCCAATCCATAAAATACTCCACGGCATATTAAAGCACATCTCCGTTTTTCTTCAGATAATGCAGGAACGCCAGCCCGAAGGCCTTGTGCCGGCGCTTGGATAAGAGAATCTTTTCCCCGGTATCCAACTCTACCTCGCCCCTGTCGTAGCATTGCACATGCTGCAGATTCACCATGTAGCTTCTGTGGCACCGGAAAAAGGTTTCCGGCAGCTCCATCGCCAGTTCATCCAGCTTTCCGTAAAAGGGAATTTCCTCTTTCACCGTATGCAGATGGATTTTCCGATCCAGCACCTCCAGATACAGAATCTGCGCCAGAGGGATCCGACGCAAAGACGCTCCCTGCCGGACGGCGATGGTATAGGGCCGTTCCTCCTGTACCGAATCGCAAAGCCTTACAAGCAGCTTTTCTAATTTTTCCCGGTTCACTGGCTTTAGCAGATAATGCGACGCCTGTACATCGAATGCGTCGATCGCATACTGCCGGTGCGCTGTGATAAAAACCAGCCGACTCTCGTCCCCCCGGCTGCGCAGCTTCCTGGCCAAAGTCAGGCCGTCCAGCGGCTTCATGGCGATATCCAATAGCAAAATGTCAAAAGCCTCCCGCAGCAGCAATGCGCCGCCGTTGGAAAATACCTCTAAATTATATTTTATACAACGTTCATCTAGGATCTGCCGAACCCACCCCGCCAGCTGTTCCAAAAGCACCGGATCGTCTTCACAAACTGCAATCTGTATCAATAGCCTCTTTGCTCCTTTTTTCACCGCCAACATTTGTATAAGCGGCAAATTCTTATTTTTTATTATAGTAAAAATCCCATCGCCGTGCAAGCTGATCGGGTGAACGGGCCGCTTTTTGCTGTGAACGGACAAAAAGAACGCCGCTTCTGTTTCAAGCGTTCTTAGAACATTTCTTCATATTCCCCAGCAAATGGGGCGTTGATCATCCCGATGACGGAATCCTTCCCATTCCTGTCCTAAAAAACATTATTGAGTTGACTTTTTCAACACATTGACCTATAATATGAGTTGCCAAAATCAACTCATATAGAGGAAGTAAAACATTGAATGAAGATATGATAAAAAAAATACGACAATTTAACCGATATTACACGGTATGGTTAGATGTTATGAATAAGGGCTACCTAGGGACAAGTTTCTCATGGCCTGAATCGAGAGTAATATTTGAAATATATATTAACCAAGGGATACATGCCTCTGAATTATGTGAGCATCTAAACATGGACAAAAGTTATGTAAGTAGGATTATTGCAAAGCTTGAAAGAAAAGGATTTTTAACAAGAAAACTTGTTTTGGGAAGTAAAGGAATTAAAAAATTGTATTTAACAAATACAGGAAATGAAGAAGCAAAACAAATAGACTGGAACGGTGATAAACAAATTTCTGAAAAACTAAAAAATATGGATAAAAAAGATTGTGATAAATTATGCGAAGCAATGCTATTGATTGAAGATATTTTGCGTAAATATGACAAAAAGTAAATTTCAACTTAGGAGGAACTATGATGAATATTGAGATCGTTTTAGCCTATAAGCATACACAAGAAATAAACAATCTATTTTCGGAATACACAGATATGTTAATAACTAATGAGCGCTTATTTCAAAATTATCTTGATATTCAGCATTATGATGATGAAATAAACCATTTAGAAGAAAAATATGGTATGCCTTATGGAAGATTGTATTTGGCTTGGTGTAATGGAGAAGCCGCAGGTTGTATAGGGCTAAAAAAAATAGATGAACTGAATTGTGAAATGAAACGTCTTTATGTAAGACCACAATTTAGAGAAAAAAATATTGGTAAACTATTGGTGCAGAAAATAATAATTGACGCAAAACAAATTGGTTATTCTTCTATATTGTTAGATACTCTCCCCTTTTTAGGACAGGCAATTCATTTGTATGAGAAATTTGGATTTTATACAATAGATTGCTATAACAATAGTCCTATGAGTACATCTATCTATATGAGATTAGATTTATGATTTTTATCCACTTTGCAGATAAACAGGCTTCCTCCTTAATTGATAATCCGCAATTCCGGCTTGTAAGCAAATTAATGTAGGTTCTCTACGATAATGCTGTAAAAAATATAAATGTCGTTGCTCATAAATATCCATTTCAAAATTTTCGGTATCTGGCATTTCAAGATTCGGAATGTCCTAATCACTTTCTTTTCGGCATGTACCGCCAAGCTGCTCAAATAAAGGTTTCATTGTAGATTCCTCCAATATATTTAATTATTCCTACAAATTCATCATATCCAACTATCCTTAAAAATTCTTTAAAATGCCAAAAGAGACACTTCCTTATATGAATTGTCCCAGACTGTAGACAAAGTAAATTTTTGTTATGGGTGCTCGAGGGCTACGCCCTCGAATTGGAATCGAACAGGCAGAATTCATTT
>CAOJIB010000096.1 GCA_948436455.1 uncultured Blautia sp.
GCGAAACAGAGCAAAAGCACCACGGCCAGACGCGGGAGGACGTCTTTTTGTGCAGTCCGCCGCTGTACCATACAGGGGCGAAAATGCACTGGTTCGGCTCCCTGATCTCCGCCAGCAAGGCCGTGCTTTTGCGGGGCGTACAGCCAGAGTGGATCCTCCGAGCGGTAACGGAGGAAAAATGTACGATCGTATGGCTGTTGGTACCGTGGGCGCAGGATGTCCTAGACGCCATTGACTCCGGGAAAGTGGATATGAAGGAGTATCTGCTGGAGCAGTGGCGCCTGATGCATATCGGGGCGCAGCCTGTCCCGCCAAGCCTGATCCAGCGCTGGAAAAAGCGTTTTCCCCATCACCAATACGACACCAACTATGGCTTAAGCGAATCCATCGGCCCCGGCTGCGTACACCTGGGCGTGGAAAACATCCATAAGGTGGGCGCCATCGGAAAGCCCGGCTATCACTGGAAAGCGAAGATCGTCGACGAGCAGAGGCAAGAGGTTTCCCAGGGGGCCGTAGGCGAGCTTATCGTCCGCGGACCGGGCGTGATGCTTGGCTACTACAAAAATCCCGAAGCGACCGAGGAGGTTCTAAAGGACGGCTGGCTCTATACCGGCGATATGGCGCGCATGGACACGGATGGATT
Source organism: uncultured Blautia sp. (assembly GCA_948436455.1). Taxonomy (GTDB): domain Bacteria; phylum Bacillota; class Clostridia; order Lachnospirales; family Lachnospiraceae; genus Blautia_A. Next base: position 644 of record CAOJIB010000096.1, read on the forward strand.
TATCTATCTGGTAGACCGGAAAAAAGACGTCATCATTTCCGGAGGAGAAAACCTGTACCCGGTGCAGATCGAAGACTTTCTGCGCCGCTATGAAAAGATCAAAGACGTGGCCGTCATCGGTCTACCGGATGCCAGGCTTGGCGAAATCGCGGCGGCTGTCATTGAGCTTAAAGAGGACGTATCCTGTACGGAGGAAGAAATTCTGGAATTTTGTAAGGAACTTCCCCGCTATAAGCGGCCCAAAAAGCTCATCTTCGACCCGGTGCCAAGAAATCCGACGGGAAAAATTGAAAAACCGGTTTTAAGAGAACGCTACTGCCACGGCAGCCTTGTAGAAGCACAGACTAGAAATTAAGGGAGAAAGCAACTATGGACTTTTTTATTAAGCTTTTCATGCTGATTATTTTTTTCGGGGTGATGATCGGTATCGGTCTTTATTGCCGGCGTCATGCCACGGATGTCAACGGGTTTGTACTGGGCGGACGGAGCGTAGGGCCATGGCTCACTGCCTTCGCCTATGGAACCAGCTATTTCTCAGCGGTCGTCTTTGTCGGCTACGCGGGACAGTTTGGCTGGAAATACGGAATCGCCGCCACATGGGCGGGCCTTGGCAACGCCTTCATCGGTTCCCTGCTCGCCTGGGCCGTACTGGGCCGCCGTACCCGCATTATGACCCAGCACTTAAACAGCGCCACGATGCCGGAATTTTTCGGCCGGCGTTTTGAGAGCAAGCCGTTAAAGCTGGCGGCCTCGGTTATCATTTTCATCTTTCTGATCCCTTACACCGCCAGCCTCTATAATGGACTGAGCCGCCTGTTCGGCATGGCCTTTTCCATCGATTACAGCGTGTGCGTAATAGCCATGGCCGTGCTCACCGGCATCTATGTAATCGCCGGCGGTTATATGGCTACCGCCATCAACGACTTTATCCAAGGGCTCATCATGATCGTCGGCATCATCGCCGTGATCCTTGCGGTATTACACAGCCAGGGCGGCTTCCTTGCGTCGTTGAACGCGCTGGCGGCGGTCAGCGATGAAACCGTCTCCGCCGCGCCGGGCGTATTTAATTCCTTCTTCGGACCAGATCCCGCCAACCTTCTAGGCGTGGTCATCCTAACCAGCCTGGGAACCTGGGGACTGCCGCAGATGGTGCAGAAATTCTACGCTATCAAGAGCGAAAGCGCGATCAACAAGGGCATGGTCATCTCTACAGTATTTGCAACGATCGTATCCGGCGGCTGTTATTTCCTAGGCGGCTTCGGCCGGCTGTTCAGCGATCAGATTGATATTGCGGCCAACGGCTATGACTCCGTAGTGCCGACGATGCTGTCGGGACTTCCTACGATCCTGATCGCGGTAGTGGTCATTCTGGTGCTTTCCGCCTCCATGTCCACACTTTCTTCCCTGGTGCTGGCGTCCAGCTCTACCCTGACCCTGGACTTTATCAAGGGAAATCTCATCAAAGAAATGGACGAAAAGAAGCAGGTTCAATGGATGCGCGCGCTTTTGGTCGTATTCATCGCCATCTCCGTGGTAATCGCGCTGATCCAGTACCGTTCCAACGTCACCTTTATCGCCCAGCTCATGGGCGTAAGCTGGGGCGCGCTGGCGGGGGCGTTTCTGGCGCCCTTCCTCTATGGGTTATACTGGAAGCGGACTACAAAAACAGCCTGCTGGGCAAGCTTTTTGTTTTCCACGATCGTCATGCTGGCCAATATCTTTTTCCGTTCCAGCTTTCCTGCATATCTGCAGTCGCCGATCAACGCCGGCGCGTTCTGTATGCTGGCCGGGCTTATCATCGTGCCGGCCGTAAGTATGATCACGAAAGCGCCCGCGCAAAAAACGCTGGAAAATATTTTCTCCTGCTACGAGAAAAAAGTGACGGTTTCCGTAAAGGATTCCATCGGCAACGAATAAAAGTGAAAAAAGAAATGCACGGGAAGATCCCCCGAAGCCGTTTTTCTTTTGGCCCCGGGGGATCTTCCCGATTATAGAATTTTGTGCAAAACCGTCCGTTCATAAGACATTCCCGACAAAGCCTTACGCCCAGCTCTGCAGCTCCAGAATGTTCCCCTCACAGTCTGTGGCGTAGACGAAAACGGCTTTTCTGCCATCCTCGTACGAAGCATGTACCAGCTCGCCCACCATGCCGCCGCCTTTTGCCAACACCTTTTCCAAAGTAGCCTCCACATCTTCCACCTCAAAGGCCAGATGAGCCAGCCCGCACCGGTTGATCTGCGTGCCGGCGCCGGCTTCCATTTCGTCGTAGGAGAATATTTCCAGCGTCGGATGATCTTTCCCATATCCCGGCAGGCAGAGATGCTCTCCTACCAGATGGGCATTCGAAAGCCCGGTGAGCTTATCCAGCCATTCTCCGCGCAGATCCCGCTTTTCCCCGATGCTTTGGCAATGGAATACCTCTTTATAGAAATCAATCAGCCTTTCGGCGTCTTTTGCGATAATATTGGTGTGTACGTATCTCATAAGCCATCTCCCTTAAAACTCCAATTCCCCAATTTCCTTTTCCATCAAATCGATAAACGTCCCGTCCTTCACCCGTTCAAAGACATATTCGATATCCGGATAGAGATAGCGGTCGTTCTCCACAAAGGGAATCGTCTCTCGGAGGAAATTGCGCAGCTTTCCAATTGCGGGAGAAGATTCCAGCGGCTTTAAGAAATCAATGGCCTGGAGAGCCACATAGATTTCAATCGCCGTAAGATACTGCAGCTTTCGCACGCAGGTTCCCGCCTTTTTCGCGGCATAGTAAGCCATGGATACGGGATCCTCCTGGTTGGCGCAGGTGGAAACGCTGTCGATAGTCACGGGAACGGCCAGGTGCTTGATCTCGTTCACTAGCCCGGCGGCAGTGTACTGAGGAATCATAAAGCCGCTGTTTAGGCCGGGATTGGAAACCAGAAAGGCGGGCAGGCCGTCGTTTAGATTGCGGTTGACCATACGGTCGATGCCTCGCTCCACCAGATTCCCTTCGATCGCGCAGGCCATAGCGAGCATATCGGCGTGGGAACCTACAAAGCTGCCGTCGAAGTTTCCGCACATCAGCGCCACGCCGTCGTCCTCGCCCTCGGCGAAAAGCTCTGGGTTATCGCTGATGGAGTGCATCTCATTGATGATGACCTCGTACGCCTCCCGGACAAGCTTTTTCGCGGCTCCATGAATATGCGCCATGGAGCGCAGTACATAGGCATCCTGTACTTTATCGTCGACGTGCTTGGCGCAAATCTCGCTGCCCTTTAGCATTTTGCGCAGATTCGCCGCAGAATTGGCCTGTTCCTTATGGCGTTTGGCCGCGTGGATGCGGGAATCCAACGCCTTTGTCGTGCCGCGCAGGGCCTCGTAGCACATGGCGCCGGCAATTTCCGCATTCTGCATAGTAAGAATGGACTCATACAGCGCCAGCAGCCCCAAGGCCGTCACCGTAATCGTTCCGTTTAGCATGGAAAGTCCTTCCTTATAAGACAGCACCAGCGGCTCTATCCCATTCTCCTTCAGTACAGGCAACGCGGGAACGGCCTTGCCATCCTTTAGGATCTTGCCTTCACCGATATAGGCCATCACCAGATGGGCTTCTACGCCCAGATACCCCACCGAGCCTTCAGACGGCGCAAAGGGAATCAGATCCAGGTTCAAAAACTGGCGGATCAAATCCAGCGTCTCTATGCGAATGCCGGAATGTCCCTTGCCGGCGTTTAAGATCGTCATCAGCATAACCGCGCGGGCCTGCTCCCGGCTCAGCGGTTCGCCCACCGCCACCGCGTGGGTGCGGACAATATTCTCCTGAAGCGTCGTGGCGTCCTTGGGAGAAATGGTATAACGGACGTTTTCTCCAAAGCCGGTGGTGACGCCGTAGATGATGCGCCCTTCCTCCAAGAATTTCTCCAGCAGACGGCGATTGGCGTTAACCGCCGCTTTCATTTCTTCGGAAAATTCCACTTTGGCTCCGTATTTTGCCACGGCGATAAACTCTTCCAGGGACGGCATACAGTCGGTAAGCGTAACCGTCTGGATTTTACGAGCGTCTTTTACAGAAATATTCATCGTATGTACTCCTTTTCCAACGTTTTTTCAGAAAAACAGGCAGCCTCCAAAGAGACTGCCCGCTTCTATCCGTTTCCTTTAGATCGCTGCGATGTCGATCAGCGTTAGCTGATGCAGATCCGTATTTTCCAAACTGGTGACCAACGCCCGGGCGGTATCCAGGGCAGTCAGCACGTTTACGCCGGTTTCTACGGCATTGCGCCGGATCAAAAAGCCGTCTTTGGCATGCTCCACACCCTGGGACGGCGTATCGATGATCAGATCGATCTTATGCCCCAGAATCAAGTCCATCAGATTCGGCGAGGGCTGTTCCAGCTTATTCGTACGAATGACCCGGACGCCGGCGTTCTTTAATACCTTTTCCGTGCCGCGGGTGGCGAAGATCTTATATCCCTGGGCCTCGAACCTTCTGGCCACGTCGACGATCTCTTCCTTGTCCTCATCCCGGACGGTAATGATCATATTTTTGTGCTTGGGAAGGCGGATGCCCGCGCCCAGGAACGCTTTATACAAGGCTTCGTTGAAATTGTCCGAAATCCCTAAGCATTCGCCGGTGGACTTCATCTCCGGCCCCAGGCTGATGTCGGCGCCCCGGATCTTTTCAAAGGAGAACACAGGCATCTTAATGGCGATATGCTTCGCCTCCGGCTGAACGCCTGGCGTATAGCCCATATCTTTGAGCTTATAGCCCAGAATCACCTTCGTCGCCAGCGGCACGATGGGAATGCCGGTCACTTTGCTGATGTAGGGCACCGTACGGCTGGAACGGGGATTTACCTCGATCACATAGACCTCCTCCTGGCATACGATGAACTGGATATTGATCATGCCCACCACATGCAGGGACTGGGCCAGACGCCGGGTATATTCCTCGATCGTCTTTTTCGCGCCTTCGCTGATGGTCTGGGCCGGATAGACGGAAATACTGTCGCCGGAATGGATGCCGGCCCGCTCGATATGCTCCATAATCCCGGGGATCAGAATGTCGTCGCCGTCGCAAACCGCGTCCACCTCGATCTCCTTGCCCATCAGGTATTTATCCACCAGAATCGGATGCTCCTGGGCGATCCGGTTAATAATCCCGATGAATTCCTCCACATCCTGGTCGTTGATGGCAATCTGCATCCCCTGGCCGCCCAGCACGTAGGAGGGGCGCACCAGCACCGGATAGCCCAGCTCGTTGGCCGCCTTTTTCGCCTCCTCGGCGGTATAGACCGTATGGCCCTTGGGTCTTGGAATATGGCATGCTTCCAGAATTTCGTCGAATAACTCCCGGTCCTCGGCCGCATCCACATTCTCCGCGGACGTCCCCAGGATCTTTACGCCCATTTTCATCAGGGCCTCCGTCAGCTTGATGGCCGTCTGGCCGCCGAACTGCACCACCGCCCCGTCGGGCTTTTCGAGCTCGACGATATTTTCCACATCCTCGGGCGTCAGCGGCTCAAAATACAGCTTATCCGCAATATCAAAGTCCGTGCTCACCGTCTCGGGATTATTATTGATAATAATTGTTTCGTAGCCTTCCTTGGCAAAAGCCCAGGTACAGTGCACGGAGCAGAAGTCAAACTCAATGCCCTGTCCGATGCGGATCGGTCCAGAGCCCAGCACCAGCACCTTTTTCCGGTCGGTGCGCACCGCCTCGTTCTCGCCCCCGTGAACGGAGTAATAATACGGCGTGGTAGCCGCGAATTCCGCCGCGCAGGTATCTACCATCTTAAAGGCGGCGGTGATGCCGTACTCCTTGCGCAGCGCCTTTACCTCATCTGGCTTTTTCCCGGAAAGGGACGCGATCACATGATCCGGAAATTCCAGGCGCTTCGCTTCCCGAAGAAGCTCCTCGGTCAACGGGCCTTCTTTCAGGGCCGCTTCCATTTCCGTCAGGATCGCCACTTTATCGATGAACCACCGGTCGATCTTCGTAATCTCGTGGATGGTCTCCTGGGAAATGCCCTGGCGGATCGCCTCGGCAATGACCCAGAGCCGCCGGTCGTCCACGACGGTAAGCTGCTTTAAAAGCTCGTCCTTCGAAAGAGCAGAAAAATCGTAGGAAAGCAGGCTGTCCACATGCTGCTCCAGGGAACGGATCGCCTTCATCAGCGCCCCTTCAAAGCTGCTGCAAATGCTCATGACCTCGCCGGTGGCCTTCATCTGGGTACCCAGCGTCCGCTTGGCACTGATAAACTTATCGAAGGGCAGCCGGGGCAGCTTTACGACGCAGTAGTCGATCGTCGGCTCGAAGCTGGCAAAGGTCTTCTTCGTAATGGCGTTGGGAATCTCATCCAACGTATAGCCCAGAGCGATTTTTGACGCCACCTTGGCGATGGGATAGCCGGTGGCCTTGGAAGCCAGCGCCGAAGAACGGCTTAAGCGGGGATTCACCTCGATCACGCAGTATTCAAAGCTTTCCGGATGCAGAGCAAACTGGATATTGCACCCACCGGTAATCTCCAATTCTGTAATGATATTCAACGCGGCGGTTCGCAGCATCTGGTATTCCTTGTCCCCCAAGGTCTGGGCCGGAGCCACGACAATGCTGTCTCCAGTATGCACGCCCACGGGATCGACGTTCTCCATGCTGCACACGGCGATACAATTCCCAGCGCAGTCCCGGATCACCTCGAATTCGATCTCCTTCCAGCCGGCGATGCAGCGTTCTACCAGTACTTGGCCCACACGGGAAAGGCGCAGGCCGTTTTCCAAGATCTCCCGCAGCTGAGCCTCATTCTCGGCAATCCCGCCGCCGCTGCCGCCCAGCGTATAGGCCGGACGCAGCACCACCGGATACCCGATGGTCTTTGTAAAGGCCACACCGTCTTCAACGCTCTCCACCACCTGGGAAGCCGCCACCGGCTCGTGGATCTTTTCCATGGTGCTCTTAAATTCCAGACGATCCTCGGCCTTCTTGATCGTCAGCGGCGTCGTACCGATCAGACGCACCGCGTTCTTCTCCAAAAAGCCGCTCTCCGCCAGCTCCATGGCCAGATTCAGGCCCGCCTGGCCGCCCAGCGTGGGAAGGATGCTGTCCGGCTTTTCCTTTAAAATGAGCTGTTCCACAACTTCTACGGTCAGCGGTTCGATATATACTCGGTCGGCAATATCCTTATCGGTCATAATGGTCGCGGGATTGGAATTGAGGAGCACGACCTCCAGATTTTCTTCCTTTAAAGCCCGGCAGGCCTGTGTGCCCGCGTAGTCGAATTCCGCCGCCTGGCCGATGATGATCGGTCCGGAACCAATCATCAGTACTTTTTGTATTTCCGGATTCTTCGGCATTATTTCCCTCCTCTCATCATGTCCATGAAATGCTCAAACAGGTGGCCGGAACCCTGGGGACCGGGGCAGGCCTCCGGATGGAACTGCACGGTGAAGACCTTCTTGCCTATATAGGTCAGTCCCTCGTTCGTCCCGTCGTTGACGTTGACAAAGGCCGGAACGGCTACGGCCGGGTCCATGGAGGACGGGTCCACCATGTAGCCGTGATTCTGAGAGGAAATATAGACGCGGCCAGTCGTAAGATCCTTCACCGGATGATTGCCCCCTCTGTGGCCGTATTTCATCTTCTGGGTATCGCCGCCGTTGGCCAGAGCCATCAGCTGGTGACCCAAACAGATGGCAAAGATCGGCACGTCGGACGCAAACAGCTTTTTCAATTCTTCAATAACCGCCGTACACTCCTTAGGGTCTCCGGGGCCGTTAGAGAGCATGATGCCGTCGGGCGCATCCGCCAAAACCTTCTTAGCCGGCGTCAGCGCAGGATAGATTGTCACCTGGCAGCCCTTGGCATTGAGGGCGCGGGCAATATTACGCTTGGCGCCGTAATCCATCAGCGCCACCTTCGGGCCGTCCCCGGGAAGCGTGGAAATTTCCGTGCAGGTTACCCGCTCTACGACGTTGCCCGCTTTATATGCTTTGATACGGGGGAGTACCTCGTCCAGGTCATAGTCCGCATTCACGGTGATCATACCGTTCATCGTCCCCTTTTCCCGTAACACCTTCGTCAGGGCGCGGGTGTCAATACCGGCGATGCCCGGAATATCGTTCGCCTCCAGGAAATGAGGCATCGAATCTTCACTTCTGAAATTGCTGGGGATCCGGGACAATTCCCGTACGATCAGCCCGTCTATCCAAGGACGGCCGGATTCCATATCCTCGTAACAGATCCCATAGTTGCCGATCAGCGGATACGTCATGCAAACTGCCTGTCCCGCGTAGGAAGGATCTGTCATAACTTCCAGATAGCCGGTCATCGACGTATTGAATACGATTTCGCTGATCACTTCCCGTGCGGAACCGATGCTGGTTCCGGTAAACACATGTCCGTCTTCTAATATTAGGAACGCTCTCATACTATCTTCCTTTCTTTAAATTTAAAAAAGTTTACCATAAGCAAGGCCTTTTTTCAACAGATGATTACATAAAACGGGATTTTGATTTTCAAGGTACACCGCAACAAAAAACAGCCACTGACGGTATGGCTGCTTTTGCGATGATTTATTTGATTTTATTTACGGCCAAAGCTAAATGGGAAATCTTTCTGGCCGCGTTATTTTTATGGTAAACGCCCTTAGAAGCGGCTTTATTGATCGTGCTGACCGCGTTTTTCAAAGCGCTTGCTGCTTCCTCTGTATCCTTCTTGGCTACGGCGGTCTCTACTCTCTTAATCGCCGTCTTTACAGCGGATCTGATCGCTTTATTTCTGGCGGCTTTCTTTTTGTTT
>CAOJIB010000097.1 GCA_948436455.1 uncultured Blautia sp.
TTCCACCAGATCCGCTTGACCCTGCTGGTCTTCGATGGCTATTTCCTCCACCTGCCAGCCGTAGGGCAGCGCTTCCTTATCCAATTGCCAATATTCCGAAATGACATCTTCTACCTGCACCTGGGTGGCCTTTTGCAGCATATCCTGGTAGATCGTCTGGAAAACATGGAGAATATCCCGGAATTCCTCCTGGCGGGTATCGATGAAATATTCGTCGCCAGAGCTGATCTGCCGCAAAGCCTCCTGGGTAAAATCATCGTAGGTCATCTGATAGCCATATCCCACGGTATAGATAGGCGCCAGTTCCTTTAAGGCCCGGGCGTCCTCCACCGCCCACTGGCTAAAGGCGGCGTTCCAGTCGGCCGACCACTGAGGCTGCTGATAGCTGTGCGGATCCAGCTGGGACGTATCGATACTTCCGTCCTCCAGATGGAGATAGCCGCTGGTGGCGCTTCCGTCGGTAAAAAGCAGCACATATGTATTTTCCGCCGTCTCCGCATTTGCCACACCTTCCATAGCGCCTGCAATCGCCGCCTCCAGATTCGTTCCCACATTTTCTCCGGGCGCAGTCAGGGGACACTCCAAATACGCTTCCTCCGTAATAAAACGCAAAGCCTCCTCGGCGGATTCCTGCCAGCCGCCCATATAATACCCGCCTATAAAGGCAACCGGACAAATCCTGGCGCCTTCGTTTTCAAAAACCGCCTGCACAAACTGGCCGTAGGCTTCTTTTAGCGCGTCCATCCGGCTGCAGGCGCAGCCATAATCCGGCGTTTTCTGGTCGTTCTTTTTCCAGACGGTACGTTTCTCCTTTACCTCCATCGTGCCGACGGGCTGATAGATGCCGCCCTTTTTGACGCAGTGATAAAACCAGGAATACTCCTCCTGAGAAATCTCCCACAGGGGCGTCTGGTCGTCGGTTACATAGAGAATCTTCCAGCCGGCCAGCGCCTGCTGCCCATAGCCGTCTGAACCGTTTCGCTGGCAGCAGAACAGCCGGGCCTTCCCGGTAGGATCAATCTCCTCGGGCAGCCGCAAAAAAAGATTTTCCGGGCTTTCCTGCCCCATCTGCGTATATTCCTCCTTCGAAGGAAGCGCAGGCTTTAGCTGCTCCCAAAGCTCCTGGTAACCTGGAATGACGGAAACGGCATGAGCCATCAATGGAAACACATGCCCTTCGCTTTCACAGCTATTCATGGAATCTGTCATATCCAGTACCGGAATCACCTGCACCGGCTTTTGATTCCTGGTATATTGCTGAATGCCCGTCGCCTCCAGCGTCACTTCGCCCTGGTAGGTCAGCGGATCCACCCAACGGGCCGACGTCTCCAAGCACACCTTTGGCCGCCCCGTTTCTTCCGGGGATTCTTCTGCCCGCGGGGAGGTTTCCTCGGCCATCTCCTGCAAAACGGCGCCGGAGACAACAGAAGCCGGCGAAACAAACAGCATTCCAACAGCAAGACCCAAAATTTGCAGGCTTTTCCTAAAAGGGATTTTTCGTTTTTCTTTTTTTATCAATAGTGTTCCTCCTGTTTCTTGAAAACATAACTATAAAAGGCCGGGACAGCCACATTCCTCACATAAATTTTGCCGTCTGCAAAAACGGCGCGAGAACAATCATAAGCACCACACTCCTAATAATTTCTGTATAAAGTCAATAAATAGTGAGATCATTTGCCGAAATGGCGAATAGAATCAGATAGAATAGAATTTTCCTCTGTATATTTTTACTATAACACGTATTTCCCTTTGATACAAGAGGAAAGAAAATTTCTTATAGTTTTTAAGGATTGTTTATATAGTTTCTTTTTCTTTTATATTTCTGTCACAAATTCCTCACATTTCCTCCCTATAATAGGTGGTGGATAGATGAATAACCCGTTACCATTCAAGAAATGAACGGTAACAAGAATCACTCTCTATCTCCCCCCTCAAAAAGAATAGGAAAGGAACCGTCTGCCCGGTGCAGGCGGTTTTTCCTTGAAAGCGGTATGCTTTCAAAACCGCACCTGCAATCATGATTCAAGACGATTCCCTTCTTGCATTTTTTTCGCGCAGATACTATAATAGGAATATCTTTTTTTATCCGGGGAATCCTTACGTTTTCCCGGAAAATACCGCTTCATACATCTTAAAACGAATTCCCTTCGGACGCTCTTTTCGCTTTTTTGCGCAGGCGGCTGGAACCATGAAATTCCGCTGTAAAAGAAACCTCCGAAAATACCAGGATAAAGAAATGAGGTATGCATATGAACGATAAAATTGTTGTCGTAGCTTTGGGACATCGCGCCCTGGGCTCTACGCTCCCGAAGCAGAAAATCGCCACGCAGACCACGGCCAAGGCCATCGCCGACCTTGTAGAAGAAGGGCTGCAGGTGGTCATTTCCCACAGCAATGCGCCGCAGGTGGGCATGATCCATACCGCTATGAATGAATTTGGCAAAGCGCATCCAGATTACACGTACGCGCCTATGTCCGTCTGCTCGGCCATGAGCCAGGGCTATATCGGTTACGACCTGCAAAATTCCATCCGGACGGAGCTGCTCTCCAGGGGCATCTATAAGACCGTCAGCACCGTGCTGACACAGGTGGTCATCGACCCATACGACGACGCCTTTGCCGAGCCGGAAAAGATCGTCGGCCGGCTGCTCACAAAAGAAGAGGCGGAAATGGAGGAAGAAAAGGGGAATTTCGTCACAGAGGTTCCCGGCGGTTACCGACGGATCGTGGCCGCTCCCAGACCCCAACGGATCGTCGAACTGGACGCAATTCGAACGCTGGTCAACGCCGGCCAGGTGGTAATCGCCGCAGGCGGCGGCGGGATTCCCGTCTTGGAGCAGGGCACCCAGCTTACCGGCGCCAGCGCCGTCATTGAAAAAGACTTCACCTGCGGACTCTTAGCGGAGGAGCTGGACGCCGAACAGCTTCTAATCCTTACCAGCGTGGAAAAAGTGGAGCTGGATCACGACACGCCCAACGCCGCTCCTTTGGATACTCTGACCGTAGCTGAAGCGAAAAAATATATCGACGCCCATCAATTCGGCCCCGGCTCCATGCTGCCCAAAATCGAAGCGGGCATTGCGTTTATCGAAAAGGGCGCGGGACGCAAAACGGTCATCACCGACATTACCCATGCCAGGGACGGCTATCTGGGCAATACCGGCACCATCCTTGTCGGCTGATACAGTGATTTCTTATAGATATATCAAAAACCCCGAAGGGAATTCTTCCGGTTCCCTTGGGGGTTTCTGACTTTCCTTTTTCTTCTATTCTTCCTTGGCCCAGTCAAATGTGCATTTCACCGCTTTTTTCCAGCCCTTTAACAGCTTTGTGCGCTTCTCTCCTTCAATACTTGTCAAAAACTGCCTCCCTACGCTCCAATTTCCCCGGATCTCCTCGGCGTCCTGCCAAAAGCCCACGGCCAGACCGGCCAGATAAGCGGCTCCCAGCGCAGTAGTTTCGATGCAGCTGGGCCGGACTACCTGCGCGTTTAAAAGATCTGCCTGGAACTGCATCAGGAAATTATTGGCGCTGGCGCCGCCGTCCACCTTTAAGGTATTCAGCATCATGTCGGCGTCGTTTTCCATGGCTTTGATCACATCGTGCACCTGATAGGCCAGAGATTCTACAGTCGCCCGAATTAGATGATCCTGATTCGCGCCCCGAGTCAATCCCAATACGGCGCCTCTGGCATACTGATCCCAGTACGGCGCGCCCAGCCCGGTAAACGCCGGAACTACGTACACGCCGTTTGTATCCGGCACCGCCAGACAGTGCTGCTCCGATTCCGCCGCGCTTTCTAAAATATGTATTTCGTCCCGCAGCCACTGAATCGCCGCCCCAGCCACAAATACGCTTCCCTCCAGCGCATAGCCGTAGCTTCCGTCGGGATGCACCGCCATCGTTGTCAGCAGGCCGTTACGAGATTCCACCGCTTTTTTTCCCGTATACATCAGAAGAAAACAGCCGGTGCCGTATGTATTTTTCACATCTCCCGGTGCAAAGCAGCACTGGCCAAACAGCGCCGACTGCTGGTCGCCCGCCGCGCCGCCGATGGGAATACGGCCGCCCATCAGCTTTTCATTCGTATAGCCGTAGAGATAGCTGGAGGGCTTTACCTGGGGCAGCATGGAAAGAGGAATGCCAAGCTTATCCAGGATTTCCTGGTCCCACTCTCGCTTATAGATATTGTACAGCATCGTCCGGGATGCATTCGTATAATCCGTCACATGTACCGCGCCCTTTGTCAGATTCCAAATCAGCCAAGTATCAACCGTACCAAAGAGCAGCTCGCCGGCCCTGGCCCGCTCCATAGCGCCTGGAACGTTCTTTAAGATCCAGGCGATCTTTGTCCCGGAGAAATAAGCGTCTGGAATCAGGCCGGTCTTTTTCTTGAGAATTTCCGAATAGCCTTCGGCAGCCAGGGCGTCGATCATATCCGCCGTACGCCTGCACTGCCAGACAATAGCGGGATACACCGGTTCCCCGGTATTTTTGTCCCAGACGATCGTCGTCTCCCGCTGATTTGTAATGCCGATCGCCGCGATGTTTCCCGCGTCGGCGCCGATCTTGCTCATAGCTTCCATCACCACGCTCATCTGGGAGGACCAGATCTCCATCGGGTCGTGCTCCACCCAGCCCACCTGGGGATAAAACTGTGCAAATTCTTTCTGCGCCATACTGCAGATCGTTCCCTTTTTATCAAAAAGAATGCAGCGGGAGCTGGTCGTTCCCTGGTCCAATGCCATTACATACGTTTTCTCCATAGATGTTCTCCTTCCGTACCTCGTTCGCCTTCCACTTGTGTATGCTATCCGGATAAAACTACTACCTTTTCAGGTTCTTTTCCCATTATAACATAGTTTTCCCAATAAAATAACCCAGAACAAGAATTCCAAGTACAATTCGATACCAGCCAAAGACCTTAAAATCATGTTTTTTAATATAATTCATCAAAAAGCGGATCGCGAGGATGGAAACCACGAAGGCCGTCAGCATGCCAAGAAGCAGCACGAACAGCTCGGCGCCGGTAAAGTCCAGGCCGAATTTCACCAGCTTTAACAAACTGGCCCCAAACATCGTAGGAATCGCCAGGAAAAAGGTGAATTCCGCAGCCAGCGTCCGGGAGGCGCCTACCAGTATCCCGCCAATGATCGTAGCGCCGGAGCGGGAAGTCCCCGGGATTACCGCCAGTACCTGAAAAATACCAATCAGAAAAGCCGTCCGAAAAGACAATTCTTCCAGCGTCCGGGTATGAGGAGTTCGCCTTTTGTTGTAATTTTCAATGAGCAGGAAAAAAACGCCATAGAGGATCAGCATCAGCGCCACCACCACGTAATTCATAAGCTTTTCTTCAATTAGATCGTTGAAAGGCAGAGCGATGAGAATCGTGGGCACGCAGGCAAAGAGAATCTTGAACCAAAGCGTCATTTTTTCCCGATCCACATAGCGGTCAAGCAGGCTCTTTTCCTCTCTATGCACCCAAAAAGGCCACAGCTTTCCCCAGTAGAGCACCACCACCGCCAGGATCGCCCCTAGCTGGATCACTACGTTAAACATCTGCATAAAGGCGTCGCTCATATCCAGTCGGATACATTCATCCGCCAGGATCAAATGGCCGGTGCTGCTGATCGGCAGCCACTCTGTAATCCCTTCCACGATGCCTAAAAAAATTACCTTGAGAATTTCGATACTGTCCATAATCTCTCCTTTTTTATATGCCCTTGATCCTCTGATAATAAAAAACTACCAACTGCGTCCGGTCCCGCAAACCCAGCTTTTCCAAAACAACGCTCAGATAATTCCGCACAGTTCCCTCGCTTAGGCAAAGGCTCGCGGCGATCTCCCGGTTATTCATCCCCTGGGCCACCAGCTCCACCAACTCCATTTCCCGAGAAAGAAGGCCGTAAGCGTCCCCGTCCGCCGTCGGCCGTCGATGCAAAAGAGCCGGCAGCTTATCCACAATCTCGCTTCCGAAAACGCTCTGTCCCGCCATGACCGCCTTTAACGCCGGCGCGATCATTTCGATTTTCTGCTTAATCAGATAGCCCTTCGCGCCGATGCGCAGCGCCTGCACGATATATTCCTCGTCGGAAAACGTAGTAAGAAAAAGAATTTTCGCTTCCCGGTGCTTTCGAAGGATCGCCTCTCCGGCTTCCAGGCCGCTCATCTTCTGCATCTGGATATCCATCAAAAGCACGTCCGGACGATGCGCTTCATACAGCCGCACCGCCTCCTGGCCGCTTGTACCCGCCGCCGTCACGGTGATCTGTGCGTCCGCCTCCAGAATCGTCCGCAATGAATCGCACACGAGCTGGTCGTCATCCACAAGTACGATTTTCATAGGCCTCTCCCTCCTTTGGAATGGAAATAAAAAATCCAAAACCAGGCTCCTCTAACAATCGGAAAATCCCGCCTAGGCTCTCCACCCGCTCCCGAATCCCCAAAAGGCCCATACCTTCCGGCCATTTCCCGGCGGAAACCTCCTTTGGCGCGCCGTTATCGCTAACAGTCAGCCTATAAAAGGCCGGATGCTCCAACAGCGTAACAAAAGCTTCAGTAGCGTCGCTGTGGCGGGCGATATTAGACAAGCCTTCCTTGATAATAGCCAGCAGGCCGTACTTCATAGCCGTCGGCATTTGCCCGGCCATCTGACAGCGCAGCGTCACCGGGCAAAAAGTAAATTCCCGGACAAGCTGCTCCAGCTGCAGGGGCAGATCCACGGCTTCCTCGTGCAGATTATGCACGCTCTGACGCATCTGGCCCATGGCTTCAGAAAGACTGGCTTTCACCCCTTCAAGCGGCTCCCACAGATTCTTTTCCTGCCTGTAAAAAACCTCCATAGCGCCCACTTGAAGAAGGGAACGCGTCAGCAGATGCCCCACATTGTCGTGAATTTCCCTGGCAATCCGGTTCCGCTCTGTCAAAACCGCCAGACGCACCTCGTATTCCTGTCGCTTTAAAAGCTCCCGATTTCTTTTTTCCATCAAAAGCTCTCTCTCTCGATCCGCGTCCTCCACCGTGTGCAGCCGCCGCCGGCCGCCTAAGATCTCCGTCGTCCTTTTTTCCAGCAGCACCGCCAAAAAGCCAAGGCAAAGAAGCAGGAACGTCTGCCAGTCGATCCCCATAGCCGCTATCCTTCCTAAAGGAAGCAGCCAGCACCAAGAAACGAGCGGCGCAAAGCATCTTCGGCAATCATAGGCCAAAAGCGGCAGGAAAATCACCAGCGCCGGCTGGCAAAAAGCCGCCGCCAGGAGGGTCAGCGCCAGATAACGCGCAAAGCGCGTCCCTTCCAGATAGCTACAAAGGGCGCTGATTCCTACCATCCAGAAAATCTCCGGCATCCAGGCTTCCTCCGGCGCGCAGGAAAGCTGACCGATAAACAACAGGCACAAAAGGATCCCCTTATCCTCCAGACGCATCATAGGCTTCGCCCTCCTCTTTCTTTGTTTTTTCAGTATAACACCTTTTCCCTTTGGTTTCCATACCCTTGAAAGCGGCTTGGCGGCCATGACATTTGTCATCTCTATTCATGACAGGACGCACTGTTTTTCCAGGGACAGAGCCATTATAATAAGGATATACAAGAAAAAAAGGAGGCTTTCTATGATAGAAGTAAACAATCTGGTCAAGCGTTACGGCCATCTGACGGCGCTGAACCATTTCGGACTTACCGTCCGGGAAGGGGAGATCTTCGGCCTCCTCGGGCCGAACGGCAGCGGCAAGACCACCGCGATCCATTGTATGCTTTCCCTTCTTCGGTACGACAAGGGCGACATCCGGTTGTTCGGCGAGCCTATGACGCCGGACAATTATGCGATCAAACGGCGGCTGGGCATGATCCCCCAGAATGTGGCGGTCTTCAATGAGCTTACCGTCCAGGAAAATATCGATTATTTCTGCAGCCTGTATATTCCAAAAAAGGCCGAGCGGAAGGCCTACGTAGAGGAAGCCATCGCGTTTGCCGGGCTGGAAGATTTCCGAAAATTTCTCCCCAAGAAGCTCAGCGGCGGGCTTCTTCGGCGTCTGAATATCGCCTGCGGCATTGCCCACAAGCCATCCCTGATCTTTATGGACGAGCCTACGGTGGCCGTAGATCCCCAAAGCCGGAACAACATCCTAGAAGGCATCCGGCGGCTGAACGCCCAGGGGGCCACCATTGTCTACACTACCCATTATATGGAAGAAGCGGAACAGATCTGCACGCGAATCATGATTATGGATAAAGGACAAGGAATCGCCACGGGCACAAAGGAAGAATTAAAATCCATGATTCAAACCGGCGAAAAGCTTTCCATCGAATGCGACGGGCTTTCTAAGGAATTGCTGGCCCAGCTCTCTCAGCTTCCGGACGTTTTGCAGACCGAGTACGACGGTCAGATTTTCCGCGCCCAACTACAAAGCGGCAGCCACACACTGGTGACGATCCTGGATATCCTGCGCAAGGAAGGCCTTTCCCTGGGCCGCATCTTTACCGAACCGCCCACCTTAAACGATGTCTTTCTGGAAATCACCGGAAAAGATCTGCGGGATTAGGAGGTGCTACATGTTCTGGAATATTTATCAGAAACGGGTGCTCGCCGCCGCGCGGGACTTTGAAACGCTGCTTTGGACCTGGATTTTCCCTCTCGGCCTGGCGACTTTATTCTATTTTGCCTTTTCCTCCTTAGATACGGCGGATCAATTGGACGCCATTCCCACCGCGCTGGTGGCCGACGGCGCCCTTGAAGAAGAAGCGATCTTCTCTCAGGTCATCGACATGCTGGCCTCCGAAGAGGAGGAGGGCCTGTTTCTTCTACAAAGGGTGGACAGCGTCGAAAAAGCCCAGGCGCTCTTAAAGGAAAATAAAATCGACGGCTACTATCTGATCGAAAACGGCGAACCCAAGCTCCGAGTGGCCAGAAACGGGCTGAACCAGACGATTCAAAAGGGCTTCCTGGATCAGTATTTGCAGCAGAAGGCCTTTATCATAGAAGTGATCGAGCAGCATCCCGAGCAAATTTCCTCCATAATCTCCCAAGTGATGGAGCAGGAGGAATTGTCCGTGGAAATCTCCCTGTCAAAGGCCAAGCCTACCTCCGTCCTGGGCTTTTATTACGCGCTCCTGGCCATGGTCTGCATGTACGGCGGTTTTCAGGGAATCCGCACGGTGACGGGACTTCAGGCCAATCTTTCCGCGCTGGGCGCCAGACGCACGATCGCGCCTGCTTCCCGGCTGCTGGTCATGACGGCCGACTTATGCGGCGGCTTAACCGTTCAATTTTCCTGCCTGTGCATCGTGGTGGCCTATATTCTGGGAATCCTGCGGGTGGAGATCG
>CAOJIB010000098.1 GCA_948436455.1 uncultured Blautia sp.
GTCCATCTGATGAAAAAGCAGCTCTTCTCTGGTCATCTTAGTCGCATATTCCAGCAGATATCGGGCGTCCAGGGCCGCCTCCGGCAAGCCCTGCGCTTCTAGACGCCGTCTTGCTTCCGTAAGCAGCTCCTGGTACGTACTCATACGTGTTCTTCCGCCTGCTCGCGGCGTACCTCCTCCACATAGGGCTTCCAGTCAAATACCGCTTCCACCGCCGCAATCGCCACTTCCGCCATCGACTCGTCCGGTTCTCTGGTGCTGAGCTTTTGCAGTGCAAGCCCCGGCTTACTGAGCATCCGGGCCAGCGGATGGTCGCTTTTGCCCGTCCACTGGATGCATTCATAGGAAACACCGGCTACTACCGGCACCATCAAGATCCTGGCCGCTACCCGTATCCACATGACCGGCACCGCCACAAAAAGGAAATGAGCGGCGATACTGACCAGCATCACCAAAAGCAAAAAACTGGTACCGCAGCGCTGGTGCTGCCTGGAGGAGCGCATAACATTTTCCACCGTCAGATCCAGCCCCTGTTCCACGCAGTTGATACATTTATGCTCTGCTCCATGATACATAAACAGACGCTGAATATCCTTCATCCGAGAAATCAACAGCATATAACCCAGAAACAGGAAAATCTTTACAAAAGCTTCAATAATCGTAATCATCGTCTCCGTAGCGCCGATTTTCCGAAAAAGACTGGCCAACAGGTAAGGCAGGATCATAAACAGTCCCACGGAAAGGATCACAGACAATCCGACGGTAAAGTACATGAAATACTTTTCTTCCCGCTCCTGCTTTTTTTGCTTTTTGGCTATTTCTTCCTCAGTCAGGCCGCCGGCTTCCTCCTCTTCCTCCTCCTCTTCAAAAAAAGAGGCGGAATACATGATGCACTTCGTGCCTATGACCAGAGAATCCACAAAACTTCCCACGCCCCGCAGGATCGGCTTTTTCATGAGCTTCAATTTGCCAAAGACGCTTTTATATTCTTCTATTTTCACGATGATTTCCTGATCGGGCTTGCGCACGGCGACGGAATAATTATCCTTGTGGCGCATCATAATGCCTTCCATAACCGCCTGCCCGCCGATATTCGATGATCGCTGCATAAATTACCTCGTTATCTTCCGGCCCTGCCGGGACCTGGAAGCGTGATTCTTTCTCCTATATGTGAAGAAAGGCTGAGATTATCGCTAACCTCAACCTGTTCCTTACTTACCATATATCCTGTGTCCTGTCTTATTGAGCCTGAATGCCATACTTCTTATTGAATTTATCAATACGTCCGCGCGCCTGGGCTGCTTTCTGCTGCCCGGTGTAGAACGGATGGCATTTTGAACAGATTTCCACGTGGATCTCTTTTTTTGTGGAGCCCGTTGTAAACGTATTTCCGCAGTTGCAGGTCACCGTTGCCTGATGGTAATTTGGATGGATTCCCTCTCGCATGTTTTTCACCTCTCTATATCCATATTGCATTTCATTTTCTTTATCAAATGTCACGCTTGACAGCTTTTGAATTATAGCATACTCTTCGCTAAAAAGCAACCGCTTTATAATATTTTCTGTTTTTTTACCATCTGGACAAATTCCCAGTTGTATTTGGTATGGGTGAACATATTCAGGATCTGCTCCACCGCATCTTCGGACTTCATACCGTTGAGCGCCTTGCGCATATGATAGACCGCATCCTGCTCTTCTTGGTCCAGCAGAAGATCCTCCCGCCGGGTGCCGGATTTCTGGATGTCGATGGCGGGGAATACCCGTTTTTCCTGGAGCTTCCGATCCAGCACCAGCTCCATATTTCCGGTGCCTTTGAATTCCTCGTAGATGACCTCGTCCATCTTGCTTCCGGTGTCCACCAAAGCGGAAGCCAGGATAGTCAAACTACCGCCCTCCCTCATATTCCGGGCTGCGCCGAAAAAACGCTTCGGCATATGAAGCGCCGCCGGATCTAGACCGCCGGAAAGCGTCCGACCGCTGGGCGGAATGATTAGATTATACGCCCGCGCCAGCCGGGTGATACTGTCCAGAAGTACCACCACATCCTTTTTATGCTCCACCAGCCGCTTCGCCCGTTCAATCACCATTTCCGAAACACGCTTGTGATGCTCCGGCAGCTCATCGAAGGTGGAGTAAATAACTTCTACGTTTTTCCCCTGGATCGCCTCTTTAATATCGGTTACCTCCTCCGGACGCTCGTCGATCAAAAGGATGATCAGATGCACGCTCGGATTGTTCTTCTGAATGGATTTCGCAATATCCTTTAATAACGTGGTTTTTCCCGCCTTTGGAGGCGATACGATCATTCCTCTCTGGCCCTTACCGATAGGACTGATCAGATCGACAATGCGCATGGCCATGCTGCCCCTTTGACGTTCCATCACCAGCCGTTCGTTGGGAAAAATGGGCGTCATATCTTCAAAATTGCATCTCTTTAAAATTTCATTGGGGCCGACACCGTTGATGGAGGTCACGTATAAAAGAGCGCTGAATTTTTCGCTTTGAGATTTTACGCGAATATTCCCCTGCAGGATATCGCCGGTCTTTAGGTTAAATCGCCGAATCTGAGAGGGCGATACATAAACGTCGTTTTCTCCTGGCAGATAATTCTCACATCGGATAAATCCATAGCCGTCCGGCAGCACCTCCAAAATTCCGTTCGCCTTTATGCCGCTGTCCAGCTTACTGGTATCCAAAGGCGCTTTTCCCTCTCGCTCAATCGTACGGGGGCGGATATCCTCCTGCGCGCCTTCAGATAACTGAGGCATGGGAGGCTCCTTTTCCTGCGGCGCCTGCTCCATCTCTGGCTGCGCCACTTTCTCCTCCTTTGCATCCTCCGCCAGCATGGCTTCGATCAGATCCTTCTTTTTCAGCGTGGAAATCCCCCGCATTCCTCTGGCCTTAGCCAGTCCCCGCAATACTGCCAGGGATAAAGATTCATACTTTTCTCTCATATATATACCTCATTTCTGTTTCTGAGTATTTCTCAAAAGTTCTCCATACCCGGCCGGCAGATATGTGCGGATTTTTGCCGCATGCATACCTGTACGATCCTAAATAATCGCAAAACACGTACGGGAGGAATTTCCAGGAATACCCTTTGGCTATGTTGGAAAGAATCCAGAAAACCTGCCACTGGCAGCTTTTTTGCATACTTTGGCATACAGAAAGCTTGCCACTGACAACCTTTTTTGCATACTTTGGTATACAGAAAACCCGCCGCTGGCAACTTTTTTTGCATACTATAGCATTCAAGCGCCGGCCCGCGGCAATATAAACGCGCCGCACCTGCGATACGGATCTTTTGAAGCATCTCGAGGGATAGCCATTGCAAATGGCGGTTTGTAAAGGATTTCTTGTCTGAACTGACGGCAACACATTAGATGTTCGGAAGTGTCCAGCAGCATAAAATGTGCATCCGGCCGATACAAAATCACCGCATATACATTCTGCGCGCCGGGGCAGACAGCGACAATTCATCGCCGTCTATAAAAAAACCCAAAAAGATTTCAAATCTTATGTTATTTATTCAGGAGATACTTCGTATTAATATTGTTAAAATAAATTGTTGTCTGGGCTTACTCTAACATACTTTTTGGCAAAATACAAGAGAATAACTGGTACATTTATATACCTCAAAAATCGTAAGATATTCCTACGCTTATAAAAAAGACGGCCGACCTCAAAAAATTTGTGGGTCGGCCGCCGCAATGCAACACGATAAACTCTTTTTGGCATTATTCCGCCAAAAGCAACGCTACTTCCCCGCCTACATTTTGGGCGGCTTCTTCTGGCGTTTTCTCTCCCTTCAGACAGGCAGCGCCCTCTTCACTTATGCTTTCCAAAACCAACGCGTCCGGATTATGAGGAATCTTGGGCGTTTCCAGAAGCGTATGTATCTGGGAGATTCTCTCCTCGGGAATTGGTCCCGCAGTCAAATACACGTCCATAATCACGCCATTCGAACCCTGCTGGGTAGTGCCTATAGTGATGTATTCGTTGCCCGGTTCGTTCCAGTACGTCTCCTGAGCCAGCACCGTTTCATTCACGGAAAATCCGTCGTAGGATCCAAGGGCCTGGGCGTCTTTGGAAAGCGCATAGCCAAGCAGCTTCTTCGCCTCCTCTATATGCGCGCTCTTACTGCTGAGTCCCAGGATCTGCAGGGGAATAAACCGGGATTCCCCGCCGATTTTCCAGGGAACGATATCCTGAGAAGTTTCCTCGGCGATCTGGCAGACTTCTTTATACGAATGCATCGAGCTTACATTTCCATAGCTTGCCTGGCAGTAGCCGCCGTACACCGGCAGCGGATCGATTTCCGGCAACGCCGCCAGCGGATGAGGCGCATTCCCCGCTGCTTCCGCTTCCTCGGCCCCTTCTGGCTGTACATAGGTCCCCAAATCCCAGAGGCGCTTTAACTGCGTATAAAATTCCTCAAGAGCCGCTTCATCCAGGCTCCCGTCCGCCTCCAGACAGGCCGCCGCCGCATCGCCCGCCCAGTTTTCCGCCATCTGTCTCGGTAAAACAAAGGAAGAAAAGAAGGGCGTATCTGAACCAGCTTCTTTCTGCGCGGCTGCCAGGTCTGCCAGGGCGGCAATATCGGAAGCGCCTTCCAGGACCTCCTTATCTCCCAGAATGGCCGGAAATCCGATACGGGCAGCAATCCTGTACGTACCGCCTTCCTTTTCATAGGCGTCGCGCACGTTTTCCAGAAGGCCTTCCTTTTCATCCACCGCGGCTATGACGTCGCTGATATCTGCCAGAAGCCCCCGTTCCTCGTAGGCGTTTGCGGGAAGCCCGTCCAGCATCAGCACGTCGGGCCCCTTTCCGGCCATGATTTCCGTATTCAGGTTCCTCAGGGCGTCGTCCACAGTCCTACCGTCCTCTCCGCTGATCCCGATCTCATATTCCACAAAAATATCGGGATACTGCTTCTGAAAGGCCGGTATCACCTGGCGCAGAAGCTCGTCCTCCCACAGAGAGTAGAGCTTGATCGTCGTCGACGGTACCGTCGGCGTATCCGCGGAATACGTATAATGCAGCAGCCTGTACGCCCCCTCGTCCATGATCAGCAGATAAAAATCCCCATTCGTATCCACGAGCAGCTTCCGAAAGCCGACGCTGGAGCTGGAGATCGAACACAACGCTCCGTCTACGACCTTTTCCGTTACGCTGCCCCCCAGGACATGGGAAAAGATCCCCTGGCTGGTACAGTAAAACATCCGATCCTCTTCCAGGCCGGGCGCCGCCACCAGCGGCGTAGAACTGCTGCTGGTGATCTCCAGGTTCCGAGGATCGGCGGTGATTTGCTGAACGAGTCCCTCATCCGCCTCCAGCGCCCTTCCATCTTTCCAGTCAAAAAATTCTATCTGTCCGTCCGTAGCACAAAACAGCGTATCCTCCAACAGCGCAAAGGTAATTACATAATCGTCGGTATAATCCTCTAAAAGCTCGCCCGTCTGAGCGTCGTAGAGGGCCATCTTTCCGATCAATCCCTGCACCATCAGATTTCCGTCGTCGGTAAATTCCATCTTGGAAAACTGCGGCGACTTTTCAGAAGCGGTGACTTTTCCGCTCAGATCCGTAATATTTCCATCGGGATCCGCCACATAGACCAGCAGATCTATCTCGGCATCCTGCGCATAATTTACAATAGACCAGGCAAACTGTCCTTCACTTCCCAGCGCCGCCGCACATACCCACTGGGCTTCTTCATCGATCATTGGTATATTTTTTGTAACCTCTGCATCTTCCGTCCAATTCTCGCCCCCGTCGTCGCTGTCCCAGACGCGCAGACGACCGTCCGTATCGCTTATCCCGGCGATTCGAAGAGTTTCATCCGCAAGGAACGCCGTATTGATCACTTTCATTCCTTCCACCGGCAAAGAGATTTCCTCTTCCAGATATCGTCCCATCGCCTCCGTATCCTTCTCTTGTTCCGTTCCACCGGCGCAGCCACCCAGAAGGAGCGACAGTCCCGCCGCCCATAGAAGCCCCGCTTTCCACCATTTTTTCATCGTATCCTTCCTTTCGTTTTTCGCCCATCGGACGTCTTTATGAAGCTACAGCTTTTTCTTTTCCCAATGTACGCTCCTTCTCTCTAAACTGCCTCTAAATTTTCCGGAATTTTAGAGATACTTTTCAGAATTTCATGCTATACTTTTTTCATGATACGAAAAGAAAAAGGTGAATTCTCACCGGAAAGGAAGTCTCTCCATGACATTTCGGAAACTGCATATCCAGCTTACAACGCTTTTTTCCATAGTTACCGGACTGATTCTGACCGTTATGCTTTGCCTATGCCTGTGCATTTCCTACAGGGACGCTCGGGAAAACAGCTACGCCACCTTCAGGAATAATATAAACTCCATTTTAAATTATTTGAGTGGCCAGAACGTGATTTCCCATCAATGGCTGCTGGAAACGGAACAAATGTATCATATGAAACTGCAAATCACCGACAATCATTCTCCGCTTTTTTTCCAGCATCTGGACGAAACGGATCGCTGGCAGGCGAATTTTGCCGGGGCACTTTCTTATCAGGCGCAGGACCTGGAAGATGAAAATGTGCTCCCTGCTCAGGACGATGCGCCCACGCATGCGGAATTTTCCTTTACCGGAGCCGATCAAACCGCTTACTACGCTTCCGTCGCGCATCTTCCTCGATCCGCCGGCCAGCTACAGCTTGTCGCCTTGTATCCGCTGGATCTACTTCACGTCCGGTTTGCCATCCAGGGCCTCTTCTTTGCGCTGGCGGACATCCTGGGAATTCTGCTTTTGACGCTTTTCTCCTGGACGTATACCCGGCGGCTGCTGACGCCCCTGGAGCAGAATCAAAAAAGCCAGAGCGCTTTCATCGCCGCCGCTTCCCATGAGCTGCGCACTCCTCTGGCAGTTATCTTAAGCAATCTTTCCGCCCTACGAGCCGCCAATCCCGACGAGGCAAAGCGCTTTTTCAAAACGATTGACGCGGAGGGCGCGCGCATGTCCCGGCTCATCGAGGATATGCTCTCTTTGGCCAACGCGGACAACCACACCTGGAAGATAAAGCCGGCTCCTGTGGAGCTGGATACCCTGCTGCTGCAGGCTTACGAGGCCTACGAGCCTCTAGCCAGGCAAAAGGGACTAAAGCTTACGATCCAATTGCCCGAAGAGCCTCTGCCTCCCTGTACATGCGACGAAGCCCGCATTGCCCAGGTGCTGTCTATCCTGATCGACAACGCCATCAGCTACACGCCTTCGCAGGGTACGATCTCTTTGGCCCTTTCTAAAAAGGGCGGGCATTTTCAGCTTTTCGTCTCCGACGACGGCCCGGGAGTCCCCGATGAACAAAAATCCCATATTTTCCAGCGCTTTTACCGTGGAGACGCTTCACATAACGATCGAAGCCATTTCGGACTGGGGCTTTGCATTGCCTGGGAGATCCTGCAGCTTCATAAAGGAGACATTCGGGTACTGGACGCCCCGACAGGCGGCGCGACATTTCTCGTTCTTTTAAACGCTTCCTAACAGACGATCGTCAATAGAAAATCCCCATCGGATTCTTTACCCGACAGGGATTTTTCCCTTTGTGCTTTTCCTTTGTCAATCTCTGCGCAGCGCGTCGATGGGGTTTAAATTTGCCGCCTTCACCGAAGGGAGAAGGCCGAAAATCAGGCCTATGGCCATGGAAAACAGCACCGCGGCGATGCTGGCCGGGATACTGATGGCAGACGGGGCCTGGGAAACCCGGGAAACGATCTTGGAAAGCGCCACGCCAAAGAACACGCCCAAAATGCCGCCGATGCTGGTAAGCACAGCCGCCTCCGTTAAAAACTGGATCAAAATCCGGTTCTTTCTGGCACCGATGGCCTTTTTCAGGCCAATTTCGCTGGTTCGTTCTGTCACCGATACCAACATGATATTCATCACGCCGATGCCTCCCACTAAAAGGGAGATGCTGGCAATCCACAAAAGCTGCGTATTCGTACTCTCACTGAGCTTTTGCAAGCTGCGCACCTGCTCCATAACGTCCCGGTTTTTATATTTCATAGATGCGCTCGTATCCATCCCCTCGTTCAGCACATCCGCCGTTTTCTGACCGACGGTGCTCATAGCCTCCGTACTGTCCGCCTGCACGACGGCGTTCTGCGGCTCGTCGTATTTATAGACGATTGGCCAGACGGCGCTTGGCAGAAGCACCTTTCCGCTTTCCGTCTGATTGTACTGATAATACTCGTCGATGGAATTGATCACCGGTTCGTACGTATCCCGCTGGATGAGAATTCCCACCACGACAAAGGGCTCGCCTTTGATTTCGATGGTTTGCCCTAGGGGACTTTCATCACCGAAAAGACTGCTGGCAGAATTTTCATCTAGAAGAACCACCTTCCGATAATCCGTATAGTCTTTTTCCACAAAATTCCGACCTGCCTGCACCATATAGCCGCAGGTATCCAGGTAATCCAGATCTACGCCTAGCACCTGTCCACCCTGCAAGCCGGTATTTTTATAATAAATGCTATCCGCATAGTTCCTGCTGTAGTAAAAGGACGCTCCCTGCACATGAGGAAGCTCCCTGATCTCATCCTTTTGCCCATCGCTAATGATCGGCGTTTTCGCGCCGGTATTGCCATACTCCGTATCGTATTCCATATCGCCGCTATAGAGCTTCACATCCACCACATTATTGCCCGCTCCAATCAGATTTTGCTTAATCTGTTCGCTGGTTCCCTTAATTGTGGAAACAATGGCAATAATCGACGCAATCCCGATGATGATACCCAGCATAGTCAAAAAAGAACGCAGCTTATGAGACCACAGGCCTTGAAAGGATAGTCTGATATTTTCAAGCATAACCTTTTCCTCCGTTTCCAGACAAAATGCTTAAACACGTCCCCGTATCTTTAACCGACGCCGTCGCTGTATCCATACAACTCTCCAATCGTGCCTTCTTTCGTCTTGGCTCCCTCTTTTACTCCTTTTCCATAGGGAAAGGCCAGTTTATCTTCGGAAGTAACGCCGCTTAAAATCTGCGTACTGTAGCCATCCGTACTTGTTTTCGCCTCTACGATCTGGCGCTTTAAAACGCCGTCCTCCTCTTTATAGACATAGGACTGCCCGTTTTCCGATCGGACAAACGCCGTCATGATTTCTACCTTATCC
Source organism: uncultured Blautia sp. (assembly GCA_948436455.1). GTDB lineage: Bacteria > Bacillota > Clostridia > Lachnospirales > Lachnospiraceae > Blautia_A. The sequence continues at coordinate 9,145 of CAOJIB010000098.1, forward strand.
TGCTCCGGAACATTATCCAGCGTGATATTTACATATTCGTCATTTCCAAGCTCTATATCGTCCAGCACAGAGGCGACAAAGGGGTAATGGGACGCGTTATTGTTTCCGCCGCCATAGTAATCGTTGGAGCTTCCTGGATATTCAGAAATTTCCAAAATT
>CAOJIB010000099.1 GCA_948436455.1 uncultured Blautia sp.
CTGTGGCGGCTGAAACACAATCCGGGCATCCGCAAGATTTCCTCCGCCCTTCTGATTACCATCGCCATGTTCGCCGCCATTGCCATCGGCGATCTATTCGCCGCCGGAGAAGTGGCTTTCATCATGGCCATCGGCGCGATCCTGGAGGATATGACCACGAATCGGGCCAAAAAGGGGCTGACAAAACTCCTTGCGCTCTCGCCGACAAAAGGCCGGCGGATCACCGGCCAAACGGAAGAAATCATCCCCGCCGAGGAAATCCGGCGGGGCGATCTTCTGCGGGTGCTGCCTGGCGAAACCATTCCCGTAGACGGAAGGATTACCGCCGGAGAAACCTCGGTGGATCAATCCGTTATGACCGGGGAGGCGCTGCCTGTAGATAAAAGCGTCGGGGATGAGGTCTTTAGCGGCACGCTCAACTGCTACGGCACCATCGATCTGACGGCCACGCAGGTCGGCGAGGACAGCTCTCTGCAAAAGCTGATCCGCCTGGTACAGGACGCGCAGGAAAAGCAAGCGCCCGTGCAGCGGATCGCCGATACCTGCGCCAGCTATCTAGTCCCCGTCGCCTTGGCCGTCGCGATCCTCGCCGGCCTCATCACAAAGGATATCGTCCGGGCCGTGACCGTCCTGGTGGTCTTTTGTCCCTGCGCGCTGGTACTGGCCACCCCGACGGCAGTCATGGCCGCCATCGGGCAGGCGACTAAGCACGGCGTCATTATCAAGTCCGGCGAAGCCCTGGAACGGCTGGGAAAAATACGAACCCTGGCCTTTGATAAGACCGGCACGATCACCTGCGGCCGCCTGGCCGTCAGCGATATTCTTCCTCTGACGGAGGCATTCGATGAAACGACGCTGCTCTCCCTGGCCGCGTCCGCCGAAGCGAAAAGCGAACATCCCCTGGGAAGGGCCATCGTCACCTGCGCCAGAGAAAGAAACGCGCCTCTTTTGGAAACAGAAGTTTTCCAAATGCAGGCCGGCAGGGGGATTTCGGCCAGGATTTCAGGGCAGCAGCTTCTGGTAGGCAATGAGAAATTTTTGGCAAGGCAGCAGATTTTCCTGCCGGATATGGCCAAGGAAGAAGCCGCCCGCCTGCAGGCAGAGGGAAAAGTCCTGGTATTTCTGGCCAGGGACAATCGCTGCGTCGGCCTTTTCGCCCTGTCTGATCTCCTGCGTCCCGGGGCGCCGGCTATGATCGCCGACCTGAACGCCCTGCATATGAAAACCCTGCTGCTTACCGGCGACCACCAGCAGACCGCCGATTATTTCGCCAAACAGGCGGGCATCCCCGAAGCCTGCGGAAATCTTCTGCCCGAGGAAAAGGTGGCGTGGATCGCGCGGCTGCAGGGGAAAGGCGAGGGCGTCTGCATGATCGGCGACGGCGTCAACGACGCGCCCGCCCTCAAATGCGCCGACGTAGGCGTGGCTATGGGCAGTATGGGCAGCGATATTGCCATCGAAGCGGCGGATATTGCCCTGATGAGCGACGACCTTTCGAAGATTTCGTACCTAAAACGGCTCTCCAACGCCACGGTGCACACGATTTTATTCAGTATTTCTCTATCTATGTGCATCAATTTTATCGCCGTTACCCTCTCAGTTCTGGGCGTTCTTACGCCCACCATCGGGGCGCTGGTACATAACGCCGGCTCCTGTCTGGTGGTGCTGATCGCCGCGCTTTTGTACGACCGGAAATTCATTCCCGATGAAACACCGGAAGCTGCATCCTCCAAAGCTTCCGAAAAAGAACGAAAGACCGCTTTCCATACGCCCTAAGCCTTTTCGAACCGCTTCACTATCTTTTTTAAGAAAAAAATACTCTGCTAAAGGGGATTCCCCCATCGCAGAGTATTTTTCTTTCCTTATTTTATTTCACTACCTCAAAGGCCGCGTCCAGCGCCGCGATCAGATCTTCCGCCTTCTCGATGCCGATGGAGAGCCGAATGGTATTGGGCTTAATGCCCTGCTCCAGGAGCTCTTCATCGGTGCACTGGCTGTGGGTGGTAGTCGCTGGATGGATGACCAGGGACTTCACATCCGCCACGTTGGCCAGCAGCGAAAAGATCGCCAGATGATCGATAAATTTCTGCGCGGTCGTGGCGTCTCCCTTGATTTCAAAGGTGAAGATGGAACCGCCGCCGTTGGGAAGATATTTCTCATACAGCGCATGGCTGGGCTCGCTTTCCAGGGAGGGATGGTGCACCGCCTCTACCTGGGGATGCTTCTTTAGATATTCCACGATCCGCAGCGCGTTGCTGACGTGACGCTCCACGCGCAGCGACAGCGTTTCCAGCCCCTGCAGGAAAAGGAACGCATGGAACGGGGAAAGGGTCGCGCCGGTGTCCCGCAAAAGGACGGCGCGGATATAGGTGACAAAGGCCGCCGGGCCTGCCGCCTCGGTAAAGGCTACGCCGTGGTAGCTGGGATTTGGCTCGGAAATCCACGGATATCTGCCGGATGCCTTCCAGTCGAAGCTGCCGCCCTCTACAATCACTCCGCCGATGGCCGTGCCATGACCGCCGATAAATTTCGTCGCCGAATGTACCACGATATCCGCCCCGTATTCGATGGGCCGCAGAAGATACGGCGTGGCGAACGTGGAATCCACCACCAGCGGAATCTGATGCTTGTGAGCGAGCTCAGCCAGCGCTTCCAGATCCACCAGATTCGCATTGGGATTTCCCAGGCTTTCCACGAAGATCGCTTTCGTATTTTCCTGGATCGCCCCTTCAAAGGCGCCTTCGACCTCCGGATCTACGAAGGTCGTCGTCACGCCGTTCGTCTGTGGGAACGTATGGGCTAACAGATTATACGTCCCTCCGTAGATCGTCTTGGAGGCTACGATGTGCTCTCCCGCCTTTGCCAGGGCCTGGAAGGTATAGGAAATTGCCGCCGCGCCGGAGGCTACTGCCAGCGCCGCCGCGCCGCCCTCCAAGGAGGCGATGCGCTGCTCAAAGACATCCTCTGTGGGGTTGGTCAGTCTGCCGTAAATATTGCCGGCGTCCCGCAGGCCGAAGCGGTCGGCCGCATGCTGAGAATCGTGAAATACGTAGGACGTCGTCGCGTAGATCGGCACCGCCCTTGCGTCCGTCGTTGGGTCTGCCTGCTCCTGCCCAATATGTAATTGCCTTGTTTCAAACGCCCAGTTTTTCGAATCTCTGATATTTGCCATTTTTCTTTCCTCCTCATCGATTGTCCGCAATATTTTATCGCTGTTTCGTTTTTCTTCCTATTTTTCTATTTTTGCTTCTGCATGCACATTCGGTTGATGCTCAGAAGAATCGCCAGTCGATCCATGTTGTTTTCTCCTTTTGTGAATTTCTATAATCATACTAACACAGTAGGTTTAATCTGTCTAATATAGAAAAGAAATACCCGGCTATAGATTTTTTCTATAACCGGGCGGGTGATTTTTGTCCTGTCGTTAAATACGCAGATACTTTTTCAGTTTTTCCATATACAGCTCTCCCACCTTGCTGAGCATCGCGCCGCGCCGCAGCACATAACCGATTTCCATAGCGTCGTTGGGATTCTGCGCGTCGTCCTGGAAGGGGACGGCAATGTATTCGCTGCCGTTTAATTCTTCACAGATCATGCCGGAGCAAAGGGTATAGCCGTTTAATCCCACCATCAGATTGAGCATGGTGGCCCTATCGTTCGCCTTGATGACCTGGGGATATTCATTCGTCGAAAGGATTTCCTCCGCCAGATAGAAGGCGCTGTCGTCTCCCTGTTCAAAGGATAAGCAGGGATATCCCTCCAGCTGACGAAAGCTGATAGAAGCCTCTTTCGCCAGCGGATGCTTTTTCCACATGTATACATACGCCTGGCAGCGGATCAGCGGGTGAAATTCCAGACCGGCCGATTTCAAGAGCTTTTCCATAGATTTCCGATTGAAATCATTCAGATAGAGAAGACCAATCTCGCTTTTCATCGTACGGACGTCCCGGATCACCTCCGCCGTCTTCGTCTCCCGGATGGCAAATTCATACTGGGACATATCAAATTCCCGGACCATATCCACAAACGCCTTTACCGCAAAGGAGTAGTGCTGGGTGGACACGCCGAATTTCTTCTTATAAGAACCGCCCTTTCCGTATTTTTCCAGGATATCTTCGTATTGCCCGTACATTTGCTTGGCATAGAGCAGGAATTCCGCGCCGTCGTTGGTCAGCGTCACGCCCCGCCCGCTCCTATAAAACAACGTCACGCCCAGCTCCTTTTCCAGCTCTTTCATCGCGCTGGTCAGGGAGGGCTGGGATACGTACAGCCGTTCCGCCGCCTTATTCAGAGACTGGGTTTTGGCTATTGTAATCAGGTAGTGCAGTTGTATAAAAGTCATTTTTCTGATTCTGTAAACAGCGGCGTGGAATAATAACGGTCTCCGCTATCCGGCAGAAGGGCCACGATGACCTTTCCTTCATTTTCCGGCCGTTTCGCCAGTTCAATAGCCGCATGCAGCGCCGCGCCGGAGGAAATTCCCACCAGAACGCCCTCTTTTTTAGCCAAAAGCTTCGCCGCCGCAAAGGCGTCGTCGCTCTTCGCCTGAAAGATCTCGTCGTATATTTCTGTATCCAGCACCTTCGGGACAAAGCCCGCGCCGATTCCCTGTATCTTATGCGGGCCCGCCTTTCCCTCGGACAATACGGGCGAATCCGCCGGCTCTAAGGCGACGATCCGAACGTTCGGATTTTGTTCCTTGAGGTATGCGCCGGTTCCCGTAACCGTACCGCCGGTGCCCACGCCGGCGATGAAAATATCCACCTTTCCTTGGGTATCCCGCCAGATCTCCGGCCCGGTGGTCGCCTTATGAGCCGCCGGATTGGCCGGATTGATAAATTGCCCGGGAATGAAGCTGTTTGGAATTTCCTTTGCCAGCTCCTCCGCCCTTTCGATGGCGCCGTTCATCCCCTTCGCGCCCTCTGTGAGCACCAGCTCGGCGCCGTACGCCTTTAAGATATTCCGCCTTTCCACGCTCATCGTCTCCGGCATTGTAAGGATGATCCGGTACCCCTTCGCCGCCGCGATGGAGGCCAGGCCGATTCCCGTATTGCCGGAGGTCGGTTCGATGATGACGGAGCCTTCCTTTACGAGGCCCTTTTCTTCCGCATCCTCCAGCATCGCTTTCGCCACACGATCCTTTACGCTGCCCGCCGGATTCAGATATTCCAGCTTTACCAACACCTTCGCCGCAAGGCCCAGTTCCTTTTCAATATTCGTCACCTCTACCAGCGGCGTATTTCCGATCAATTCCACAGTTCCCTTCGAATATCCTGCCATATTGCTTTCCTTCTTTCTATTTATCAATGAAACAATCGCTGTTTTTCCTACTTTCTGATACTAGCACCTTATACCTACTATGTCAATATGTTTATAGGGTTTTTCTTGAAAATCCGTTCTCAAAAAGATATAATAAAAGTATCCGGAAAACACATGAAATTTCCAGGAATGCTGATCATAAAGAGAGGAATTTCCCGTATGCGGGAAAGTATGGGAGGGATTTTATGATTTCAACGAAAGCACGCTATGCTCTGCGGGTGATGATCGACCTGGCCGAGCACCAGGATAAAGGGTATATCCCTCTAAAGGATATCGCCGGCCGCCAGGAGGTTTCTGAAAAATATCTGGAGATCATTATAAAGACGCTGGTGAAGGGAAAGATGCTAAAGGGGCTTCGCGGAAAAGGCGGCGGCTATATGCTTCTTCGAAGGCCCGAAGATTATATCATCGGAGAGATCATAGAAATTACCGAAGGCCCTCTCGCGCCCGTCGCCTGCCTGGCTCCCAACGCCGAGCCCTGCGGCCGGAAGGAAAACTGCCGCACCCTGCCCCTTTGGCAGAAATTCGATTCGCTGATTCATAACTTTTTTTATGGGATCACACTGGAAGATCTGATGAAGGGAAATTTCTAAGAAAAAACCGCCGAAAACGCGGATAGCCCTTTCGACTATACAGGTTTTCGACGGTTCTTGATTTTCTGATTGGAGATCCGCGGCCGTTTATTCCTCAAAGGGCGACGTCTCCCCTTTATAGAGAAGCACAGTACCGAAGGCTTCGTTGCTTGCCAGGTAGTAAGACTCCCAGGCGGACTGGACTTCCTTGGTGCAGTAGGGCTTTACGTACTTTGTAAAAAGATTTTTCCTCTTTAAAACTACTAACGCCCGGGCGAAGGCTTTTTCGGAAAATTTCAGATAAATCACGTCTTCCTCAGCTGCCAGCGTTCCGATCGCCCATAAGACGTCCCGGCTGTCGTATTCTTTGAAATACGTTCCCTGCCGGATATAATAACCCGCGGCGCGGCTTTGGCAGGCCGGATAAGTAAAATACGTCCGATCCAACTGGTAATACGCATTATCCTCTATGCTTTCGTCCAGATTAAAATACGTATAATCCGCGATCTGCCCGCAGTCGTCCCCATAGACGTCCAGGTGACAGGCGTTTCCCCCGATCCATACAATATTCCAGCAGGCGCAGGCGCCCCGCGCCTGAATCGCGGGAATCCCGCATTTTTCCAAAAGAAGCTGCGCCGCCGCCGCGTAGCCTTCGTCGGAGGCTTTTCCTACAACAAGCGCGCCGTACGCCGTCCGGGACAATTGCATAGCATCCGTCAATTCCTCGTAGTCCTTTGCTTCGCCCTTTTCCGTCTGCTGCTGCTTCACCCGATAATTATGCTCCAGCGCTTCCCGCGTAACCTGATCGCGCTCGCAATGCCTCGCCAGATATTCCTGGACCTTCTGCTCCGTCGCGTAGTCGCTGGCCTCATTGATCTGAGATAACGCCTCTTCCATCGCAGCCGTCAATTCTTCCGCCATTTCCCCGCGCCTCTTCCCATCGGCCAAAAATTCTCCGATAAACAATGCGTTCCCTTCTTCGTCCCTGTCAAATCGGGAATCCTTCCAATAGAAATATTCCGGATGGTCGCTGCGCAGCGCCTGCACAATCTTTTCGCCGGCTTCCCCCGGCAGAGCAAAGGGCAATTGCCCGATACCGCCCTTTGCTCCTTTTCCATAATAGGCGGAAACATCCGTATCCGCAGCGGCGCTCACGACGCGTTCGATGGCGTCGTAGGCTTCCTGCTCCTCGCCGCTTAGCTGCTTGTAAAAATATAAGGACACCTGAGGATTTTCCTTTTCTTCCATAGGCTCCAGCGCCGCGAAGGGATACGACCCTTTCGCCTGATCCTTTGCTAACGCGCGCTCCCTGGAGACATAGAGATAGATGTTGCACAGAAGTAAAAGGACAATCGCCGTTATGGAAACTGCAAGAAAAATCTTATATCTGGTTGTGAATCGCCCGGACGTACGCTTTTTTGCCATATCTTACTCCCGCAGAATTATTTCCCGATCTGATACCTTCTATAAGCCAGATGATTTCCGCCGTCCATCAGGATCGTATTGCCGCTGATATACGCCGCGTCCTCGGAACACAAAAAGGCCAGCGTTTCTCCCAGCGCCTCTGGCCCGCTTCCCTTTCCCAGTGGAAAATGCAGCGCATCCTCTTCGCCCTTTTGCGCCATGGCGATGCCCTTTACAGCGATCCCGGCTTTTCCCAGCCTTTGGGCCAGCACATTGATCATGGCGCGCTCCGTCCCGGCCGCAATCACATATGCGTCCGCATAGTTCCCCGTTCGCACAAAGGCCTCCGAGGAATATAAAAAGAGGATATTCCCGCCTGCGCGCATCTTTTGGGCGGCCTCCATCGCCAGGAGATAATTTTGACGAACGTACCGATCCATGATTTCATTCCACAGCGCTTCCTCGTCGTCTGCTCCGCCGACGGCTTCATATGCGTCCAGGATCATCAGCGCGTCGATTTCTTCGGCATTTTTCACATGGGCGTGGCATTTCTCTTTCTCCAAAAAAGCAATGGCGGACGCGCCCTTTTTCGTCAGCGCCGCGCGGATTTCTTCCATACCCTCGACGCTCCCCGTCAGAATGATATTTTTATTTTCCAAATCCATAGCCATCCTCCCCATTACTTTAGCTGCGTTAAGCCACCGTCCACATAGATTACGGTTCCCGTTACTTGCCCGGCGTAATCGGAAGCCGCATAGGCGAACGCGCCGGCCAGATCCTTGGGAAGAGCGATCTTTCCCAAAGCTACCTGATCTTCCCTGTTTTTCCTTCCGCCCGGTTCCTGCAGGGATTTTGCGTTCAGCTCCGTGTCCACATGGCCGGGAGCTACGGCGTTTACACGGATTCCGTAGTCCATCAGCTCATAGGCCATCGCCCGCGTCATATCGATGATCGCCGCCTTCGCCGTTATGTAATGGACACACTGGTTCCATAGATACAGCCCGGAAACCGACGACGTATTTACAATAGTCCCGCTTTTTCGTTCGATAAAATACGGCGCAAGCACTTTGGAGAACAGATAGACACTGCGCAGATCCAGCTCCATCACCTTGTCCCAGTCTTTGGTGGGGATTTCCCAGAAGGGAAGGCTCCTTGGCTGGATACCGGCATTATTTACCAAAATATCGATCCTGGAAAATTCCCCAAGGATTTCCTGCACCGCCTTTTGAATATCCTCTTCCTTCGTGATGTCCGCATAAAACGCCCGGCATTTCTTCTGATACCGCCCCTCCAGCTCCCGGGCCGTTTCCTCGGCCAGAGAACAATTGATGTCTACAATGGCCACCTGCGCCTCTTCCGCCAGATATTTTTCGGCGATCGCTTTTCCTATCCCTTGGGCGCCTCCGGTGATAATCGCCGTTTTTCCCGTAAGTAAAGCCATCTTGTCACCTCCTCGTTGGATCAAGCGGATTCCGCGTCCGCACGACGGGAACCCGCCTTCTTTCATCATTAATGCATCACATAGCCGCCGGTAATCAAAATCTCGCTTCCATTGATGTAATACGATTTTTCACTGCTTAGGAATGCCACCAGCTCTCCGATTTCTTCCGGTTTCCCTACCCGGCCAAGCGGCACCTTCGCGCCTGCCTCCCGGTACATCTGCTCGATGGAAATCCCTTCGATCTGCGACCGCTTTTCAAAAGCGTTCTGCAAAAGCTCCGTATCCATATTGCCCGGGGCGATCGGCTGTGTGGTAGGGGTCATCATGT
>CAOJIB010000100.1 GCA_948436455.1 uncultured Blautia sp.
CAGGCGTCCCCGGCTTCTTTTCTTTTGGCTGCCTGGCTATGTACGTGGCCAGGCCGGAGAGAAGAAAGTCGTCATCCGGCGCCAGCCGCCTAGTGTTTTTCCTTTTGCATTTTTTCCATAGAGCTTCTATGACGTCCCGGTCCGGCCCTTCCCCATCCATCAGGATATGGAAGTGCGGGCGTGTACCCTCCCCGGCAGAAAGGATATAGATATATTTCATATTTGGCAGGTGCAGCTTTTTCCGGCGGTAGTTGATCCGGTGAATAAAATTCTGTATATCCCTCTGGGCTGCCTCCATGCTTTCCGGCCGGTGCTCCTCATCCCATCCAAAAGTTCCCAAGAGATCCCCTGCGCCAAAGTTGATATTGGCCAGGCGAATCAGATAGCTGCGGGCGTTCTTATCGTTTAGATTCCTCTGGGAGGGCTTCGTACCCTTTTTCTTTGGAAGCTTTGGCTGATCCTCTTTTTTTCGGAAGGAAGGGTAGACCATAGATTCCAAGATCACTGCACCGGATTTTACGTTTCTTGACTTTATGGTGGCCGTCCGGTAGAGGCAGCCCACCTTCCCTTCCTTTAACAGCCTTTCCAGCTCCCACTCCGCTAGGGTATCCGCCTGCTTTTGGTATGCCTGTTCGTAATCATAATCGTCGTACGTTCTTTTCATGGTCCCCGCCTTTATCCATCCTCCCAGCGCCCTTCTTCCATTTGTTACTACCCATTACAAGGTCGGGAAGGGCCGGACGCTGTTTCAAAAAAAAGAAGAGCTTTCGCCTCCTGGCAGCGGTTTTTTCAAAAATACGTTTCGGAAAGTTTCTCCGGAATTCTTTCCGGGGCTTTCTTTCTCACCGCTTCCGTGGTATAATGATTTTGTTAGATGTTCACGCAAGAGCTTTTAAAGGTCTCCGCCTTTGGCTCTTGCGCTTTTTATACTCATTTTTACGGGCCATCTTTCCCGACGGCCGCGCAGATGTTGTCAAACATGGCTTCCGCGTCTTTTACGGAAAGAGCTTTGTCGTCTATGTATACATCCGCGTAAATCTTCCGGGTATCGTTTCCCCAGCGCGTCAGCTGTTCCGGCAGCGCTTCGTTGACAGCGTCAAAGACAAGTCCCTGTTCCCGGCACCACTGTACGGCAGCTTCTAAATCTTCTCCCGCTCGGCTTGTCCACAGGATGATCTTATGGCCGGAAGCCTGCAGGACTTTGTCCAGGGAGACCATCTTTTCATTTGGGGCCAGGATCTTTGGAAAACGTGTCTTAGCCAGCGTGTTGTCAAAATCTATAGCGTATACTGCCATAGGCGCCTCTTTTTCTTATGAGTGACCCGATGCCTCTATATGATTTACTTACAGCCCCTTCTTATACCGGCGGTTCCGATCTCCTGGCCGCTTCCTGCCAGTCGATCAGCATCTGCAGCACGCTGCTTATGTAATCGTCGAGGATGCTTATACCTGCCCACAGGATCTTCCTTTCCCGCATCCATTTCTCTATTTCCTCCGGCGTGTCTGCCTCCATGTAATAATTCTGGATCATGTCCAGCAGGCTTTTCGGTTTTTGCAATTCCCCTTCTAATTCGCATAAAAAGCTTTCCATATCCACTGTTTTAATAGCCCCATTTTCTTTATTTGTCATCTTCTCCTCCGTTTTTTCCAATTACCTTCCCCACCAGCCAGTAGGCCAGCAGGAACACCCCTATCACTAATAGATACTCCCCGCCGATGGCCGTATAGCCCCGTTCCGCATACGCCATATGGAAGGCCGCCAGGGCCGTCCCAAAGGCGATGGAAAAGGCGATCAGCAGCCGGAGGGCCATCCCCGAAAGCTTCGCCAGCTTTGGGAGAAACTCCCTAGCGGCCTGCTGCCAGTTGGGCGGTTTTTTCCGTACCCGGATCAGGGAGACGTATACGCGGTTTTCTGCGTCTTCGGTTATGTACTTTGGTCTTGCGTCGACTTTGATACTGTAGGTATATTTGTTGTACATGGTGGCCTCCTTTCCTCTGTCAGATCCTCTGCGGCGCTCGTATCTGGCGGATGCCGCCTTCACAGAACATCCGGTATTGCCCTCCTGTTTCCTCTTTGTACCTTATGGAAGGCGCCGTCTTTTCCTTGGGTGGCCCGCCGGCGCATGTGCAGCGTTCGCCCGGATCCAGGAAAGCGCCGCACCGGCCGCATTGATAGGTATACATGTCTGTTTGCCTCCTTTTTCTTTTGTCTGTATTTATTCGAAACACTGTACAGCCTTTTCGCAAATTTCTTTTACGGCCTTGCATACTGCTTCTTTTGGGTAGTTGCTTTCTGATATCCGTATTTCCATAGTAACGCCCCCTATGGTCCGATAGAACATTCTTGGATCTGCGACGGCCCTTACACTCCCTCCGCCGACTGTATGCTGCAATTCCAATTTCACCGGGTATAGGTTCTCTTGTAATTCAATTGTCCTATCTTCCGGATCTCTTCCCGGCTGGTCGATATATATGTTGCTCATCCGATTCGCCCCTTTTTATTCTGCTTCCACAAGTTCCCAATCTTTTAGCTGATAGAGGGTATTTGGCCGTATATCCTTCCCGTCCACCTGGAAAATTGCCATATTTTTCAGTTTCCAGCCGTCGCCAACAGCGCCCCAAATGCCAAAGAGTATAAAGCCGCCTTCGGGGGCCGCCCCCTTTGCCTCACGGCCCAGAGCCATGGCAACGCTGTTTTTCCCGTGTACGACTGCTTTTGACGCGATCCCTGTCGTAATAGCTATTGCATTGTCGCCTGTGGCGATGGCCTCGCCCCCATGTTGTCTGTTTACCGCTATGCCCCCGACTTCTCTGGTTACAGTCTTTTGATCTAAAAATTAATCCTCTTCCTGGCTGCTTTGGCTGTTTTTTATATCTATCGCGGCAGAAGACTCCTCGGCCTCCTGCTGCCTGTGGGGATATTTATGGTCCTGCTGCGTCAGCTGTTTCAGAACCGCTGTTTCCCATTTCCCATTGAGCCATACGCGGTATATCCATACGCCGGCCGCGTCAGGGCTTTTGATGTATTCTTCCTGACTGCTTTGGGCAAACAGCCCCGTCTGGCCTAATGCCATGTTTATCCCTCTTGCTTCTACTTCTACGGTGATACCTGCAACGTAGACTTTCCATTTATCCATTTGGTGACCTCCTAAATTTTCTAAATGATTTTTCTGCCCTGTGCTAAAAGGGCTTGTCCTTCGTACCGCCCTTAGGCGGTATGCTCCATTGGTTCCTTATGGTCTAATTCAAAGGTGTATTTTTGGCCGGTCTGGTCTTCATACAGATCAAACAGCGTCTGCATTATGGCATTTTCAATCTCTTCTATTCTTTCCGGTGTCATTTCCTCTCTTTTTTCGTTCATATGGGCCACCTCCTCTCTTTCCACTGTATGTGAGACAGTTTGTACTTGTTGCGTGTTATTTCCGGCGGAATTGATCTGGCAGAAAGGTCAGGCCTATAGCTAAACCTCCGATATTTGTATCTATGGAGACATTTGTCAGAAATGGCTCCAGCTCTTTTCCGCTTTTGTCTCCAATGATCTCCGCTTAAAGAGCCTCAGAAAGGTGATTTTCTTAAGCGCGTCAATTAGTAGAATCCGTATTTTATAAACCGTATAATTATCGCCACAATACTAATACTCCATCCAATAAGTGCATTTCTTACATACTGGTACTCCCAATCGTTGTACCAGTATTTTTCTCTTAATTTTTTGTCAATTATCTTTAATGGATTTTTCATTTTTCTTATCTCCTTTTTTGATATGATAGTTTTTTAATAAATTCTATTTACTTTGAACATGATGAGCCATGCAGTCAATTGCGCGGATTTCCTTTTCAATTTCATTTATCCGGCTTTTTACCGTCGACATGCTGATGGAAAACTCTTTGGAGATATCTGTTTTCCGCATGTAGGGGAAATTCCGGATGGATTCTACATACATAGTCATTTGGGTTCCTCCTTTTCTAGTGTCAGCGGCATAAAGCCGCTACTTGATATAAAATCTATTGACTTTTCCCTGCCCCTCTCCTATTCTTTTAGTACAGGCTGCGGCAACAGCCGAGTACTAAAGAAAGGAGAATACGGTTTATGAATTTTCTTTCCCAAAATGAACGAAAACTCTTAAAAGATGTATATCGAAATTACCTTGAACACCATACAAAAGAATATACTTTTCGCATAACATCTTCTGATTCATGCAATTTCATAAATACATTGCATTCATTACGCAACCGAGGAATTATAAAGCCAATATCTAGCAATTTTGACAACAATATAATTTCTCTTTGCGAAAAATATGTTTTTGAAATTACTGACGACGGAATTGATCTGGCAGAAAAGTCAGGGCTATAACTAAGCCTCCGATATTTGTATCTATGGAGACATTTGTTAGAAAAGGTTCCAGCTCTTTTCCGCTTTTGTCTCCAATGATCTCCGCAATTATGTAATCGCAGGCTTCTATCCTCATTTCCTCCTGGGTTTTATTCTCCTGTGAAAATATTTTTGCCATTCTATCAATAGTTTCATTTTTATAATTCACTGTTTCCAGTACCCTGATGCCGGACAGATCGACTCCGCAATGTTTGCAATAATGATCGTTTGGGCTGACTTCTGTTCCGCATTTTACGCATTTCATCTGAACGCCTCTCTGTGTAATATATTTGATTTTAGATGTTGTTCTACGTACATGGTCATTTGGGTTCCTTCTTTTCTGACCTAGTAATTCCAAATAATTCATTTGGCTCTACATTCAGTGCCTGTGAAATTCTAATAATATCTATATCAGTAACTTTTTTTCGACCATTTAGCATATTGCTAAATACCTTTCCGTCATAGCCAGCTTTGTTTGCGATTGCACCTTGGCTCAAACACTTTTCCTTAATAATTCTTTTTGTATTCTTCGCAACACTAATCATTTTTCTCCTCCTTCAATGTATAAGTTTCTTTTACTTTTTATGATTATATTATATATTTCTTGAACAGTCAATACTTTTTCTCAATTTTCTTGTACTTTTTATTGACAAATTAATATTTTGATAGTAGTATCAAAGTAAAAGGAGGTTATATCATGGGTATAGGAAAAAGAATAAAAGAAGCCCGCAATAATTTAAACTATACGCAAGAAGAATTGGCTCGCCTTGTAGGCGTTACCAAAGGTGCCATTGCAAATTACGAAAATGATACCAGTCATCCAAAAGAATCCATTATGTACAAACTAATTGAAGTTTTAAGCGTGGATGCAAACTACCTTTTTCAAGATGTAGTCAATATTTCTCGTGAAACAAACGATATAACTTCCGCTGAATATGATCATATTAAGAAATACCGTGGATTAGATTCACATGGAATAGAAATGGTTGATTTCACACTAAATAAAGAGTGGGAACGTTCTATTGCACTCAAAGAAAAAGTAGCTTATCAATCGCCTATCCTTAATGCCGCCCATATCCGTACAGATATAATACCCACAACAGAAGGAATGGCTCACGATGATGCTATTATGGAAGATGATAGTGAATGGGAGTGATTATTATTGACCTATGAGGAATTATTGGCAATAGCTGATAATGAAAATATTATTGTAAAAGAAAAATCATTATCAGATCACGATGGTCGTATCATGGGAAAGCGTATCGCTATCCGCAGGGATATCGAGACATCCTTAGAAAAATCCTGTGTCCTTGCCGAAGAATTGGGGCATTACTACACAACTTACGGCGATATTAGGGAACAATCGGATATTCTAAACCGGAAACAAGAACGACGCGCTCGTCTTTATGCATATGACCTACAAATAGGGCTTTCTGGACTTATTAAAGCTTACGAAGCTGGTTGTTGCAGTTTAGATGAAATGGCCGATTTTTTGGAAGTTACGGAAAAATTTTTATTCGAAGCGTTACAATGTTACAGAGAAAAATACGGTATATATAAATCACACAACAATTATATTATCTATTTTGAACCTTGTTTTAGAATAATTAGAATAAATTAAATATTTTGCAATTTTATCAACAAAAGAGAGGTTAGCATGGCAATTTATTTTGATTTACTTACTGGTGAAACATTTAAATACAAAACTATTCGTGAAAATAAAGGAAAAAGCTTACTCGATGCCCCTAATTCATATTGTGTAATTGATATAGAAACAACCGGTCTCTCTCCAAATTGTGATTCTATTATTGAAGTTGCAGCTATTAGATATCAAAACCATCAAATAGTCGATACATTTTCCAGTTTAATAAAACCCGACGATTTTGATGAGGAATTTTCCGAAAACGGCTGGTATCTTTATGATTTTATAACAGAATTGACTGGAATTACAGATGATATGTTGAAGAATGCCGAAAAAACGGGTAAAGTCCTTTCTAAATATCGTGATTTTATAGGGAATAACATATTAGTTGGGCACAATGTTAATTTTGATATTAATTTTCTTTATGATAATTTCAAATATTATTTAAATTATAACTTTACAAATAATTTTATTGACACAATGCGAATATCACGTAGAATCATACCTGATTTACCACATCACCGCCTACAAGATTTAGTTAAATTTTTCAACATTGATTACTCAAATGCACATAGAGCTGCAAAAGACTGTTTATTAACCGCAGAATGTTATTTCAAACTTATTGAAATGATTAAACTGCAATATGGTACTATAGAAGCATTTAAAGATGCTGTTACATACAAATATAAAGGTATCAAGGCTTCTGATATCTCTGCATTGACAGACTCTTTTGATACATCGCATCCAATCTATGGAAAAGTATGTGTATTTACGGGCACTCTTGAAAAAATGTTACGTAAAGACGCCATGCAAATTGTTGCAAATCTTGGAGGAATAAATGCAGATAATGTAACAAAGAAAACTAATTATCTTATTCTTGGAAATAATGACTATTGCAAAACTATAAAAGATGGAAAAAGTGCTAAACAAAAGAAAGCAGAAACATTAAAATTAAAAGGACAAGATATTGAGATCATTCCTGAAAATGTATTTTATGACATGATTATCATTGATTAGCTAAAATAAATCATCTTGCCAAAAATCAAGAATATTATTCCAGACATAATATTTGCCCAGGCAACTGGAAGGGCAGCTCCCACCCGCTTCGGAGGTCTTACGAAAGGGGTGGTACTTATGAGTACATATGAAGAAATGCAGATCATGCTCACTTTTGCATTATTGATCGTCGCAATTCTGAACATGAAAAATAAAAAGTAGCCGCCCTGTCTTTGGTCGAGATATGCGGCTACTTTAGCTAAATTCTTTCCCGGAGCGGATGGGAACGAGCCATCTCTCCAGTTGTCTTGTTAAATATATTATCGGAAAATTTTTTATTTGTCAATATCTAACGCGAAACGAGGTGTTTACTATGGCTTTACCACAAGAAAAACTATACACGATCGATGATATCTACGAGCTTCCCGACGGCGAACGCGCAGAATTGATCGACGGACGACTTTATTTTATGGCGCCGCCGTCTTACATTCACCAAAAACTGGTTATGGAATTATCTGCTGCATGCAGAGATTACATCAAATCAAACAAAGGCTCCTGTGAAGTATTACCCGCCCCCTTTGCTGTATTCCTGAATGCGGACGACACCACCTACGTAGAACCAGATATCAGCGTGATCTGCGATAAGAATAAGCTCACGGACAAAGGCTGTAATGGCGCGCCGGATTTTATCATTGAAATTGTATCGCCCAGCAGCCGCAAAATGGACTATGTAACAAAAACTGCTTTGTACTCTGATTCCGGCGTCCGGGAATACTGGGTCGTGAATCCACAGCAAAACTCTGTCACCGTATATGGGTTTGAAGGAGATACCTACGTCTCCTATACCTTCGATGACGCGATCCCGGTGGGGATTTATCCGGGATTTTCGATCACCATAGGAGAATTATTGAAATAGCTTTAAACTGAAAAACCGCCCGGTGCTGGCAACACCGAACGGTTTTACATAAATTTTGTACAGGCCCAAGAGCCTAGCACAATATACCTCAAACAAGTATATTGTACCACAAACTCCCGGCATTTGTACAGGTGTATTTTTTGTACTCTTTTCATAAACTATCCAAAGGAGGTCCTGTGATGCAATCTCTTCGATGTGCTCTATATCCCCGCGTGTCTACGGAAGAACAATTTCTGCACGGGCTTTCCATGGACGCGCAGAAAAATGATCTGATTCAATACGCCAACAGGATGCACTATGATATTGTCGGCATTTATCCGGACGAAGGCGTTTCCGCCAGGAAACCCGTCAGCAAGCGGCCGGCGCTGCTCCGTCTTCTGGAAGACGTCAAAAAGGATAAAATAGACATCATCCTTGTAACAAAGCTGGACCGCTGGTTCCGTAATATAAAGGAATACCAGGTCACGGAAGAAATTTTAAAGGCGCACAAGTGTTACTGGAAAACCATCTACGAGGAATACGATACTTCCACGGCCAACGGCCAAATGGTTGTGAATATTATGCTTGCCGTCGCCCAGAACGAATGCGATCGAACCAGCGAGCGGATTAAGGTCGTCCTGGAACATAAAAAGCGCAACGGCGAACACGTCACCGGCGCCGCCCCTTACGGATATATCTCCGTCCACAAGAAGCTGGAAAAAGATCCGGAGCGCCAGCACATTGTGGAAGATATCTTCCGCTATTATTTCAACTGTTTTTCCAAAAAGAAGACTGTCGCCTATATCATGGATACCTATAAAGACGAAAAACTTTCCGTCTACAAAATTAACCGCGTTCTTGGCACGGAAACCTACTGCGGACGATACCAGGGGATTTCCGGTTATTATCCTGCCTATATCACAGAACAAGACTACGAAAAGATCCGCCGCACCTCCGCCGCTAAAGCCTATCGGCACACAGAAGACGCCTATCTCTTTAGCGGCATCGCCAAATGTCCCGTCTGTGGCAGCAACCTTACCGGCTTTGTGAAAAAGCAGAAGCTAAAGGACGGCAGGGT
>CAOJIB010000101.1 GCA_948436455.1 uncultured Blautia sp.
GCTGGCCACTTTTAATGGGATGGTAAGCGTCGTAGGAGCCAGAGCGTTATACGATATGCTGCTCTTAATCATCTCCGGTCTGTTGCTTCTGGTTTTGCCTACGGTGGGAATCGTTACTTTCGCGGCATTATCGCTGCTTTTGCCGTATATAGAATATGCCGGCTACCAGGCGTCTATACAGTGCGCAGAAGACCGGAAGCCTTATGCGTTCTTCCTGGCAAAGTTATTGGTTCTGATCGTTCTGTGCATTTTCTTCTCTATGGTAGTATCGGATATGATCACCGGCATTGCTGCCGGCGCCAGCGAGCTAGATGATTTATTCAGTATGTTCTAAAGATACAAAAAAGCTTGCCGTCGGCAATCTTTCCGCATACGATGGTATACAAAATGGCCGCGCAGCGTACAAAAGGGCTGTGCGGCCGTTCAAATTTATCTACAAATAGGAGGGGTAAAAAATGCGTTATAAACGAATTTTTACGATCGTGTTGGATTCTCTGGGAATCGGCCCGATGGCGGATTCCCCGGCATATGGAGATATAGATGTAGATACGCTGGGACATATCGCACAGAATCGGGAAAACTTCCAAATCCCGCACCTGCGGCGGCTGGGCCTTGCGAATCTGCACAACTTGCAAGGCGTCCCGCCTGTTTCCCAGCCGCAGGCCTGCTTTATGCGGCTGGGCGAGAGGAGCTGCGGCAAGGATACGATGACCGGTCACTGGGAAATGATGGGGCTGCATGTGCAGGAGCCGTTTTTGACCTTTACCGAACACGGCTTTCCAAAGGAATTGATTTCTGCGCTGGAGCAGCGCACCGGACGGAAAATTATCGGAAATAAAAGCGCCAGCGGGACGGAAATCTTAGAAGAGCTAGGAGAGCAGGAAATTCGCGACGGCAGCCTGATCGTCTACACGTCCGCGGATTCTGTGCTGCAGATCTGCGGCAACGAGGAAACTATGGGACTGGAAAATCTGTACCGTTACTGTCAGATTGCCAGAGAGCTGACGATGAAAAGCGAGTGGAAGGTGGGAAGGGTGATCGCAAGACCCTATATCGGCCAGAGGAAAGGTGAATTCCGGCGCACCTCTAACCGGCATGACTATGCCTTAAAGCCTTTTGGAAAAACGGTGCTGGACGTTTTAAAAGAGAGCGGTCTGGAAGTGATTTCCGTGGGAAAAATCTACGATATTTTCGACGGGCAGGGACTGACGGAATCGAACCCGTCCAAAAGCTCCGTGCACGGTATGGAACAGACGATCGAATTGACAGAACGGGATTTCACCGGCCTTTGCTTTACAAATCTAGTGGACTTCGACGCGCTGTGGGGACATAGAAGAGACGTGCAGGGTTACGCCATGGAACTGGAGCGGTTCGATGTGCTTCTTGGAGATCTGATGAAAAAACTGCGAAAAGACGATCTTTTGCTTTTGACGGCAGATCATGGAAATGATCCGACCTATACCGGCACAGATCATACAAGAGAACAGACGCCTCTGCTGGCCTGGTCTCCTTCCATGCGTATGGGGCGGGATCTGGGCGTTTGCGATACCTTCGCCGCGGTAGGCGCGACGATTGCGGAAAATTTTGGAGTGTCGATGCCAAAGGGATGTATTGGAACGAGCCTCCTAAAGGAGTGGTAACATCATGGAAAAGAATTTAACCAGGGGGCCTATTGTAAAGACGCTGCTGCTTTTTTCCGTGCCGATGATTCTGGGAAATATCCTGCAGCAAGTATACAATATCGCCGATACGGTAATTGTGGGACAATTCATCGGGCCAGATGCTCTGGCGGCGGTGGGCTCCGCGTATACGCTGATGACCTTTCTGACTTCTGTAATTATCGGCCTTTGTATGGGAAGCGGCGCGGTATTTTCTATTTCCTATGGAGCCGGGGAAATGGATGCAATGAAAGAAAACATGTGGGTTTCCTTCTGGATGATCGCCTTGGTGAGTCTGGTGCTGAATTTGACCGTCTTTCTTTTCACAGATCCGATCCTGCATCTTTTGCAGGTGCCGGCAGAGGTATATACGCTGATGCGCGGGTACATACGGATTATTTTCTGGGGGATTGGTTTTACTTTTTTATACAATTATTTTGCATTCCTTCTCCGGGCGGTGGGAAATTCCGTGGCGCCGCTTGTGTTCCTGGCCGTTGCTTCCGCTTTGAATATCTTGCTGGATCTCTGGTTCGTGGTGGGTCTGCACAAAGGGGCCGAAGGGGCGGCGCAGGCCACGGTGATCGCCCAGGCCTGCGCCGGTATAGGGCTGCTTTTCTATACGCTGGTGCGGATGCCCGCTCTGCGGCTTCAAAAGCGCCATATGAAAATGCGGCGGGCGGTGCTTGGACGGATTAGCGGGTATTCTGCGCTGACCTGCGCCCAGCAGTCTGTGATGAATTTTGGGATTTTAATGATACAGGGGCTGGTGAACAGCTTTGGCATGGTGGTGATGGCCGCCTTTGCCGCGGCAGTAAAGATAGATACGATCGCCTATATGCCCGCCCAGGAATTCGGAAATGCCTTTTCTTTGTTTATCGCTCAGAATCATGGCGCGGGAGAGTCCGACCGAGTCCGGGAGGGGACGAAGGCCGCCGTCCGGGTGTCCGTACTGTTCTGTCTACTGGTATCGGCGGTTATTTTCGGTTTTGCCGGCCGGCTGATGCAGTTTTTCGTGGATGCCGGTCAGAGGGAGATCATTTGGGAAGGCGTTCGTTACCTGCGGGTGGAAGGCTCTTTTTATTGGGGTATCGGCTGTCTGTTTTTGTTGTACGGTTTTTACAGGGCCGTCGAGCGTCCCGGCATGTCCCTGGTACTGACGATTATTTCTCTGGGTACCCGCGTGGCGCTGGCTTATCTTTTGGCCCCCGTCTTTGGGGTGACGGCGATCTGGTGGGCCATTCCCATCGGTTGGGTGTTGGCCGATTTGACAGGTTGGCTGTACTATAAAAAGAAAATCGATCTTTTTTCGAAAAAAGGCGTGGTGGAGTAAAAGAATTGCCGGCGGCAAGCTTTTTGCGCACAGGTCTATAGAAGGAGAGCCCGGAATATTCTGGCGATATGATTTCGGGCTTTTGGCGTCCGTATTAATCTTGTGGGGTGCCTAGTCGTAGATTTGTTAGTTTTAGTAGGATTTCGCATGGATAGCAAAAGGTTTTTAATCGTATATCTGAATACAAAATTCTTGCGAGGTATTCTTGACAAATGGACGGAATATGGTAGAATATAACCATTGTACATGCCAGATGGCATAGAAAATAGTATAAGAAATGCGAAGAAGGTGTCCGTAGAAATACATTTTCCGCCAGAGAGAGGGAGTCATCGGCTGAAAGCTCCCTTCCGTTCAGATGTATTTTGAGATTCGCACCGGAGCAGCTTTTCTGAAAAAGTAAGTAGGAGAAGACGTAGGCTGTGCGTTAAACAGAATCAAGTGCCCGGCTTGCCGGGAATCTGGGTGGTACCGCGAATCTGACTTCGTCCCTACGGGGAGGGAGTTTTTTTGTTGCTGGCTACAGAGCCAACAGCGACGGAAGGCGCCACAGCAATTTAGAAGGAATCAATCATAGAGGAGAATGATCGTATGGATATGAAACAGAAATTGCAGGAGCTTCACGAGGAGGCCGTACGAAAGATCCAGGCTTCGGAAGGGCTGGAAAGGCTCAATGAAGTACGGGTGGCTTATTTGGGAAAGAAAGGCGAGCTGACGGCCCTTTTGAAGGGAATGAAGGATGTGTCTGCGGAAGAACGTCCGGTTGTTGGCCAGCTGGTAAACGAAACTCGGAATAAGATTGAAGGGATCCTAGAGGAAACGAAAAAGAAGCTGGAGGCGGCGGCGCTGGAAGCGCAGCTTCAGGAGGAAGTCATTGACGTGACCCTTCCGGCGAAAAAGGCGCAGATCGGGCACCGTCATCCCAATACCATCGCCTTGGAGGAATTGGAACGTATTTTTATCGGTATGGGTTATGAGGTGGTGGAAGGCCCGGAAGTGGAATATGCCGATTACAATTTTACAAAATTGAATATTCCCGAGGGCCATCCGGCCAGAGACGAACAGGATACCTTTTTCATCAATTCTTCTATCCTGCTTCGTTCGCAGACTTCTCCGGTACAGGCCAGGACCATGGAAAAGGGTAAATTGCCGATCCGTATGATCGCGCCGGGCCGGGTATTCCGCTCAGACGAGGTGGACGCGACCCATTCCCCTTCTTTCCATCAAGTGGAGGGGCTGGTCATCGATAAGAAAATTACGCTGGCAGATCTGAAAGGGACGCTGGAGGAATTTGCCCGGGAATTGTTTGGGCCAGAGACAAAGACGAAATTCCGGCCGCATCATTTCCCGTTTACAGAACCTAGTGCGGAAATGGACGTATCCTGCTTTAAGTGCGGCGGCGTGGGCTGTCGCTTCTGTAAAGGCTCCGGCTGGATAGAGATTCTTGGCTGTGGGATGGTACATCCCCATGTGCTGGAAATGTGCGGCATCGATCCGAAACGCTACACGGGCTTTGCCTTCGGCATCGGCCTGGAGCGTATTGCACTGCTGAAATACGAAATTGACGATATGCGCCTGCTCTATGAAAACGACGTCCGTTTTCTGAAACAGTTTTAATATTTTGCATAAAAACAGGCAGGAATCATAAAGAAAGGATTTGGATAAAATGAATACTTCTTTATCATGGATCAGGCAATATGTGCCGGATTTGGATGTTACCCCGCAGGAATACGCGGATGCGATGACCTTGTCAGGGACAAAGGTGGAGAATTTCGTACGGCTGGACGCCGATTTGCAGGATATTGTCATTGGACAGATCGAAAAGATCGAACGGCATCCAGACGCAGATAAGCTGGTGATCTGCCAGGTCAATGTGGGAAAAGAACGGGTGCAGATCGTCACCGGCGCGCCCAATGTAGAAGAAGGGCAGAAGGTGCCGGTAGTGCTGGACGGCGGACGGGTAGCCGGCGGCCACGACGGGAAAATGACGCCGGGCGGCATTCCCATTAAAAAAGGCAAGCTGCGGGGCGTGGAATCCTGCGGGATGATGTGTTCGATTGAAGAACTGGGAAGCTCCAGAGACATGTACCCGGAAGCGCCGGAGTTGGGCATCTATATTTTTCCAGAGGACGCCGTTATAGGAGAGAGCGCCGTCCATGCATTGGGGCTGGACGATGTGATTTTTGAATATGAGATTACCTCGAATCGGGTGGACTGCTACAGCGTCATCGGCATTGCCAGAGAAGCGGCCGCTACCTTCCAGAAGGAATTTCATCCGCCGGTGGTGACAAAGACGGGAAACGCTGAGGATGCCGCCGATTATGTAAAGGTCACGGTAAAGGATGAGAGGCTCTGCCCCCGGTACTGCGCCAGAGTGGTGAAAAATGTCAAGATCGGTCCGTCGCCCAAGTGGATGCAGCGTTGTCTGGCTGCTAACGGCATTCGTCCCATCAACAATCTGGTAGATATTACGAACTATGTAATGGAAGAGTACGGACAGCCTATGCACGCCTACGATCTGGCCACAATCCAGGGACAGGAAATCATCGTGCGCTGCGCGGATAAAGGAGAGAAATTTGTGACTCTGGACGGGCAGGAGCGCATGATGGATGATACGGTGCTGATGATCTGCGATAGTGAAAAACCCATCGGTATCGCCGGAATCATGGGCGGAGAAAATTCCATGATTACGGATCAGGTACAGACGGTTCTTTTCGAGGCGGCCTGCTTTGACGGGACAAATATTCGCCTTTCCAGCAAAAAGGTAGGTCTGCGCACCGATGCCTCCGGAAAATTTGAAAAGGGCTTGGATCCCAATAACGCGGTAGCGGCCATTGATCGCGCCTGCCAGCTGATGGAAGAGCTGGGCGCCGGCGAGGTGGTGGGCGGTATCGTAGATATTTGCAGCCAAACAAAAGAGCCCGCCCGGGTGCCCTTTGAGCCGGAGCGGATCAACGCGCTTTTGGGAACCGAAATCAGTCAAGAGGAAATGCTGGACTATCTGGCCGGCGTAGAGCTTTCCTATGACGAAGCGACCAATGAGATTATCGTACCTACCTTCCGGCAGGACGTGGCCTGCACCGCGGATGTGGCGGAGGAGGTGGCCCGGTTCTACGGGTATGATAAGATTCCCACCACATTGCCCACCGGTGAGGCGACTACGGGCAAGCTGCCCTTTAAGCTGCGCATCGAGCAGGTGGCCAGGGATATTGCGGAATACTGCGGCTTTTCCCAGGGAATGGTGTATTCCTTTGAAAGTCCGAAGGTTTTTGATAAGCTATTGCTGCCTGCGGACGATCCCTGCCGCCGGGCGATTACGATCGCCAATCCGCTGGGAGAGGATTTCAGTATTATGCGGACGACCTCTGTGAACGGTATGCTGGTTTCTTTGGCGACGAATTATAATAGAAGAAATAAAAATGTGCGTCTCTATGAGCTGGGCAACATATATCTGGCCAAGGAGCTGCCGCTTACCGAACTGCCCGACGAGCGGATGAAATTCACGCTGGGCATGTACGGAGAGGGCGATTTCTATACGCTTAAGGGCGTCTGCGAGGAATTTTTTGAAAAGATCGGCATGAAGGAGAAGCCCCAATATCGTCCGGACGGCGGATATCCCTTCCTGCATCCGGGCCGTCAGGCGGATATCTATTATAAGAAAAAGAAGCTGGGCTATTTAGGCGAGGTACATCCTTTAGTGGCGCAGTCCTACGGCATCGGCGAGAAAGCTTATCTGGCGGTACTGGATATACCGACGCTTCTGCCGTTGGCGTCTTTTGATCACAAATACACCGGCATTGCCAAGTATCCGGCCACTATGCGGGACATCAGCATGGTCGTTCCCAAGGAGGTAAGCGCCGGACAGATTGAGGCAATGCTCACGCAAAGAGGCGGCAAGCTTTTGGAGAGCTATCAATTGTTCGATATCTACGAGGGCAGTCAGATTCAAAAAGGCTTTAAATCTATGGCATATTCCATTGTTTTCCGGGCAAAGGATCGGACGCTGGAGGATAAAGAGGTCAACGCCGCGATGAAGAAGATTCTAAACGGCCTGGAAAGTCTGAATATTCGGCTGCGGGCCTAGAGGAAAAGGCAAAAGAATGAAAATATATATTGTACGTCATGGGGAAACGCCGTGGAACGCCCAGCATAGAGTGCAGGGCATGGCGGATGTTTCCCTGAATGAAAATGGAATCGAGCTGGCGAAGATTACCGGAGAGGCCCTGCGGGACATCCCCTTTGATTTTGTTATTTCCAGCCCGCTGACCCGGGCGCTGGAAACAGCTCGCTGTCTGCTGGGCGACAGGAAAATTCCTCTTTATACGGACGAGCGGATTCGAGAAATCAGCTTTGGTGTGATGGAGGGAGTCAGCCTTGTGGAAAATGGAGAATTTGCAGAGACTTTCCGGCAGTTCTTTAAGGATCCGAAGGAATACCAGCCGCCAGAAGGCGGGGAGAGCCTGGAAGAGGTCGGCCGCCGTACTGGCGATTTCCTGACGGAGCTTTTGTATAAAGAGGAATGGGAGGACGCCACAATTTTAGTCGTATCCCATGGCTGTGCGCTTCGCGCGATGCTGCAGAGGTTTTATCAGGATGATCTGGGGTTTTGGCATGGACAGGTGCCGCCGAATTGCTGCGTCAATATTATAGAGGCTAGTCATGGAGAGGCAATCTTGGCGGCGGAGGATCAGGTGTATTATAAAATGCAGGATGGAGAGCAGAAAGCATGAAAACGTCGGACTTTTTTTATGACCTGCCCAAAGAGCTGATCGCCCAGGATCCTTTGGTGGACAGAAGCGCTTCCCGTCTGTTATATGTAGACAAAAAGACCGGGGGATTTGCTCATCATACGTTCCGGGAGCTGCCTGATTTTTTAAAGCCGGGCGACTGCCTGGTTTTAAACGATACGAAGGTGCTGCCCGCCAGGCTCTACGGCCGTCGGGCAGATACCGGCGCGGTTATTGAAATCCTACTTTTGAAGCGGGAGGAAAAAGACGTCTGGGAAACGTTGGTAAAGCCTGGGAAAAAGGCGCGCCCTGGCGCCGAGATTCTTTTTGGCGACGGCTTTTTAACAGGAAAAGTGTTGGGGATCGGAGAAGAGGGTACCCGCCGGATACAGTTTTCTTATCAGGGAATCTTCGAAGAAATCCTAGATCAATTGGGGGAAATGCCGCTGCCTCCGTATATTACGCATAAGCTGACGGACAAGAACCGTTATCAGACGGTATACGCCAGACAGGAGGGTTCCGCGGCGGCCCCTACGGCGGGACTGCATTTTACAAAGGAGATTTTGCAGCAGGTAGAAGAGAAGGGCGTAAAGATCGCGCATGTGACTTTACACGTGGGCCTTGGGACCTTTCGGCCGGTGAAAGTGGAGGACGTGCAGACACACCAGATGCACGCAGAATTTTATCAGGTGGAGCCAGAGCAGGCCAGGCTGATCAATGAAACCCGCAAAAATCATGGCCGTGTGATCGCCGTGGGCACTACGAGCTGTCGGACGCTGGAATCTGTGGCGCAAAAAGACGGAGGGATCAAAGCTGGGAGCGGCTGGACTGATATTTTTATTTATCCCGGTTACCAGTTTTTGGCTATCGACGGCCTGATCACGAATTTCCATCTGCCGGAATCTACGCTTCTGATGTTAGTATCCGCATTGGCCGGCCGGGAAGAAATTTTAGCGGCCTATGAAGAGGCGATCCGGGAGCGCTATCGTTTTTTCTCCTTTGGAGATGCGATGCTGATCGTATAATGCTGGCGGCAAACAAAGCGGTTAAAAAAGGGCGGCAGAAATGCCGCCTGAAAAAATGTCACCGGATACGGTTTAT
>CAOJIB010000102.1 GCA_948436455.1 uncultured Blautia sp.
CTGAGGGTGAAGGGAGTCATCGCTATGATTGATGGCGCAAGCGTAATCAAGGTTCCGGCTTCCAGGCTCCCGGATAATTTTGGCTTTATGATCTCCCATCCGTGCGCAACGGTAGCACCTACAAAGTTGGAAGATTATAAGATTCATCAGGATCCGCCTGGCATTAGTGGTTCACTGGTGGAAGGCCGCATCTGCTACGATGCATTTGTATTGGACAATAAGGCCAAGGCCATTTATTACCAGGAAAATGTACCGGCAGTATAATTTTGAGAAAAGCCCTGGACTTTCATTTCCTTGATTGTCTGGGGCTTTTTGGAAAGTAGGTGGATCATGGAATATAAGAATAGTGAAGGATATACAGACTATACTGCGGGTATTGCGATCAGACGTATTTCAAAGGATAGACGGGAACAGCGGCCAGAAGTAAGACATCTTACATTTATGATCGGAGAGGTTCCTTCTTTTGGTAAAAGGCTCTATAGGTGGAAGAGGTTCTAAGTGAAGGGAATAAAAAATGACAGCAAAAGGATATTTAGGCAGCCCGCATTCAATAAAGGTGCAGATTGCGCAGCTGCAGGAATCGAAGCGGTATTTCCAGGAAAGGGCGGCATCTACGACAGTGCCGGTGGATCGTATTAAAGTGCGGAGTCATGCAATAGCTGACCAGGTAGGCGCTGGCGCAGTTAAAATGTATACGCTGGACGAGGAGATCAGCAGGTTATATTCTGTGCTATGGCGCAGGGAAGATAATATTTGGAAGATGATTAATCATATGCGTAATGTAGACTATATGAAGGTATTGTTTAAAGTCTACGTGCAGGGCAAGACCATAAAGCAGGCATCCCAGGAAATGGGAAGATCATATAATTATACGCTTGAGGTACATAAAGAGGCACTTGCGGCGTTTGAAAAGAAATACAGCAGCTTTCTGCAGGGACAGAAGAAAGCAGAATAGGACTTATATAGCCCAAGAAAAGACCGCGACAAGGATTTCCCGGTTACTGTCTTTTCTTGGGCCATATGGGCGTTATATGAGGTGTTAGTAAACGCATATGATGACGTATTCAATATATATAGTAAGATGAGCATTGTTCAAATCGTAAGAGAATTGAATTGCTTACTTGTTGCTTACAAAATGCTATGAAATGCCTGAAAGACTGCAGTTTGTACTTATCCAAGAGATAATCAATATATGGATTTCAATCCCCAAGACAAACACGTTTTGGGGATTTTTTACTGCACATGAACATGATCGAACAAAGCATTACACTAGAAAACCCCCGGAAAGTGGATCCTCTGAGGGTTTTCTAGTGTACTTTTTATTTGCAGATTTTGAAACGGCAGTTTCGCAGCTGTTATTTTATAAATTTCTCCAGTTGATGCGTAACCTCCCGGATATCAATGGGCTTAGCTACATGGGCGTCCATGCCGCAATGGAGGCATTTTTGAATGTCCTCGGAGAAGGCGTCTGCCGTCATAGCGATAATGGGCAGCTGGGCGTCGGGTCGGGTAAGCGCGCGGATCGCCTCGGTCGCTTGATAGCCGTTCATGACGGGCATTCGAAGATCCATCAGAATGGCATCATAATACCCAACAGTAGAATTCTGGAATTTTTCCAGACAGATCTGGCCGTTTTGCGCCCAATCCAGTTCCAGGCCTATTTCAGAGAGCAGCTCCTGCGCAATTTCCCAGTTCAGATCGTTATCCTCTGCCAGCAGGATATGCCTGCCGCAAAGACTGACACTGACGGGATTTGGAATACTTTCCCGCTGGGATTCCGAAGAAGTGCCGTCAGCTGTGTCGGCAAAAGGCTTCAGGCCATAAAAGAGAGTAGATTTAAACAAAGGTTTTCCAATAAATCCAGTAACGCCGGCCGCCTTTGCTTCGTCTTCGATCTCGCTCCAATCATAAGCCGATATAAGCAGGATTGGGATCTCGTCGCCGTAAAGCCTGCGGATTTCCCTGGCGGCATCAATACCATTCATATTTGGAAGCTTCCAGTCTATAAGAATAATATGGTAATCATCCTGGCGGCTGTGCCGTTCTTCGATCATTTGAAGAGCCTTTGGAGCATCCATGCACCAATCTGGATGGACGCCGATAGACTGCAGAGAAGCAATAACGCTTTCACATAACTGCTGGTCATCGTCCACCACCAGCATATTCCAATCCGGCAGTACCATATCAATTTCCTGGATAGTTGCCCGCAGCAGATCCAATGTTACGTGGAATTCGCTGCCCTTGCCCAATTCGCTTTTTACTGTAATCGTACCGCCCATAGCGTCTACAATATATTTCGTGATCGCCATACCAAGGCCGGTGCCTTCGGTTTTTTGTACTCGGGCGTTATCTTCCCGGCTGAAAGATTCGAAGATTTTCCCCAGATATTCTTGAGACATGCCGATACCCGTATCCCCGACTTTCAAGTGTGTGCGCACGTAAGCGTCTCCTTTGGGGGAAGCTTCCTCGTATAAATGCATGTGGATAGAGCCTTCCTCCGGAGTGAATTTCACAGAATTCCCCAGCAGGTTGATCAGGACCTGGTTCAGGCGTACGCTGTCGCAGCAGACATTTTCCGCAGTAATGTTGTGGATAAATACGTCGAAATACTGATGCTTCGCTCTTACCTGCGGCTGTATAATATTCACGACGTTATCCATGACTTCCCGAAGAGAAACCTGATCCATATTTAACGTCATCTTGCCGCTTTCGATCTTGGACATATCCAGGACATCGTTGATCAGCCCCAGCAGGTGTTTACTGGACAAGGTGATTTTTCGCAGACAATTTTCTACCTGTTCCGGGTTCCCTATATTTGCAGTGGCAATAGTCGTCATACCGACGATGGCGTTCATCGGTGTACGAATGTCATGGCTCATATTTGAGAGAAATTCACTCTTGGCCTGATTGGCGCGTTCGGCTTCTAGACGCGCTTGTTCCAGGGCTTCCATCTGCCTTTTCGCAAGCTTTAAATAATAGGAAAAAATCCATATGATTGCGGCCAGCGCAAGACTGCAGACCAGATAGACCATACCGCTCCATTGGTAGCTCATGCGGGAAACTAGTTCCGTTAGAGAATCAAAGGGCATGATGACTACCAGATACCAATTGCAATATGGCAGGCTTGTACAGTACAGATGCCGGCGTCCAAGATCACTGTCTAAGATAGCGGAGTAATCCTCACCCGCTTCCATAGAGTCCGTCATTTCCTGGATGCAGCGCCGGGCCTCTGCTTCGCCCTGTTCATCGAAAATCGAATACAGCCGGTCGAAATAATTGTTTTTGGACTTATTGCTGCCTCGGATGACATAGCTGCCGTCTTTACGGATGATATAGGAATAGACAAGCGAGCTGGTCGAGTCTAGGAAGAGGAGCTGCTGCATAGTGTCTACAGGAAGTCCGGCTACCAAGGCGATGCTCTGCGTACCGTCGGCCATACGATATGTACAGGGAACGCCTAATAAAATCACTTTTTCGTCGTTTTCGTCGGTGCCGGTCGTGATTCTGTCCTCGCCGTTTCGAAGGCTTTCTAGGAAAACATCCGGATTATTCACCTGAACCGTATCGCCATAGATCATTTCAAAAGCGCCGTTGTCATCGCACAGCGCCAGACAGGCAAAATCCCTGGCTTTTGCATTATATTCCAGGTTATCCAGAAGCTGTTCGTGACTTACGCTGTCCGGCGGTGCCGTCTCTACAAGGGCATTTAGCTGATTCAGACGCAGGCGGATCGTCGTTTCGTAATGCAGTGAAATTTGTTCAGTCATACCGTTCATATAAAGTTCACCGACTTTTTCAATCGTATCCTTGCTTTTTAAATTGATAAAAACGGCGAGAATTGCAAAGAGACTGGCAAGAAGGATGGACACTATAATAAGTCGAATAGCTAGAAAATGAAACTGATTTACTTTTTTGGGTTCCTTTGTCATTTTTATTCCTCCCCAAGCATCTGGGTGAACTAAGGTCTAGTCGGCATTTTCTCGCTTACTTATATGCGATGAAAAGCTGAAACGGCGGCTATCTTATTTTCTTGTATTATTATAGCAAATTCTTTGATACATAACAAGTCTTAGAAGGTTTCTGCTTTTTTAAAGGGCGCCTTGGAGAATGATTGCATAATCGTTTCTGTTTTTTGTATATTCGTAGGGAAAAAGCAGGACAATTCATGCCAGATATCGTCCATTGGTGAAAACGTTCTTGTTTTTTCAAAAAAGGAGTATATAATAAACAAGGGCGTAGCCGGCCGGATTGCGGCGGCAGGCACCTGATACCTGTGGGATAGTTTGTTTATGTAAGGAGGCCCGATTATGAGAAAACGAAGATGGCGCCAGCTGGCGCTGCCGGTTTTGTGCGTTGCACTGTTGGCCGGATGTTCCGGGAAGACTGCGGTGGTGCCCGAACCGGAAGCGGTGGAAAGTACCGGTGAGGAAACGGCGGCAAATATCGAAGAGGATGCCGCTAAAGAAGAGCCGGCGGACGGCCAGGCGCTTTTTGATCTGGCGGTGCAGGATGCGGTTTTTGCCAAGGAGGAGGAAATCGCTCCTCTGGTAACGTTGACCAAGGACGACGAGCTGGTAAGCTGGGATGAGGGCGGACGGGTGCTCCTTTGTACCTGGCACAATTATCCGGACAGTTATCCGGTGGGGGAAAAGGTAACGACGGATTGGGGACTGGTCTGGGCTTTTACAGATAAGGAAATCGCTTCCCACGCCGAGGAGCTATCTAAGGCGGAGGATCCCCAGATGCGCTTAAAGCAGCTCATTGCTTTCGCTCCGGATGCAGAGCATACGACGTTTACCGGCTTTTGGGTAGATCCGGCTAAGGTGAAGCGGCCGGCCTACCAGTATGATGCCGCCGACGGAGGTATGACGACGACCTTTGCCGAGGATGTGGACGAAGAATTCAAAGCCTGGTTTGACGAAAATATCTTGAATTCCTATTTCTATGGCGATTATCCCTGGACGCGGCTGGGCTACACCTATGACTGGGCGGACAATGGAATGGAATACGGTCTGACGGAATTCGTTGTGGATCAGGGAGCAGAAGTAGAGGTTGCGTTTACAGAAACGACGGAAGAGTTTCTGGAGAGGATGACGGAAGAATGATTACATTTTTTATAGGAATGACACTGTTGATTTTGGGAGGCGCCGCCTACGGCAAGATCTGCGAACGCGTGATAGGGCCGGACGACCGGCCGACGCCGGCGGTGCGCCTTGAGGACGGTGTGGATTACGTCCCCATGAAAAAGTGGAAAAACGGCCTGATCCAGCTTTTGAATATTGCGGGTACCGGACCGATTTTCGGACCGATTCAGGGGATTTTATTCGGGCCGATTGCTTTTTTGACCATTCCCATCGGCTGCGTGTTGGGCGGTGCGTTTCACGATTATATGAGCGGCATGATTTCCGTTCGCCAGGACGGGGCGCAGATGCCCTCTCTGATTCAGAAATATCTGGGGAAATATACATACGTAGTGTACAATATATTCATCTGTGTGCTGCTGGTTCTGGTAGGAGCAGTATTTATTTATACGCCGGGGGATTTATTCGTTACGCAAATTTTGAAAACGGACAGCAGCATTACGAATCCGGTGCTCTGGATCGTTTACGGCATAATTTTCATTTACTATATCATCGCTACGCTGTTTCCAGTGGATAAAATTATCGGCCGGATCTATCAGATTTTTGGCGCGATACTGCTGCTTTCGGCTGTGGGCGTTTCCGTGGGGATTTTTGCGAAGGGATATCCCTTGGATGAGCTTTGGGATATCGGTGTTTTCGGCGTTCATCCCCAGGGGCTGCACTTTATTCCGATCTTTTTTGTAACGGTAGCCTGCGGCATCGTTTCCGGCTTTCATTCCACCCAGTCCACGCTGGTGGCCCGGACGATCGAGCATGAAAAGGACGGCCGGATGGTGTACTATAATATGATGATTCTGGAAGGTTTTATCGCCATGGTATGGGCGGCCGCGGCTATGGGCGCCATGAAGCTGGGCCTTGCCGATGCGGCCACTTCGGCGACGGAAATGGTGGGCATTGTGGCGGGAGATCTGCTGGGCGTTGTGGGCGGGATGATCGCCATTACAGGGATTATTGTACTTCCTATTACGTCTGGAGATACGGCGCTACGCTCCATGCGTCTGATTATCGCGGACGCGCTGCACATCGACCAGTCTAAGCGGAAAAACCGGCTTTTAATAGCGTTGGCGATCTTTGTGCTGGTAGCGGCGCTGCTTCTTTTTTCCAAGATGGATGCAGATGGCTTCCAGATTTTGTGGCGGTATTTTGCATGGGCGAATCAGGTAATCGCCGTCTTTGCTTTTGCGATGATCGCTGTTTATATGCGCGGGGAAATGCAAAAAAAGAAGCTATATCTGATGGCGCTTCTTCCCGGGATTTTCTATATGTTTGTAGTCACAAGCTTTATCCTGAACGCGGAGATCGGCTTTCATCTTCCCTGGACGGCAAGCTATATTCTGGCGGGGCTTCTCTCTGTGCTGTACGTTTTTGGCATCCTTTGCGCAGGGAAAAAAGAAGGTATCCGCGGAAAAACTTCATAAATCTGCATAGCTCCTCCGTGTTGGCAAAAGCTGGCGCGGAGGGATTTTCATGCCTTATTTTCTAAAAAATCTAAAAGCTGCAAATTTCCTATTGACATTGACGGTACGTGATAGCGTACAGTGAATAGAGCAAGGGCGGGAGGTAAAAAAACGATGAGGACTGTAAAGGAAATGTCAGATCTGGCAGGTATCAGCGTACGCACGCTTCACTATTATGATGAGATCGGGCTTTTAAAGCCGACGGCAAAAAGCGAGGCGGGATACCGGCTTTATGACGATAAAGCCCTGGAAGCATTACAGCAGGTGTTGTTTTTCCGCGAGTTTGACATTCCTTTAAAAGAAATCAAAGCAGTTATGGAAAATCCGGCTCTTGACAGAGATCAGATCTTACAGATGCAAAGGAACATGTTAATAGCGAAAAAGGCGCGTATAGAGCGTCTGATCGCCAGTATTGATCGGATTTTGAAAGGAGAAAATACCATGGATTTTGCGGTTTTTAGCAAGCAGGAAATGGAAGAAATGTTTCAGAGTATGCTGGCGCATATGCCAGAGGAAATGCGTCGGATGAGCACGGAAGAATTCGGCAGCATAGAGGAATGGAAAAAGCATTATCTGGAGGTAGTATCCTCTGAAAAAATGCAGAAAAACTATGAAAAAGTCGTGGAGTGGTACGGCGGAAAAGAGGAATATTTATCGGCAGTCAAAAAGCAGCCGATAGGCAGGAAAATCGCGGAAAGCTACCAAAAACGAATAGAAGCGATTTTGCAGAAATTAATGAAAAAGCGCGATTGTCCCGTGGATTCCTTTGAGGTAAAGGAAATCATCGGCGAGTACGGCTTTGTTATGAAGCAATGCTGCCAGATCAAAGAGGAGCGTGGCCTGATGCTGGCAAACGCGCATCTCTACCGGAGCGAACCGACAAAGAAGAAAACGGATAAAATATATGGAGAGGGCGCCGCGGAATTTTTTGCGCAGGCGATCGAAGCTTTTTACGGGGAAAAAGAATCTTAAAAAACGGGCGTGCAAAGCAGGAAATCTTTACATGGATTTCCTGCTTCGTATGATGCCGCAATTAGGCGGAAAGACTATCGATAGAAAGCTTTTCGTATTCTGCAAAATGTGGTGGAAAAATTTTCTGATATGATGTAAAGTAGGGTGGAACAAATACTTGCATGGAAAGGAAAGTATTACGACCAAATATAGAAAAGCCGCAATACAAGGGAATGCTATATGGACAAGAAAAGCAGAGAAGTTACCAGGGATTTAACGGTGGGAAAGCCAGGAGAGGTCTTGTGGAAATTCTGTCTTCCACTGTTCGGAAGTATCATTTTTCAGCAGCTTTATAATATTGCCGACAGCTTTGTGGCTGGGAAATTTATCAATAACGACGCGCTGGCGGCAGTGGGGAACAGCTATGAGATCACGCTGATCTTTATCGCCTTTGCCTTCGGCTGCAATATTGGCTGCTCTGTCATCGTTTCGCAGATGTTTGGCGCAAAACGATACAAGGACATGAAGACGGCCATCTATACGACGCTTTTAGCCAGCGGAGTTTTGTGCGCGGTTCTGATGCTGTGCGGGTTCTTATTTGGCGGTGCCTTGCTGGAAATGATTCATACGCCGGCGGATGTATTTGCAGATTCCAGTCTATATCTGCGGATTTATATCCTGGGACTGCCGTTCGTATTTTATTATAATGTGGCGACGGGGATTTTCTCAGCATTGGGAGATTCAAGGACGCCGTTTCTCTTTTTGGCCTGTTCGTCGGTTTCCAATATTGCGGTGGATATATGGTTTGTAGCGGGGCTTTCCATGGGCGTCGCCGGCGTTGCCTGGGCAACTTTTCTCTGTCAGGGCGTAAGCTGCCTGCTGGCGGTCGCAGTGGTTTTTTTGCGGCTGAAAAAGATCAAAACCGAGGGAAAGGCCCAGCTTTTTTCCTGGACAATGCTCGGACGTATTTCGGCGATCGCCGTACCGAGTATTTTGCAGCAGAGCTTCGTTTCGGTGGGAAATATTATTATCCAGGGCGTGATTAACGGCTTTGGACTTGCGGTGATGGCCGGATATTCCGCTTCCGTAAAGCTCAATAATATGGTTATTACTTCGATGACGACGTTGGCCAACGGGATTTCCAATTATACGGCGCAGAATCTAGGCGCTGGAAAATACGATCGCATCAAGGAAGGATTTCAGGCGGGCGCCCGTCTGGTATGGATGCT
>CAOJIB010000103.1 GCA_948436455.1 uncultured Blautia sp.
ATGAACGGTCATACGGCCAAGCCCCTGGAGCCGGAAGAAGTGCTTTCTTTATTAGAGAAATATTTGCGCTAGCCGATGGACTGCGTGATGGATCATGGGAAGGAAAGATTTAACGATGAAGAAGAAAACGGTATGGTTTTTTGCAATGCTCTCTGCCGCGTTTCTTGCGGCCTGCGGCGGTTCCTCCCAAAGCGTTGAGCAGCAGGAGGAGGTTGTTGAGGAGGATACAGAATTGACCCTGTGGACTTTCCCGGTAGGCAACTGGGGAAAGCCTGCGACGGTGGCCAATATGCTGGCCGATTTCCACAAGGCGTACCCAGGCATTCATATATCGGTGGAATATTTAAATTATGAAAATGGCGATGAGAAAGTCAGCCAGGCGGCTGCAAGCGGCGATCTGCCCGACCTGATCTTAGAAGGGCCGGAGCGTCTGGTGGCAAACTGGGGAGAAGAGGGATGGATGGTAGATCTGTCCGATCTGTGGGAATCGGAGAGGGCCGGAGCGATTTATGAAAATGTAAAAGAAGCCTGAAGGCATCGAGACTGCGCTTATTATGAATTTCCCATCTGTATGTCTGCGCATTGTATGGCGATTAATTACGATATGTTCAAGGAAGCGGGCGCCCTTGCCTATATCGATGAGGAAACGCACACCTGGACGACAGAGGGCTTTATTGAAGCGGTGCATGCGCTGACCGCCTATGGGCAGAAAACGGCGGGGATGCTGTACTGCAAAAACCAAAGCGGCGATCAGGGAACCCGCGCGCTGGTCAATAATCTGTATGGAGGCTCCTTTACGGACGCCGATCATACGGCGTATACTATTGACAGCGAAAAAAATAAGAAGGCGCTGCAGCTTCTATATGATCTGGAGGGGATTACCTTTGAGCCGTCCCTTTCCTCCTCGGACGCCATTGACTTATTTTGTAAAAAAGAAGCGGCCATGTGCTTTTGCTGGAATGTATCGATGGAAGTGCAGCAGACGATCAATAATCCGAATCTGGACTTCGAAGTGTTTCCCATCGCTTTTCCCACCAGCGAGGAGGAGCCCAGACTGCAGGGCGGTATCTGGGGCTTGGGCATTTTTGACAATGGCAGCGAAGAGCGGATAGCGGCGGCGAAAGCCTTTATCCGCTATATCACAGAAAACGATGCGCTGTATACCCGGGCGGTACGGGCGTCTTCCTACTGGCCGGTGCGGGATATGGAGAATATCTATGAGAACGACAGGCTTATGACGGAATACAGCGTCTTTTCCCAGTATATGGGGGATTATTATCAGATTACGCCCGAATGGACGAAAGCCCGCGCCGCATGGTGGCAGATGCTGGCAAAGGTCGGAGCCGGGATGGATGTTTCAGAAGCTGTGAAGGATTTTCCATCTTTAGGCTGATCGGATGCTTTTTGGCGTTATTCGATCAGCCGTAGCTTGTCCTTTCGGGACATCTGTTTGATTTCCCATTCCCGGCGCATGGCCTGCTCTTTGGTAGCGTAGGCTTCGTAGTAGACCAGTGTTACTGGGCCGCGGGATTTGGTATATTTCGCGCCCTGTCCCTGGTTATGGGCTTCGAGACGCTTTTCCAGGTGATTGGTCCAGCCGGTGTACAGGCTTTTATCCCGGCATTGCAGAATATAGGTATAGTTTTTTTCGTGATTCATTTGTAATCCTGTCTATGTAAGATTTTGCAAACGGGAGAACGTCTGCAAAATCGTTTGTCTATCTGAAGCAATCGATAAAGCGGTATATTACCCATATTGATAGAAATGTGAGAAGGTCGATTGCGGATTTTCAATAGGGCGTTTACCTGCTTTTATTATACGCATTACTTTTGGATATGTGCATCCGTTACGGGAGATAAGTGATTGGATCGATGGCATTCCCATCCTGCTTCATGGCGAAGTACAGATTGCTGCCTTCTACGCTGTAGTATTTCGTCGGCTCGTTGACATAGCCAAGGACGGTGCCCTGGGCCAGAGTTTCGCCTTCGTAAGCTGTCAGATCCTTGAGCTGTCCGTAAATAGCCTCGTAGCCGTTGCCCAGGTCCATCGTTACGGTCAGGCCGGTCTGGGCGCTTTCGGTAATGCTTGTAATCGTACCGTTGGCGGCGGCGACTACCGGCGCGCCTACGTCAGACTTTACAGCGATGGCAGAATTGAGCCGATACTGATCCAGCGTCGGGAAGTATACAGTGTTCTCCATATTATAATCCAGCACCAGTTCGCCGCTTAACGGCCATTCCATCAGCGAGTCTTCGGTAAAATTCACATCTACCGCCGTACTGGCGGCGGCCTCTTCTTGTGCCTGCATTTCTACCATTTCTGCAGCTGCTTCATTTTGTACCGTTTCTTGAGTTTCTTCGGCGTCGCCATCTACTGCGGCAGTTTCAGAGGGAAGTTCGGCTTCCACGTCGCTGGCGCCGGCGTCTACCGTCGACTCCTGGACCTCGTCGTCGTTTTCCTCTTCGGTTTCCTGATTTTCTTCCTCTGGCGTAGCTTCGGGGATCAGTTCTTCTTGCGTCATTTCTTCCAGCTGCGCCTGATCCAGCATGCCTTCCTCCCGGGTTCCCGCCCGGTAAACAGTGACTCCCAAAGCCACGATCGCCAGCAGCAGCGCGCCGTTGAGCACAATACGCATTGTCCTTCCATTTTTCATCATACTCTTTCACCTCTACTATTAGTCTGTGTAACCGCGCAACAGTTTTGTTTTGCCGTTACCGTTATGTTTCTCATAGCTATAGGATTTCCAGAATATGAAAGTCTATTCACTGAATATGGTAAAATTTCTAACTGTGCCGTAGAATTTTCTTGTATCAGTTTTCCAGAAGGAGCCTGGGAAAGTAATAGGCCAGGATCTCCTGGTAGGCGCTGCCCTCAAGGGCCATGGCGTTTGCGCCGTATTGGCTAAGGCCCAGCCCGTGACCACGGCCTTTGCACAGAAAGCGCAGGTAGCTTCCTTCCTTTTGAATAGTGAAGCAGCTGGAGGGAAGATTCATCTCCTGTCGAAAATATTCGCCGGAGAGAAGTTGTCCGTCGGCTTCTATTTCCAGTACGTAGCCGCAAGCGTCGGTTTTTACGATTTCCAGCCGCGTCGGGAGCGCGCTTACGGGGATCAGGCGAATCTCCAGGTAATTTTCTCCCTGGCAGTCCCAGGGGCTTTCCACACTCTCCAGGTAGGCGTATGCCTGGCTGTGGAAAACCTCTTCGCCGGAGCGGGTGCTGCCGCCGCTGCATTCATGGTAGGGGACGACGCACCGGTCGCCGTTGTACGAAAGGTATTGCCGCCAGGTTTTGGCCGTTGCCGCGGCGAATTTTTGAAAATCATCTTTGGGAGAGAAAATTTCCCGCACGCTGTGCCCTTTGCATGCGTTATAGAGAAGCTCCAGTAAATTTTCTCCGTCTGTCAGCTGTTTTTGAAGGTTTGAGCGAAGAAGTACGGCTTGGGCCCGTAAGGCTTCTTCCTCGCAGTCGGGGGAAATCTCTATAGATAAAAGCAGCGGCAGGCAGCGTTCGGCGTCCAGCTCTTCTTGCAGGGACAATACATCCGGCCCCGCCAGGAAAAAGGTCAGCAAAAGAGGCAGCAGGAGGAAAATTCCCAGTATCGCCAGAAATAGTGAGATCCGTTTCTTCATGGCTTCCTGTTCTTCCCTGTTTTTAGACAGGGATTCGTAAAGTTTCTTTATATATATGTAGGAAGCGTTTTGTCCCATGTCGGGACTCTTAATAGAAAGGTACCCGCCGGCCGCTTTTCGCGGAGGGATATCTGTCCATGGATACAGTACCTTTACCGGCGGTCTTGTTTCAGACGAATAGGTCCAGGGCTTCTTTTCGATTTTCTTTTAGAAAAACCGTTACCTGATTAGAGGAATCGCAGGTGGCTAAAAGGACGTCTTTGGCAGAGTTTGCGCCCTGGCCCTTGATCTGGCCCTCAAGCCACTGTAGATTGTTTCCCGTATGCCGGAGATTTTCCGGCAGGACTTTTCCGTCCAGAATGACGTTGGCGACCATATAGTCCTGGGTGGGAGAAAGAGTCATATCTGCGGGTGTGATCGGCCGGTCGGATACCTTGGGTAAAAAGCTGATCTTTCCATTTTCTTCTAGAATCGCCGTCTGCAGCTTAGAAACGTCGAAATAGCCCTGCAGACGACACTGGGTCAGGAATTCCGTCACGTCGATCTTGGCTTTTTTTAGATTTTTCCGGTAAATTTCTCCGTTATTTAAAAGGATCAGCGGCGTGCCTTCAATGAAACGGCGCGCCTTTAAGGATTTGGAGCCTGCAAGGGACAGGCAGACGGCGGCCAGCGCGTAGACGATCATCGCGGTCAGCGGCTGGAGAAAGCTTTTGTCCAAAGAAGTGGCCATTTCCGCGGCAATGGAACCGATGGTAATACCGTTCACATAGTCGAACATGCTCATCTGGGACATCTGGCGGTAGCCCATGAGCTTTGTCAAAAGGAAAATGACTATGATGGAGCCAATCGAGAGCAAAACGATAGAAATTACTTCTGGCATACGACCTCCTTAATAGAGCACTTGGCGTTTTGGGAGATAGTATGCCAGAAATGTTTTATTTTTATGCATCGTGGGCAGAGCGCTTCTATAGAAGGATCGTCTGGAGGAAGCGTATGAAATCTTCTTTGGCTTCGGCCAGCGGCAAATCGTTGTTGTAGCAATGGTCGTAGCGATATTGTTCCACGTTGTCGTCGGAGGCGTTGCCAAGGGCGGCGGGCATCGCTTTTCGCCGGATCAGAAGCGTCCGGCAGGGAAGGGCGATTTGCCGCTTGAATTTTTCGATTTCTTCCCCCTCCCGGATATGTACGAATAGGAGCTCCTCGTCGCTTTTTCGGAAATTTTCGTATTCCATGCAGAGATATTTGCAGGGAAGGTCGTTGTAGGCGATAAAGGCGCTCTTTAGATCAGCCAGGAATTTCCTGGATCGGCTGTTCTTTTCCCCCTGCCAGCCATGCTGCCGGGCAATGTCCTTGATTGGCGTGATGGCGGA
This sequence comes from uncultured Blautia sp., assembly GCA_948436455.1. Lineage (GTDB taxonomy): Bacteria > Bacillota > Clostridia > Lachnospirales > Lachnospiraceae > Blautia_A. Next base: position 5,000 of record CAOJIB010000103.1, read on the forward strand.
GATATTTCTTACGCGGAAATACTCGCTGGCGAAGCCGCATAACGTATCCTTGCCAACGCCGCCAATTCCATTGATGATAATGACCGTTTTTTCCATAGTATCTCCTGTCTATGAGGTGCGGGAAATCGTTTTCATTTGCTTTTGAATATCTTTTTTCATCTGCTCCCAGGCCTCTGGATTCTGTACATAGTACCGGGGGCACTCCTTGCCGGTCACGTCGTAGTGGCGGATTACGTTTTTACTGGGATCTAAGGAAAAGCGGCTACACAGCCAGGCGGTCAGATGTACCACCGATTGGTAGGTGGCGTCGGTGAATTGGCCAGTTTCGTCCGGATGGCAGCATTCGATGGAAAGGGTGTCCACGTTCCGTTCATTGGTGGCGTAGGACATTTCCGCCGTAGGAATGCACTGGACGATCTCCCCTTCCAGCCCGACGATGAAATGGCTGCTGGCTTTTGTTTCATGGCTTTCCTTTAGATTCTCAAAATAATTCCGGTTGTCCATGGCCGTGGAGCCGGGATTGGCCGTATAATGAATGGCCACGTTTTTCACTTCCTCTAATGCAAGCTCTGGACGGGAATATTCGTTCGGCGTTAGAAGCTCCACGTCCAAAGGCGGCGCGCCGGCCAATGGATCCATTAGGCTGGCTTTTCTCGCTTCCTCTTTCGCCCGCGCTCTCTGAACGATGAAAAACCCTAGGCAGGCGATTAGGATAATGCCGCCGATGCATAAGAGAGTGATAAGCAGGCGCCGGTTACGCTGCCGGCGCCTTTTCCTCCTTCCCCTGGATGGCCGTTTCTTTCTTTTGTATTCTGCCATAGTTACTCCCCTGTAGTCCTTTGTGAAAGAGCCGGTCTGTCAGTCCGTATAGACCTTGCCTGGTGCGGCCTGCTTTAAGACGGCGGTCATTTCTTCGTCAGGCTCCAGCAAAACCTTGCAGGCGCCCTGGTTTTCCTCACGGACGATCATCATATATCTTTTGTGGGAAGGATCGCCGGAAGAATAATCTAAAAGCTTCATCGCGGTGTTTTGCCGGTAGTAGTCCAGGCGGTGGGAGTTTTCCGGAGCAATGATATCTACCTGTTCCAGGTGAAAGCTTTTCACCGATTTTCTCTTGGCCTGGTTCAGAATCATATCGATGTCCAGGTCGCCGTTTACAAACAGGTATTCATATTCCAGATGTAGTCGCGGAAAGATGAAAAAGCAGCCCACGCCTACGGCGACTGTCACAAGAATCAACGGGGCGAATACAAAAAGTCCGGAGAGGGCCGATATAACGGCCGCCGCCAGCAGGCCGGCTTTGATCAGCGGTTCGCGGCCGGTGCTTTGGCGCTTTACTAAAACCTCTGCGTATAAGTCGTTCATTGCAACCTCCCTTGCAGTCAGAATGTTGACAAAGTCGCCGTTTTGGAGAAACTTTGGCCGGAAGCTACTTTGTCTACAGTTTTTTAAAATAGTTACGATTTTCGCTTGTTTTTCATTTTAACACAAAAAGAGACTGCTGCCCAGTATTTTACGACAGCAGTCTCTGAAAAATAGATAAAGAAGGTCTCTTTCTATAGTATTACATCATGCCCATACCCGGGTTGCCTGCGGGCATGGCAGGAGCTTCTTCCTTGATGACGGAAACAACGGATTCGGTCGTCAGCAGGGTGGAGGCTACGCTGGTAGCGTTCTGCAGAGCGCTTCTGGTTACCTTGGCCGGATCCAGGATCCCTTCGGCTACCATATCTACGTACGTCTCACGCAGAGCGTCGAAACCAATGCCTACCTCGGACTCGCGTACCTTATTGATGATCACGGAGCCTTCCAGTCCTGCGTTGGCGGCAATGCGGAACAGCGGAGCTTCCAGAGCCTTCAGGATGATATTGGCGCCGGTCTTTTCATCGCCCTCTAATCCAGCGGCCATCTTGGCAACTTCCTTCGTCGCGTGGATATAAGCGGAACCGCCGCCGGCGATTACGCCTTCTTCTACTGCGGCTCTCGTAGCGGCCAGAGCGTCTTCCATATGCAGCTTCGCTTCCTTCATTTCTGTTTCCGTAGCGGCGCCTACACGGATAACGGCTACGCCGCCGGCCAGCTTGGCCAGACGTTCCTGAAGCTTTTCTCTGTCGAAGTCAGAGGTCGTCTCTTCAATCTGGGCGCGGATCTGCGCTTCTCTTGCGCTGATATCCTCTTTAGAGCCAAGGCCGTCCACGATGACGGTATTTTCCTTTGTAACCTTTACGGATTTCGCGCGGCCAAGCTGCTCTAATTCTACTTCCTTGATATCCAGGCCCAGTTCCTCAGAAATTACTTCGCCGCCGGTTAAGATTGCGATATCTTTGAGCATTTCTTTTCTTCTGTCGCCGTAGCCGGGAGCCTTTACGGCAACGGCCTGGAAGGTGCCTCTTAATTTATTGACAATCAGAGTCGTCAGAGCTTCGCCCTCTACGTCCTCGGCGATGATCATCAGCTTCGCGCCGGACTGTACAACCTTCTCCAGAAGCGGCAGCAGCTCTTGGATATTGCTGATCTTCTTATCAGTGATCAGAATGTAGGGATCCTCCAGAACCGCTTCCATCTTTTCCATGTCGGTGGACATATAGGCGGAAATATAGCCTCTGTCAAACTGCATACCTTCTACCAGATCCAGCTCTGTGTGCATGGTCTTGGATTCTTCTACGGTGATTACGCCGTCACCGCTGACTTTTTCCATAGCGTCGGCCACTAATGCGCCTACCTGCTCATCTCCTGCGGAAATGGAAGCTACGTTGGCGATCTGCGTTTTGCCGCTGACTTTCTTGCTCATGGCGATAATCGCTTCTACGGCTGTATCAGTGGCTTTTTTCATACCCTTGCGCAGGATGATGGGATTCGCGCCGGCGGCCAAGTTCTTCATCCCTTCGTTGACCATGGCCTGTGCCAGTACGGTAGCGGTAGTGGTGCCATCGCCGGCCACGTCGTTGGTTTTGGAGGCTACTTCTTTGATAAGCTGCGCGCCCATGTTTTCAAAGCCGTCTTCCAGCTCGATCTCTTTTGCAATGGTTACGCCGTCGTTGGTGATCAGCGGAGAACCGAAGGATTTATCCAATACTACGTTTCTGCCCTTCGGCCCTAAGGTTACCCGTACGGTATTTGCTAACTGGTTGACGCCGCTTTCCAGTGCATTTCTTGCGTCAACGCCGAATTTAATCTCTTTTGCCATGATAATCGTCCTCCTGTTTGCTTAGTCTTTATTTTACAACTGCCAGAATGTCGCCCTGTTTTACAATAATGAATTCTTCGCCGTCCATCTTTACATCTGTGCCGGCGTATTTGGAATAAATGACCTGATCGCCTACGGCTACTTCCATTTTGACTTCCTTGCCTTCTACGATTCCTCCCGGGCCTACGGCAACGACTTCCGCCTGCTGGGGCTTTTCCTGTGCCTGGCCAGGCAGCACGATACCGGATTTTGTCTTCTCTTCTGCTTCTAATTGTTTCAATACTACTCTGTCGCCCAATGGTACTAACTTCATATTTCTTAGCCTCCTTATAGTCATCTGTTCGTCTAATTTATTAGCACTCATTTATTTCGAGTGCTAACTACTGACCTTATATTAGTGAATTCAATTCCTTTTGGCAAATGCAGTGAATTCCGTTCTATTCAGCCTAAATATATTTTTCCTCTTTTTTTCTCTTCTATACTCCGTTTTTCTTAATTTTGGCATTTTTGTATTATTTTTGATAACGGCTGTACG
>CAOJIB010000104.1 GCA_948436455.1 uncultured Blautia sp.
CCCCCCCCCCCCCCCCCCCCCCCTTTTCCAGCAGAAGACGGCATACGCGATGACGTCGCCAGGATAGCGTGACTGGAGTTCAGACGTGTGCTCTTCCGATCTCCTCGTCGATAATATATACCTTATACCGTCCCTGAGTCGGCCGGTAGGCGACCTCCTCCCGGATTTCCCGGATATTATCCACGCCGTTATTCGACGCGGCATCAATCTCGATGACATTCAAAGAAGTGCCCGCCTGTATGGACAAACAGACAGGGCACTCGTTGCATGGACTTCCATCCACAGGATGTTCGCAGTTCACCGCACGGGCCAGAATCTTCGCCACAGTGGTTTTCCCGGTTCCCCGGGTGCCGCAGAAAAGATAGGCATGGCCGATGCGGTTCGCTTTGATTTGGTTTGTCAGTGTCGTTACAATGTGTTCCTGCCCCTTCACCTCCGAAAAAGCGTCGGGCCGGAACTTTCTGTACAGAGCGGTATAGCTCATGAAATTACCTCGTTAGTCGCCGAAGCTGATGCCAATCGCCTTTGCTGCCTTTACTGTCTGATCCTTAGGAGATACTGTCTTGAGCTTTCCTGCGCATTCCGCCAGCGGTACGCGTTTGATCTTGCCGTTGACGATACCTACCATGATGCCGTATTCCTCGTCCATGATGGCTTCCGCCGCACCCGCACCGATCCTGGTGGAAAGCACTCGGTCGTACGCGCAGGGGCTGCCGCCTCTCTGTGTGTGGCCCGGTACGGTAATGCGTACTTCGATGCCCTGTTTTTCAATTTTTTCTGCGATTTCATAAGAAACGGAAGGGTATTTCTTGGCTTTTTCCGCCTGCAGCTCTTTTAATTTCTTCTTGGAAAGCTTCGCGTCTTCCTTAGAAATGGCGCCCTCGGCCACAGCCAAAATCGTAAACCGCTTGCCCGCCTTGGCACGCTTCTGGATCGCCGCCGTTACCTTTTTGATGTCGTAGGGAATCTCCGGGATCAGAATAATATCTGCGCCTCCGGCAATGCCCGCGTGGAGCGTCAAGCTTCCCACCTTATGTCCCATAACTTCCACGATGAACACACGTCCGTGAGAGGAAGCCGTCGTATGGATGCCGTCGATGGCGTCGGTCGCCACATTGACCGCCGTCTGAAAGCCAAAGGTCATATCCGTTCCCCAGATATCGTTGTCAATAGTCTTGGGAAGATGGATGATATTTAAGCCTTCCTCCCGCAGCAGATTGGCCGTCTTCTGGGTACCGTTTCCGCCCAGGATAACCAGGCAGTCCAGACAAAGCTTATAATAGGTCTGCTTCATGGCCTCTACCTTGTCCAATCCCTTCTCATCTGGCACACGCATTAACTTAAACGGCTGCCGGGAGGTCCCTAAGATCGTACCGCCCTGCGTCAGAATGCCGGAAAAATCCTTGGAGGTCAGCATACGATATTTCCCATAGATCAGGCCTTTATAACCATCGTCAAAGCCGTATACCTCTAATTCATCCGTAAGATTTGCCAGGCCCTTTACCACGCCTCTCATAGTTGCATTCAGCGCCTGGCAGTCGCCGCCACTGGTCAATAAACCAATTCGTTTCATCATGTTGTGCACCCTGCCCTTTCTTTTAATTTCGCATAAAGAAAAACGTCTGCGACAAGCCCTACCGCTAGTAAAATCCATGGCTGCGCCATAAATTTTCAGTACTTGCGGACAAAATGCCTTAGTATGCAGAAAGGTTGCCAGTGGCAAGCTTTCTGTATTCGAGGGCCTGCCCTCGAGCACCCATGGCTAAAATTTCCTTTGTCTACAATCTGCGCAACAAGCTTTTTCGCCGCTTCTTTTCTTCTTGTTATGGTCTATTATATAATATTTTATTCCCAAACTCAATGGCAAATGGATTTCATTTCAAAGAATTTGCAACTATTTGGCCGCCGGCTTCCTAGTTACAGAATCCGTCTATTCCAAGTCGCCTGCGGCAAGGGACAGATCCCCCCTGGCTGCCCGTAGATGTTCTTACGGACTTTGCAGCAGGTGCAAAGTCCTGGGCGAAATAGTTACAAGAATTCGCGGAACACATTGACATTTTTTCAAAAATATACTATACTAAAATCCGCGCAGCCGGGGAGTTAGCGGTGCCCTGTACCTGCAATCCGCTATAGCAGGGGTGATGCCAATCCGAGGCTTTCTATTCGTGGAGCTGCCCTTTATAAGTGGCGTTGACGTCTGGGTCTTACGCAACAGGAATCTGTGAACCGTGTCAGGGCAGGAATGCAGCAGCACTAAGCAGAAGCTCTTGTGTGCCGTAAGGGTGCCTGGGCCGAGTTAACTGTAAAGGTAACGTCTGTGGTAGGATTCCGACGTGCGGCGCGCATCAAAAAAGAATCTCTCTCCCGCCCTCTATTCTGCAGGGGCGGGAGTTTCCATCTGCGGCCTTCCCAAAGGCGCTTTGGGAGACCTTTGACCATCTTTGGCGCCGTCCGGCATTTGGGGCGGTTTTTCTCCGTCGCCCATCGAATCCGGCAGCTCTGGCATATCCTCTCCCTGGAACGCCGGCTTTTCTTCCCCCGCAGCCGCTCCCATATTTCCCATCGAACCCATCGCCAAAATTTGCAGATTTCCCGCGTCTATTTTTTCTTCCGGATCTTTTTCCTGCCCTTCTTTTTTGGAGGCGATGGTTCCGGCCAGCTGCTCCTGGATACTTTCTGCCCGAAGCGTGCAAAACTCCCAAAGCGCCTCCACGCCTGCTTCAAATTCTTCGTTGGTGCAGAATTTCGTAGGATCCTTTTCCACATACGGCGTGATCAGCGCCCGCGCTTCTTCCAACATTTCAAAAAAAGTTCCGTTTTTAAAATATTTTTCCATAAATTCTGAAAAATATTGATGGTACTGTTCCGTATACGTCTCGTCGGCAAATATCCACGCCAACATCGGCCGCTCTTCCACCGTATTTTCACTCACCGGCGTATCGATGGGATAATTCACCAGCGTCGTCGCGTCCTGCCCTCCGCCAAAGCCGCCGAAGGCCAGGTTATAATCCCAAGGAAGCATGAATAGTTGACCGTCCTGTTCATAAAGATAATAATTATGGATCATTCCGCCCGTATAGCTGTCGAAATTGCAGACGAAATTATGCACGACGAAATAGCGAAGTACCTTTTCTACGTCTACCGCCGTCTCCAGATTTTCGCCGGCATTTAAGGCTTTCAACGACGCGATCAGCCGCTCCTTATCTTCGTCGGTGATTTCCGTCTTCGCATTGTCGAAGATATTGGCGTAGCTCTCATACGCATCGTCCGTATACTGTAACAGCACGTCGGCCGCTCCAAAGAAAGCATTTTCCATGCCGCCTTCCCGGCCGTCCCCTTTTTCATCCGGCGGCTGCATGTTGTCCAAGCCTCCGGCAGCATTGTTCTCATCTGGCTTTTCCAACTGGCCGCCTTCCGGCATTTCCATCCCCGAGGGCATGGACGTTTCGTCTGGCTGCTGCCCATCTTCCTGCCAGTCCTCCATCCGGAAATTTTCTCCATTGCCTCTGCCGCCGCCCATCTTCTGGCTGTCCGGCTTATACAGCTCTCCGTAATCGCTGCCGTAATGCCGCCGAAGGAACGCCTCTTCGATTCCCTCCACTGCCAAATACAGTCCCCAGTCCTCGCCGTTTACCGTAATATAGACAAAGCTGCATAGAGGCGCGTCGACGCCGAATTCCGCCATCAGCCGGTAACACAAGTAATCTTTCATATACGTGTTGTCCTGGATAATATTATTCAGGCACAGCTTATCCAGCCCATAATAGCTGCCGGCGGTATCGTAATGATCAAACTCCAGCTTAAAGCTGTAACGGCTGCTGCCGCTGTTCTTTACCTGGGTCAATGACGTGTTTCCCTTCGCCCGAAGGGCGACATTCTTATATGCCTCGTTATCAATCACCACGGTACAGGGCGCGTATTCCTCCGAAGTGCAGTTGGAGAGAAATTCTTCCCAGTCTTCCATAATCAAGTCGATGGTGTGCACTCTGTCTGTCTGAAACAAGCGCGTTTCATAACCCAGCGCCGCAAAAACGGCCTGGACGCCGAAATACTCGGCATTTGCAAATAAAACGGCCGTCAGCAGCGTAAGCGCCAAAACGACGCAGCAGATCTTATCAATCGCTTTATGCGTTGCCATACGTTTCCCTTTCTCTATCCCATATAATCGCCGTTATAGCTGACCAATACCGCGCTCGTCACACCCGGCATCTCGGCCAGCGCGTTCACGAAGCCCGTCTGACTATCCTGCATACGGACCTCCGCCGTAAGCTCTATGGAACCTTTCTGCGCGGTCTTGCTCTTCAGGACGCATTTTCGCACCTGTCCTACCAGAAATTCCATGGCCGCCGCTTCTCCGGCGGCGTCTTCACAACGCAGCACCACAATGTAGGGATTTATGTAAGATTTCCGATTGACAAAAATAAAAAGCACCGCGCCGATCAGGACGCTGCCGAAAACAGCCAGAAGAATCATCCCCGCCGCCAGGACGATTCCCGCGCCGATGGCCCAGAACAGAAACGTCATATCCAAAGGCTCCTTGACGGCGGTACGGAAGCGAACGATAGAAAGGGCGCCTACCATACCAAGAGAAAGCACCACGTTCGATGTAACGGCCAGGATCACCAGCGTCGTGATCATCGTCAACGCCACCAGCGTCACGCCGAAACTGGAAGAATACAGCACGCCGGAAAAAGTCTTTTTGTAAATAAAAAAGATAAACAGGCCGACGCCAAAGGCCAGCAGCAGAGAAAGCGCCATATCCAGCAGCGATATGCTGGAAACATTTTCTAAAAAGCTCGATTTGAAAACATCATTAAAACTCATTTCTTCGTTCTCCTTTTTGCAATTGAAAAAATTTCAGTCATACAACCGGCAGAGGGCGTACTTGGAAACAGCTACGGCCGGCATACGAGACATCTGCAGCAGATCTTGAATCACCGCGGGCAAGAAACTATCCCACTTGACCTCCAAAATTGTCGTCCCACCGCCTGCCGGTACCGTGATGCAACGGGGATTCAAAAAATCTATGCATGCCATGCCGGTGCGGATATCGTCATCCAGCGTCACCCGCACGTTGCCCGGCGCGTACACAAAGGGCCTTCGGGTATAATCCACCAGCGTTTTGGGCCGCAGCCCCTGATGCCGCATTTTCTCGCACAATTCCCGAAGGAGCGGCTTTTGGGTATCTCTAAGCGCGACAAAATCTCCAGCCGACGCTGCCTGTGCCTCTTCCATAGTCAAACGGATTTGGCGCTTTTCGCAAAGACCGTTTCGTTTGCTTTTTTTCTCCAGCAAAAGAAACGATAAATCACCGTTGTAATAACGCAGACGGAATTTTTCCCGACAGTTGACGCCGTCGATCTTTTCCAGCAACGCCTTATCCTGCAAATTGTCAAAATACAGACTGCGTATCTCGTACCGGCCGTCGATTGCGTGGCTATCCTGCCCCATCAAAAGCGCCAGCCGTCCCTGCAGCGCCAACCGGTCCGCACAGCTGATCTCGTACTTCCATTCATGACGAAGGCCCATGACTTTCCCCCTTTTTGATTTTTCAAGCTTCACGGCGGAAGTTTCCGCCGCCCGCAGCTCTATCGCCATTGGACGATTTCCCATAGTATACCCGCACAGCCTTAGCTGAAGCTTAGAAAAGCAAAAAAGACCCCGTAATTTTTACGAAGTCTTTTGAAATTTTATGAAAAAATCCTAGGAGAACCGGACGAGAAAGCAGACTTTATTCGGCTCTTTGTATTGCGCGCGGATGGATCCGCGATTTACTTCCAGCAGCGCGCGGGCCGCGGAAAGCCCGATACCGTAACCGCCGCCTTTCTGCGTACGCGCGGCGTCCGCGCGATAAAAGCGGTCGAAAAGCTTATCCGGTGGAGCCGCCGGCAGCTCTTCACAGGTATTTTCCAGACGCAGACACGTCTGGGAATCCTTCCGCCAGGCGGCAATCTCCAGACGGCCGCCGGCATTCGTATATTTGATCGCATTGTCCAGTAAAATGGAAAGAACCTGTTCGACATGCGCCGGATCCGCATATACAAAAAGCTCCGGCCAGATTTCTGTCTTTAAGGAAATCCCCTTCGCCTCCAGCGGCTGCAAAAAGCCCTGCAACGTACTCTCCAGCAGCTGATCCAGCGAAAAGCCGGCCGCCTTTCCCTGTAAAATTCCTTCATCCATCCGGGAGAGCAGCAGTAAATTCTGCATCAGACCGGAAAGGCGTAGCGTCTGCTCCTTGATATTCCGGCTCCATTTGCTTTCTCCCTGATACAGCTCCATCGCCTCTGTATTGGACTGAATAATCGCCAGAGGCGTTTTAATCTCATGGCCGGCGTTGGTCACAAACTGCTTCTGCTTCTCCATGCTCTCGGCAATGGGTTGAATCGCTCTTTTGGAAAGCAGCATTACCAAAAGCAGCATCAGTCCCCAGAAGATCAGTCCCGCGCCGCCAGAAAGAAGCAGTACGCGGACGTAGGAAACGATTTCCCTGTAGGTATCTAAAAATACCACGGATGCGCCGCTTCCGTCAGGATTATCCGTCATACAAAACCGATAGCGGCCCGCCTTTCCACGCGCCTGCCGCTTTTCATACACATCCGCCGCCAAAGCCGCCGCTTCCGCCTCCGTGACTATCGACGTCCGGCTGGCGTCCACATATACGACTCTGCCTCCCCGATCAAATTGAACTAGGAAAAAATTCGAAGACATAAACGTATCGTACTCGCTTTTCGGCTCCCTCATGGAAATTTGGGGCGGCCTTGGTCCCAGCTCGTCTCCCGGCGCGTCGGCAAGCTCCGGCAGAAAATTCCCGGGGTCCCCTCTATGCGCCGCGATCATTTCCAGCGTCCGATCCACCTGATTCCCCACAATCAGGATATTGACAAGATTAATCGCGCCCAGCAGCAACAGCAGCAACACGCTCACGGCCAGCATGGAAGTAAACACAAATTTTCTCTGAAGCGTTTTTATCATAAGCTCTGCCTCTAAAAATTCTACAAACTGCAAAAAATTTTATGTGCGCAGCACTTTATTTCTGGGATGCCCGGAGGGTATTTCCTCTATCTTACCGTGCGCAGCACTTTATTTCTGGGATACCCGGAGGGTATTTCCTCTGTCTTACCGTGCGCGGCACTTTATTTCTGGGATGCCCGGAGGGTATAACCCACGTTCCGTTTGGCAAGGATCGTCACGTCCGCCTGCAGGGCCGCCAGCTTCTTTCGCAGATAAGAAATATACACCCATACCGCGCCGGGCGTTGCATCGGTCTCATAACCCCATACCCTGCGCAAAAGATCCTCCGTAGAAAAATACATGCCCTGATGCAGCATGAAAAGCTCCATCAACTGATATTCCAGACGCGGCAGCAAAAAACTTTTGCCGTTGCCGGATAATTCATAGCTTTGCTGATTCAGGGAAATATTTCCGCAGGTAAGAACGGTGGGTGTATATTCCTTTCGGCGACGCAGCATTGCCCGAAGGCGGGCCAAAAGCAATTCCATAGAAAAAGGCTTTGGCAGGTAATCGTCCGCCCCCAGATCCAGCCCCTGTATCTGATCCTCCACCTCTGTTTTGGCCGTCAGAAGGAGCACCGGCGTATCGCAGACGCCCCTTCGAAGCTTTCGCAAAACCTCCAGCCCATCCATTTTCGGCATCATAATGTCCAGAATAATCCCGTCGTATTCCTCCGCCTGCGCGTAAGCCAGCGCCTCTTCTCCGTCGTAAACGGCGTCTACCATATAGTTGTGGTACGTCAGGATATCCGTCACCGCTTCTGACATACTGTATTCATCCTCTGCGTACAACAGCTTCATAGAATTACCGCCCTTCCCCGGCTGCCTCCTTTAGCCGTTTCTTTCTTTCCCGCAATTCTTTGAAAAACTCCGTCAGAAGCGCGGAGCATTCCTCCTCTAATACGCCTCTGGTCACGGCCACCTTATGATTAAAGCCGTCCATCTCCAGCAGATTCAGCACAGAACCGGCGCAGCCTGCCTTTTTATTCATGCTGCCAATCACCACTGCGTCCATCCGGGACTGCAAAAGGGCGCCGGCGCACATCTGGCAGGGCTCCAGCGTCACATACATGGTACAGCCCTCCAGCCGCCAATCGCCCAGCTTCTTCGCCGCCTTTCGGATGGCTAGCAATTCTGCGTGAGACAGCGTGCTTTTATCCGTATTGCGCCGATTATACCCTCTAGCGATGATCTTTCCATCCGCAACGATTACACAGCCGATAGGCGCCTCCTCCAGGGCATACGCTTTTTTTGCCTGGCGAATCGCCTCTTTCATATATTTTTCCTGTTCTGTCATACATATCCTTCCCGGGTTATACAAACGCCGAAACGCAAAACTCCAGAAAAAACAAAAATGACAGAATCCATATGCTACAGGATCTGTCATTTTCTGTAATGAAGCATCGGGGATTCGAACCCCGGACAACTTGATTAAAAGTCAAGTGCTCTGCCAACTGAGCTAATGCTCCATATTCGACTGGGCTAGTTGGATTCGAACCAACGTGTGCAGCAGTCAAAGTGCTGTGCCTTACCGCTTGGCGATAGCCCAAGAGCTCATCGCGCTTGGCGATAGCAAGGGTGGATACAGGGATTCGAACCCTGGGCCTCCAGAGCCACAATCTGGCGCGC
>CAOJIB010000105.1 GCA_948436455.1 uncultured Blautia sp.
GGAAACGACTCTCGACGAATCTTTGAAATACTGCAAGCTGGCCGAGGAAGCCGGGTTTGATATGCTGGATGTGGACGCGGGAAGCACCGATAACGAGGTAATGTATTTCTATCCCACATGTCACCTAGGGGAAACGCCTCTGGCCAAATATACGAAAATCGTGAAACAGACCGTAGATATTCCCGTCGCGGCCGTGGGCGGCTATATTCATCCCGAGCAGGCGGAACGGATGATCGCCAACGGGGACGCCGATCTGGTATTTCTTGGAAGGCCTCTGCTTGCCGATCCCCAGTGGCCGAAGAAAGCGCGTACGGGAAGAGCGGATGAAATCCGGCCGTGCATCCAGTGCCTGGAGCGATGCGTGGACAATATCAGCGCGGGCAAGCGTCTGGGATGCGCGGTGAATCCAAGATGCGGTTTTGAAAGCTACGTATATCCGGAAAAGGCCCGGGAAGTGAAGAAGGTCGTCGTCATCGGCGCCGGCCCCGGCGGTATATCGGCAGCGCTGACCGCGTCGCAAAGGGGCCATCAGGTGGTGCTCTTTGAGCAGGAAGAGGAAATCGGCGGCCAGCTGAAATACGCTTCTAAAGAATCCTATAAATATGGGCTGCGTCTCTATGTGAAATATTTGAAGCGGCAGCTGGAGTTAAGCGACGTTACGTGCCGCCTGGGCTGTTCGGCCACTCTGGAAAAGATCCGCGAAGAAGAGCCGGATGCAGTGATTCTCGCTACAGGGGCCAGGCAGAAGCATCTAGAAATACCGGGCATGGAGCTGGTGCCCCACTATACGGTGGAGGATGATTTTCTGGAAAATATCGCGGCCGGCGATCGAGTGGTGCTGATCGGCGCGGGAATGATCGGTTGCGAGGCGGCCCTGGAGCTGACCAGGAAGGGCGTCCATACTTCTCTGATTGAGATGACGGACTCCGTGGCCAAGGGAAGCAGCTCCGTCAATCGGATCTCGATCCTTCGGGCGCTGGAGGAAGAAAACGTGCCGATTTATACGAGGACGCAGAGTAATCACATGGAAATGAGCGGCGAAGGCCCTATGCTGGTCTGCAGTACGGCCAAGGGAGCGGAAAAAAGGATTTCATGCGATAAGCTGATCGTCGCCATCGGCTCTTACAAGGTGACAGATCTGGAAAAAGATATTCAGGATCATTATTACGAGTATTATACGATTGGGGACTGCGTTTCCATCGGACGGGTGGCGGACGCGGTGGAACAGGGCTTTTATGCCGCCATGCGGATATAGAACTTTATAAAAAATATATATGTGGGAGGACAATGACATGAGACAAGCAGATAGAATGAAGAACGCACCGCTTTCAAAGATCCGGCAGATTATCGATCTTGCGGACGAGCTGGAGAGACAGGGAAAACCGATTATCCATATGGAAATCGGCGAGCCGGATTTTGATACGCCGGACTATATCATTGATTCGGCCAAGCGTGCGCTGGACAAAAAGCGGGTGCATTATGGACCGGTGGTCGGAACGGCAGATTTACGGAAGGCCGTTTGCGACATGTACGAAAAGAAATATCATCTGTCCTATGTGCCTGGAGAGGTGCAGGTGACTCACGGCGTGGCTCACGGCCTGTTCCTGGCGATGATGGCGTTTCTGAATCCGGGAGACGAGATCCTTGTGCCCGATCCAGGGTATCTGTGCTATTTTACAATCCCCAATATCTGCGGCGCTACAGCCGTTTCCTATGTGCTGGATTCTGAAAACCGTTACCAGATCAATAAGGATACGTTTGAAGGCCTGATCACAGAGAAAACCAAGATGATCCTTTTAAATACGCCTTCCAATCCATGCGGCTTCGCCCTGGATCATGAATCCTTGGAAGAGATTGTAAGAGTCGCAAAAAAGTACGATCTTCTGGTAGTTACAGATGACGTGTATGCAGATATCCTGTATGATGGTAAAAAGTTCACATGCATCGCCGAATATCCGGGGATGAAAGAGCGGACAATAGTACTGAACGGCCATTCGAAGTATTACGCGATGACCGGCTGGCGAGTGGGCTATATCGTGACGGATAAGTCTCTGATCGATCCCATGATGCGGTTAAGCTTTTATAGTATTTCATGTCCGAATACGTTCATCCAGGACGCCGCGACTACCGCGCTGGTAGAGGACGATCTGGCGTCGAGAAAAATGGTGGAGGAATATCAGGAGAGACGGGATTATCTTGTGGACGCCTTAAACAGCCTGCCGGGGTGCAAATGCCAGAAGCCGGACGGCGCGTTTTATGTATTTATGGATATTCGTGGTACGGGAATGAGCGCGGACGAATTCTGCTCTTATATCCTGGAAAAGGAATATGTAACCATGACTCCCGGCCACGTATTTGGAAGCAGTGGAGAAGGCTTTGTCAGAGTTTCCTATGCGAATTCATTGGAAAATATCAAGCTGGCAGTGGAAAGGGTCAGGAGAGCGCTTGAAAAACGAGGAGAAAAAGGACATCCCTAAATTTTATTTTACAAATAATTTTTTGAAATTTCATCAACTGTTTCAGGATAACAGCATTGCAAGAAAAGTTTTCAAAAAGGGAAGTATACTTTTGTCTGAAAATAATGGAGGTGACAGCTGCGTCTATATAGAAAAGGGATGGTGCCAGTATTCGGTGATCCATGACAGCGGCAGAGAGAAGAATCTGTTCTTATTCGGCCCGCATACGTTGTTCCCCACGTATACGTCGCCCAAGCGTTATCATATCGGCGAGATCGGGACGGCCATCACCGACGTGGAAGGGCTGGTTCTTACGCAGAAGCGGTTAAACGCCTTAATGGACGGGGATCATCGTTTGACAAAGAGCGTCATGGATAATTATCTGGAAATGTTTAACTATCTGATTTTTGATTCTATCAATAGTTCTTATAATAACGCACATATCCGCGTATGCAATTTCCTGGAGTTATTTTCGAATTACCTCAGGGAAACGGACGGACAGACGATCCAGATGTCCCAGGAGGACTTGGCCAAGGTCGTCGGCGTTTCCAGGGTACAGGTATCGCATATTATTGCGGAGCTGCGGCGGCAGGGGATCATTGAGACGGGAAGGAATCAGATCACTATCTTGAATGAAGAAAAATTAAGGGAATATTGTACAGGGGAAATCATACCCTAGAAGCCGGGCGTCATACTCCGTTGACGCCTGGGCTTTAGGGAGAAAGCTGGGAAAGATATGCAAAAAATAAAAGAAAAAATTCAAAAAAGAGAACCGGTTGTCGGCACCTTTACACATATGGGGGGAACAAACGCCGCTGAGGCGCTGGGAATTTCCAAGCTGGATTGCTTTGTGATTGATTCGGAGCACGGGCCGTTTTCGGAAGAGACGGTGATGGAAATGATCCGGGCGGCGAAGCTGCACGATACAGCCGTTTTTGTAAGGCCCAGAGACGGCAGCCGGGCGGCGATTCTGCGCATGCTGGATATCGGCGCGGACGCGCTGATCGTTCCGAATATACATACCGTCGAAGAAGTGAAGCAAATGGTGGAATACGCGAAGTATTATCCCGCCGGCCGCCGGGGCTTCGCTTTTGCACGCTGTGCGAAATACGGTTTTGATGCGCGGTTGAAAAATGTACAGGAATACTTTAACGATACAAACGAAAATACCTGGCTGCTCCCCCAGTGCGAAACGATGGGGGCGCTGGAAAATATCGAAGAAATCGCTGTAATCGACGGCGTGGACGGCATTTTCATTGGTCCGTACGATCTTTCCGTCGCCTTAGAGGCGCCGGCCGCTTTCCAGACGAAGGAATTCAAGGAGGCGATCGAGCGGATCGTGCGCGCCTGCAAAAAGGAAAAGAAGCTCTTAATGATTTACGCGGATAATAAGGAGCAGGCCGGGAAATATTTCCAGCAGGGATTTGACGTGGTCATTATAGGTACCGATACGGGCATGTACATTCGGGCAATAAACGAATTGGTATAATCTGTGTGATTGTTCAGAAAACATCACTCCATAACTGTGAAGAATGGCGACAAAATAGAATTACATAAAACATGTACTTCTGTAAAGAAGTTTACAGACTAATTCCATAGAAACAGATAATATTGAGTTATCAAAGCAAAGGTGCTTTTGGAAGCAAGACTGCCAAAGCACCTTTTTTGTTACTAACCTTTTAGTTTCTGCGGCAAATAGAAACATCATTTGGAGAAAAATGTTTCCTATTTGTGCAAGTATTTGTAGGGAGGAGTGATTACATGACCTATGCACCGTTATTTGAACCCCTGAAGGTGGGGAACCTGACTCTGAAGAACCGCTTTGTGATGGCGCCCATGTCCGTGCATATGGGAGAAGAAGGCAACGTTACGGAAAATGAGATCGCCTATCTGGAAAGACGTGCGGCCGGCGGCGTGGCGATGATTACTGTCGGTTCTGTGCTGGTACATCCGGACGGTGATTTCGGCGGACAGATCTGGATCGAAAGCGACGATCGAATCCCCCGTCTGAAGGAGCTGACCGACCGGATACATAAGCATGATTGCTTAGTTTCCGCGCAGCTGCATCATTCCGGCAGAGAGACGAATATCAGTACTTCCGGGTATCAGCCGGTAGCGCCATCCTATTTTGAACCGGAGGTATATTCCGTATTTGAGGCGGAATACGATCCGCCCAGAGTATTGACGACAAGAGAGGTCGGCGACTATGTGGAATATTTTGCCCAGGGCGTTCGAAGGGCGAAGGAAGCCGGCTTTGACGCGGTAGAGCTGCATTGTGCCCACGGGTATCTGATCTGCTCGTTCATGTCCCCTCTTACGAATCATCGTACAGATAAGTACGGCGGAAGCTTTCCGGCAAGAATGCGTTTTGTCACGGAAATTATTGAAAGGGCCAGAGAGCTGGTAGGGCCAGAGTATCCGATCACGGCGAGGATCGTAGGCGAAGAGGATCGGGTCGGCGGTATTGATCAAAAGCTTTCCGCGGAAATCGCCCGGTATTTGGAAGGCCTTGGCGTCGCGGCGTTAAACGTATCCGCCGGTATGTATCCGTATACGAGAACGGTTCCCTGTATGTACTTTAAGCGGGGCGTCAATCTGTTTCTGGCGGACAATGTACGGGAAAACGTGCATATACCGGTATTTTCCGCCGGGCAGCTCAACAGGCCCGACCTGCAGCTTGCGGCGATTCAGAATCATAAGTGCGACGCGATCTGCGTGGGAAGGACGCTGATCTGCGATCCGGATTATCCCAACAAGCTTAAGGAGGGAAGGCTTGACGATATCGTTTACTGTATTTCCTGCAATAAGGCATGTCACGACCGGACGGACGGCGATCGATTTTTACATTGTACCTTAAATGTGTCGGTGGGCCGTGAAACAGATCCGGCTTATGAATTGAAAGAAGCGCCGGTTTCCAAGAAGGTTATGGTGGTCGGCGGCGGCCCAAGCGGAATGGAAGCTGCCCGCGTCGCCAAGCTGCGCGGCCATGATGTGACGCTTTATGAAAAGGATGAAAAGCTCGGCGGCCGCCTGCTTCTTGCGGCAGTCCCGCCCTCAAAGCACGGCTATGGGGAAGCCTGCGAGTATTTAATCAAGCAGATAGAGAAAAACGAAATTCCCGTACGTTTACATACGCCGGTCACAAAAGAAATTCTGGAAGCCGAAAAGCCGGACGTGGTGATTCTTTCCACAGGGACGAAGCCTTTGATTCCGCCGATTCCAAACATTGAGAAACCGGTAGTTGTGGAAGTCGATGAAATCTTAAAAGGGAATATCGTAGCTGGGAAGAAATGCGTGATCATCGGCGGAGGCGCGGTAGGCGCGGAAACCGCCCACTGGATCATGGAACAGGACAAGAGAGTGTGCGACATTATTGAAATGCGGGACGGCATCGGCATTGATATGCCCCAGGATTCCCGGATCTGCCTGATGGATGAATACGACAAGATTCCGGATCTGCACGTGCATACGAGCAGCGTTGTCAAGGAGATCGGCGACGATTATGTAACGTATGAAAGCGGCGGCGAATTAAAGAAGATCAGCGATGTGGACATGGTCATTCTGGCCGCGGGCGTAAAGCCGAACAGAGATCTGGAGGCAATTGCCAGGGAATATGCTAAAGAGGTCTATATTACCGGCGACGCAGAGCGTCCCAAGGATCTTGTAAAGGCCATTAAGGAGGGCTACGAAGCCGGCGTGAAGGCATAGATACGCGCTCTAAGAATGAAAAAGAAACAGGTGAAGGAATATAGAGAAAGAAAAATTTCGATAAAGGAGAAAACGTATGCAGGCATGGATGATAATGTTGGGATGTCAGTTTACAGTAGTCGCGATCAGCGCTGTCTGGGTATTGATCTGGATGCGAAGACCCAAGGACGCCTACGATCTTATGCTGGATAAGCTCAATGCGGCGGCGGAAAAGAAAGCGGAAGGCGAATAACGAAAGAAAAGCGTTCCCGGAAACGCTTTCGCATGCAAAGGGTTTCCGGGTGCACGTGAAAAAGTCTGCGGAGGGAGAAAGTTTGGAAGGAAGCTTCCAAATCTACCTGGACGATGCGGCAAGCGCGTCAAGAAAGGAGAACGAATGGATAAATCTGCGATATTTTTAGGATTTTTTATAGTTTTTTTAGTATTTATGGTTGTTTCCGCCGTAGTGGCAGGAATGAAGAATAAACAGGGAAATACAGGCGCTACGACGGAGTACTTCCTTGGAGGAAAAAATATTCCGGTTATCGTACTGGCAATGTCGTACTGTGCTTCTGCGGTAAGTGCCGGTTCGTTTATCGGAGATCCGGGCTATATGTCCACGATCGGCTGGCCCTATTATTGGTTTACGATTTTTACCATCGGCGGACTGGTAATTCCAGGACTGTTTATCATGCGGAAGCTAAGGCTCCAGTCGGAAAGATACGGATGCCTAACGATTACCCAGTATATCGGCGACCGATTTAACAGCAAATGGATCAAGGTTTATATTTCCGCCGTTATGGTACTGTGCTACCTGTTTATGATGGTTTCCCAGTTTAAGGGCGCGGCGGTGCTTCTGGAAACCTATACGGGCGTGAATTTTAATATCGGCCTGATCGTCATGGCGGTGGTGGTTGCGTTTTTCGTAAATTACGGTGGGCTTCGTTCCGTGGCGTGGACGGACTTCTTCATGGGATGCTTTATGGTTATTCTGTCCCTGAGCCTTGTCGTTGTGTGCTTTTCCCATGTGGGCTGGTACGGAGGCCTGCACGCGGGCCTGGAAGCGACCCATCCAGATTACAATGTGATCTACCAGACGGGCGCGGGCGCGACGTTCCCATGGTATTCTATTCCTTGTATCTTCCTGTTTTCCTTCCTCGTTATGTTCAGCCAGCCGTATATTACGGCCCGTTATATTGCGATGCCGAATATCAGCCGGAAATCCGTAGGAACGTTCCTGATTATTTCCCTGATCACGGGCCTTTTATTTAATACGATGGTACAGCTGGGCCTGGTGGGCGCCGTCCTTTTCCCGGAGGCGGATCCGGATTATCTGACGGTGACGATGTCTGTGGAGTTCTTCCCGACAGTGATTGCGGGCGTTGCTATGATCGGTTTCTTCTCGGCGATGCTCTCCACGGCCTCCTCGATCCTTTTGGTGTGCAGCCAGGCGATCGGCCAGGACATCTATGGGCAGGTAAAGAAAAACGCCGACGAGAAGAGTATCCTTCGGGTGACGCAGATCTCTACGGTTGTGATCATTATCGGTATTGTATTCTTCAATATTTATAAGACGCCGGATCTTCTGCAGGTATTCGTGCTTCTTTCTTTGGCTGGCGTCGGCTCCATGCTCTGCGCGCCTACGTTTCTTGGCGTTTTATGGCCGAAGGCCAGACGGGAAGGGGCTTGGTGCGCGGTGATCTCCGGGCCGCTCTCCTACTTCCTGATGGATACGATTCTTGGTTGGCCGTTCCCGATCGCAATGGGTCTGTGCGCCGTGCCGCCCTTCGTGCTGATGTGGGTGGTGTCCGTTGCCCTGAATAAGACAAAGGGAGAGGATGCGGAAATGGTTCGGATGGCCACGATCGATCCGGATACCTATTTTGCGGAAAGTTAAGTAGCAATTTTACATAAGTAAGAGGAGGAAACGCAGGATGAACCTTCAGAATACGGTTATTTTCATTACGGGCGCGGGAAGCGGGCTTGGACGCAGCGGCGCGAAGATCTGCGCCGGGTACGGAGCTTCGGTGGTGGCGCTGGATATTAACGCCGAACAGGCCGAAAAGACGGCGGCGGACATCACTGCCTCCGGTGGAAAGGCGATCGCCGTACAGGCGGATATCACGAAAAGAGAACAGGTGGCAGAGGCCGTGGAAAAAGCGGTGGAAGCCTTTGGAACCATCGACGTGCTCTATAATAACGCGGGAACGACCAAGCTGGGCACATTGACGGAGCTGGACGACGCGACGTTTAATTTTATTATCGATCTCAATTTAAAAGGGACCTTTATCGTGACGACCGAGGTGCTAAGGGTGATGATTCCAAAGAAAAAAGGGCGTATCATCAATACGACCTCCTATTGTGCCGATATTGGGGAATATGCCAACGGCCCCTACTGCGCGGCAAAGGCGGGCATTCGGCTTTTAACGCAGGTGGAGGCGCTGGAGCTTGGGAGATCGGAAGAGCACACG
>CAOJIB010000106.1 GCA_948436455.1 uncultured Blautia sp.
TCCAAGGAGAGCGCAGCCGCAGCGTATTTTACCATGAGATCTTGGACGTGCTGGCCTTGCTGGGAGGTGATGTCAGTGACGTTATCTAGACTATCCCTTTGCAACGCCAAACGGCAGGCCAGCGATTACATGATTTTCTTTGTTACCATCGTAATGGTGTGCGCCATGCTGTATGCGTTCAATAGCTTGGCGTGTTCGAAAGAGGTTCTTAAGCTGTCCGACATGATGAGCAATCTGACATTGGTGATCGTCCTCTCCAGTCTCGTGATCGTTTGCATCATTGGATGGTTGGTGTCTTATACAACCGGCTTTATGCTGTCCCGCCGCAGCCGGGAGCTGGGGACGTATCTGCTCATTGGATTGGAAAACAAACAGGTGGCTCGTCTGTTCTTTTTGGAAAACCTGTTGGTGGGCGGCGTTGCGCTACTGTTCGGCGTCTGGCTGGGCAATTTGGTCTATCAGGCGCTTCGCGCGATCCTGCTAACCATGTTTGGCGCGCCGTATCACTTTCAGTACAACTTTTCGCTAAAAGCCATTGGGCTGACGTTGGCCTATTTTTCCGCGATTTATTTCTTTGCGCTGTTTCGAAGCCAGAAACGCATCCGCCGTATGAAAATCTACGATCTCATTTACTTCGAGCGGCAAAATGAGGCGGAGCTTGTGAAAAAGAGCAAAACGCGCAAAACTTTGTTTGTTGTCTCCATCGCCTTTGGCGTGGCGGGGACGGTTCTGCTGCTAGCCGGCGGCCTGCTTCCAGGCGTCCTGGGAGCGGGCTGCATCATGGTGTTTCTCTACGGTTTCTTTACCAGCTTTTCCTCCGGCGTCCCGGCGTATTTTGACCGAAGGCCAAAGCGGAAATATCGGGGAGAGAATTTGATGATCTTCCGTACCCTGACTGCAAAGCTAGCGACGATGGGAATGGTTATGGCGACGGTTGCGCTGCTCTTTACCGCGACCCTGCTCACGGAAGGAGCCGGGATGGTGTTCAACGGCATCTATCAGGGGCGATTGGAGCGGGATTCCTTCGATCTGCTGTTTGTTTCAGATCAGAAAAACCATGTGGAGCGATTTTGGGACAATATGGAGGGGCGTATTCCTATAGCGGCGTCCCGGCAGTACAGGCTGTACCCGGGCATGGATGATTCCCTGATGGATTATCTGGAGGAAACCGCGGGGTATTACCGTTACAGCTACGACCACGATTACAATGAAAATGCGATGATCGCTTATAGCGATTATGCGGCTCTTCGGGAAATGCTGGGGCTTCCGGCGGCAAAGCTGGAACAGGGCCGCTATATCATTCACTGTATGCCCTATTTAGAGGAGGCGATGTCCAAGTGGGAGCGGCCGCTTGGGCTGGACGGAAATTCTCTGCTGCCGGGCAAAGTTTATACGGAACAGTTTTCCCAAAATCTCTGGAACGGTAACGGGCATCAATTCCTGTTGGTGGTTCCGGATGAGTGCTGCGCCAAACGTTCGGCCATCCGTTTTGCCTTAGCAGCCATGACGGAGGAGCCAATCACACTGCAGCAATTCGAAATGCTGGACATGGTTACGGAAAATGAAAAGAAGCAGATCGACGCCGTTCATACAGCCACTAACGAATGGGATCTGTTCTATTCCAAATCTATGGCATTGAACGATACCGCCGTCTATTCGTCCATCACGGTATTCCCGCTTTTTTATCTGGCGTTGACCCTGGCTATGACTGCCGCCACCGTTTTGACGGTCCAGCAGCTCAGTGAAGCGGGGCGCTACCGCCGCCAGTTTGCATTGCTTTACAAGCTGGGGATGGGCAGCCGGGAAATGAGGCGGGCGCTATTTGGACAACTCGCGATTTACTACCTTATGCCAGTAATTCCCCCGGTATTGGTCGCAATTCCCGTGATCCTGGATATGTGCAACGCAGTGGAACCGGGAACCATGGTGGGGGCTAGCAGTCCGCCGATGATTTTGGCAGTTTCCTTGGGACTATTTTTCCTGGTGTATCTGCTTTATACGGTGATTGCTTATAATAACATGAAACGAAATGTGCTGCCAGAGTAACTCTATAGTACGAATGCAGGCGGGCTTCGACATATACCGAGGCCCGCTTGTGCGCTGGATAGCGTTTTTTGTTCTTAGCTGGCAAGGCAGTATAGCAAAAGTTCCTGGATGATCTGTACTTTGGTTGTCAAAAATCGGATGGCAAGCAGCCGGAAAACCCAAAATATCAAGGTGTTAAGAGAATTTGACAGATAAATTGGGGGTTTGTGAAAAGTATTAAGAATAAAAGAAAACGCTTTCGACAATCTCCGGGCGTCCTCCAGCTCTGGCATTTTTGCTTGTTGTATAATAAATAGAAACATATGACCAGAAAACTTCTGCATTTGTCACAATTCCACAAACTTTCGGAAGAAGTCTCTTGTATTCATCCCGCAGTTGGAGTATAGTAAAAAAGAAGAAAATACTGAAGAAACGCGCCTTTGCGGGCGCGGTCTGCCCGACTGGGGACGGAGGAAATAGCATGTATCGCTGTCATATTCAATTTTATCTGATCGGCATTCCGAGCGTTATATGTACATTCATAAAGGAGTCGCCGCCGCTGGAGCATTTTACGCATACATTCTGGGAAAGCGAGACGATTGAAGAGAAGAAGGCGTCGGAGGCGGACGTGTTGTTTGTCCATCTGCAGGGAGAGGACGCCGGAGAAATGCTGCGAATTCTTACGGTCTGTAAGAAAAAGGGAGCCGAGGCGGTTTTGCTGGTTGACAGGGAGCAGGCTCAGGCGCTGCCGGACGACCTTTCGGAGATTACAGATTTATGGCATCTGCCGCTGTCTCAAAAGGAGATTGGCTTTCGTTTCCAGAAATGGCAGAAAGAGTATAAGAAGCGGGTGGATCTTTGGCAGTCCCGGCAATTTATGGATATCTGCCTGAACAGCTCTCCGAATCTGATCTGGTTCAAGGATAAAGAGGGCGTGCACGAAATTGTCAATGAAAGCTTCTGTAGAGCGGTTGATAAGACGAAAGAGCAGGTGGAGGGACGCCAGCATGCGTATATCTGGGATGTAGATCAGGACGATCCGGCCTGTATCGAGTCAGAGGAAGAAGTTATGCGCAGGCGGGAAACCTGCATGGCGCAGGAGATTATAAAGACTGGCGACGGCGAGCGCACGCTGACCACGTATAAATCCCCGCTGTATGATTGGGACGGAAGCGTTATGGGAACCATAGGTCTTGGCATTGATGTAACGAAGGAGCAGGCGTACGAGCGAGAGATCATTGAGAAAACCCGGACGTTAGAGATGCTTTTTTCCACGATGGATTGCGGCGTGATGTGTCACAGTGTGGATGGGCTGCAGATCCTTAGCATAAATCAGGCGGCTTTGCGGCTTTTAGGCTATGAGACGCAGGAAGAAATGATCGCGGACGGATTTCGGCTGATCGCTCAGACGGTGGCGGATGAAGACAAGGGAAAGCTGCGGGAGTATATCAATTCCTTGACAAAGCCAGGGGACAGCGTTAGCGTGCAGTACCGCGTGCGGCACAAGGATGGAAAAGAGCTGCATATTCTGGGAAACGTTAAGCTGATCGAGGAAAACGGCGAGCTGTATTACCAGCGTTTCCTTTTGGATTTTACGGCGCAGAAATTAAAGGACGAGCAGATCTGGGCCGAAAAGGATCAGGAGATTCGCTATCAGGAACAGATCTTTGAAACATTTTTCAATGTCCTTTCCGAGAATATCGACGACGTCTATATGATGCTTGATGGAAAGGGCGAAAAGGTAGAGTTTGTCAGCCCGAATATCGAACGGGTGCTGGGCATTCCTTGGAAAGCCGTGATGGACGATGTGGAAAAGATCGACATTGCCGGATATTTTGCAGGGAGAAATTTGGGTCCAAAGGATTTGGCATCTTTGGAGCCCGGCGTGATTTTGGAGCCGGTGGAAACGGAGCGGATCCACCAGAAGACCGGCGAGCGTAAATGGTTCTGCGAAAACGTCTACTGCGTAGTCGTGCAGGATATTAAGAAGATCATCTTTTATATTTCCGATCGGACGAAGGAAAAACACGCGCAGAATGCCCTGTCGGAGGCGCTGCATATGGCGCAGACGGCCAACAAGGCAAAGAGCGCGTTCCTTGGCAGCGTCAGCCACGACATCCGCACGCCGATGAACGCAATCATGGGCTTTATCCCGCTACTGCTGGAGGAAGCGGACCATCCGGAGCATGTGCGGGAATACACCCAGAAGATCTCCGCTGCCAGCCAGCACCTTTTGGGGCTGATCAACGACGTGTTGGATATGAATAAGATCGAAAGCGGCGGCGCGGTTTTAAAGATCTCTGAGCTGAACCTGGCGGAGCTTATCGACGAGGTCAATACGATTATTCGTCCACAGGCCAATACGAAGAAACAGAGCTTCGAGATATTCGCCAAGTCTCTAAGCAATGAGCATTTGCTCGGAGATCGGCTGCGGATCAACCAGATCCTAATCAATATCCTGTCAAACGCCGTGAAGTATACGCCGGAGGGCGGCCGCATCCAAATGCTGGTGGATGAGGTGGGGCAGGTGGATAAGAGCTACAGCCGTATCCGGTTTACCATCAGCGATAACGGACAGGGAATGAGCGAGGAATACCAGAAGGTAATTTTCGAGCCGTTCAGCCGGGAGCAGAATGCCATGCTGCATAAGATTCAGGGAACCGGCCTTGGGATGGCGATTACGAAAAGCCTGGTCGATTTGATGCATGGCTCAATTAGGCTGGAGAGCAAGCTGGGGGAAGGAAGCACGTTTACTGTGGAGCTGGAGCTGCGCAATCAGGATAAAGAGGATGATTCCTGGTTCTGGAGCAAGCACGGCGTAACCCGTATGATTCTTGCGGACGACGACGAGGATGTGTGCCGCGATATTGTGAAGAAGATGGCGGACGCCGGTGTGGAAGTGCGGTATACGACCGACGGCGCCGGAGTGATGGCTATGATCCAAAAGGCGCGTAAGGAAGGGCGGCCCTACGATCTGCTTTTGCTGGACTGGAAAATGCCGGGCCTGGACGGCTTGGCTACGGCGCGCCTGGTCCGGAAAAATGATTCAGAAAAGATGCCGATTCTTCTGTTTACCGCCTACGACTGGAAGGAGGTCGAGCAGGAAGCCTTAGAGATCGGGATTGGACAATTTCTGCCAAAGCCGTTCTTTATGAGTACGTTCAAAGACGCCATCCGGCGGATGACGGATGCGAAGCCAAAAGAGATCAAAAAGAGCGACGACAAGAATTTCCTGGCCGGCCGGCGCATCCTTGTGGTGGAGGATATTGAGATTAACCAGCTGGTAATGGAAAAGCTCCTTACCACCTTGCAGGCAAAATGTGAGATCGCGGAAAACGGACAGGTGGCGCTGGAGAAATTCACAGGCGCCCCGGCCGGTACGTACGACATTATTCTAATGGATATCCAGATGCCTGTGATGAATGGGCTGGAAGCGACCCAGGCGATCCGGGCCAGCGATCATCCTTCCGCGCAGACAGTCCCCATCGTCGCAATGTCCGCGAACGCTTTCGTGGACGATGTCCGGGGCGCACTGGACGCCGGTATGAACGCGCATATCTCCAAGCCGGTGGTATTCGAAACATTGAAAAATACGCTTCGGGAGATCCTGGAGAAAAATCAATAAAATGATGCTGGAGTCAAAATTTTGCAAAAAACTTCCTATGAGAAAAATCTGTTTTTTACGCATACTAAGCGTGCGAGAAATTTTTCAGAAGGGAGTTTTTTGTATGTTTGAGAAAGAACATCTGGCAATCGCCTCTGTGCCCATGCAGCGCTGGGGAGAACTTTACGATGAACAGGAAGCGCTGGACAACGGTACGGTTTTTCCGGATCTGAACAAACCATTTTTCGTCATGGAGGGCGCGCCTGTGCCGGAGCGGAAGGCGGCTGGCACACCTGGAGAGCAGCAGAGAGAGCATATGCTGCTGCAGATCCAGAAGGTCAGCTTCGTCGTGGACGACGTTCGCCTGTATATGGACACTCATCCTAGGGACGCGCAGGGATTGGCACTTCTTAGGGCCATGCTTGGGAAACGCAAGCAGCTTTTAAAGGAATACGCGCAGCAGTTTTATCCGCTGACCATAGATTGTATGGCGGATGCCTGTGAAAACGTTCCGGAGGGCGGCTGCTATTGCTGGCAAAAAGGGCCGACGCCCTGGGAAGGAGCGTGCGTATAAATGTGGATTTATGAAAAAAGACTGCAGTACCCGGTAAAGATCACGAAGACCTGTCCTAAAACTGCCCAACTGATTATCAGCCAGTACGGCGGGCCGGACGGGGAATTGTCCGCGTCCATGCGGTATCTGTCTCAGCGCTATACGATGCCGGACAAGACGGTGGGCGGCCTCCTTACGGACATCGGCACGGAGGAGCTGGCCCATATGGAGATCATATGCGCCATGGTTTACCAGCTGACGAAAAATCTAAGCGTAGAGGAGGCCAAAACGGCCGGTTTCGACGCGTATTATATCGATCACACGGCGGCCTTGTGGCCCCAGGCTGCGGCCGGCGTCCCTTTTACGGCCAAGGAATTCCAATCCAAGGGCGACGCGATCACCGATCTGACGGAGGATTTGGCGGCGGAGCAAAAGGCACGGACTACGTACGACAATCTGTTGCGTATGATTCCTGATCCGGAGGTCCGGGACCCGCTGAAATTCCTGCGGGCCAGGGAGGTTGTGCATTTTCAGCGGTTCGGCGAAGCCCTGGAAAAGACGAAGGAATCGCTGCGCCCGGAGAATTTTTATTATTTTAATCCGGAATTTGATAAACAGTTTTTGAAGAAGTGAGAGAAACTTGCAGAAATAAAGGAATTCCATAGATGGATAGAATGATATCAGGGTCAAAAGGTCATGCTTTTCATGCTCGCATGAAAAAGTATGGCTTTGGGCCCTGTAAAAACAGGAGAAAGTAGTCCGATTCGGGCGAATTTCGAATGTTTTTCGGATTGTGGGAGCACATAGTGCGAAACAATCCGTAGTATCATGGGGTAAAAATACCTTTTAAATGCGTGTTTGGCTTTTGAATCCTGCCGCCGGATATGCTATAGTATAAACAGAAAAGGGAAGCCATAGAAGCGGCTCTACCCCTCTAACAAAAACAAGCGTACCTTCTTATGAGGTCAGCCGTCGTTATTGTTTTGACCCCAAAAAGTTAGACGAAAATTGATGGTTATGAAGCTAATGAGGATTGAATCCTGTATGCAACAGGACTCAGTCCTCTTAGTTTTGCTTTGATTCGTCTGTTATTATAATAATCGATGTATCGTTCCAATTCAATCCGAAGTTCCTCCATTGAACGGAATTCCCGTAGATAAAGAAGCTCTGATTTCAGTAGTCCGAAGAAATTTTCCATGACAGAATTATCAAGACAGTTGCCCTTTCTTGGCATACTCTGTATAACTCCTTTATCCCTAAGGCGTTTCTGATAGGTCTTGTGCTGATACTGCCATCCCTGATCTGAATGGAAGATTAGCTTTGTATGAACGGTATTTTTTTATCCTCACCATACATTTAAGGTGCAGGAGTTTCATTAACCGCTGAACCGTTTTGGGGTTGATTTGATAACCCCGGTTATGCAGTTCCATTGTAATGCGGCGGTATCCATACCGTCCATGATTTTCATGGTATATGGTCCGGATCTCCTCTTTTATAGCGGCATATGTATCTGGCTTTTTCATTTTTTTTGCAGCAGCACCTTGTCGTGATTCTGAAAATGTATGAGGCGAATAGACTCAAACAGTCGCCACATGGTTAATATACAGGAAAAATCAATTTTTTTGTGTAAAGTACCTAATTTAAATAGAAAAAAATCGGATTATTTAACAAAAATGATATTTAATTTAATGAATTATCTAAATGCGGTTGACAAATGCACAAAATAGGGATAAGATATAGGCATAGTACATAAGGGATGAGGAAATTATAGTGCTCAAGAAAATTAATAGTATCCGGATGAGGCAGAATAACGAGAAGGTGGTTTTGGACAGTATCCGTTTTAACGAAGGCATTTCCAGAAAGGACCTGGCGGATTGTATTGGCCTGACGCCGGCTACTATTACAAATATCGTCAATCACTTAAAAGAAAAAGAATATATCCGGGAGATCGGGGAGAAGACCTCCGTGGGCGGGGGACGCCGTCCGGTACGGCTCTCCATCAACGGAAACGCCTGCTGCGTATTGGGCGTGGAATTGGCGGCCAGTAAGATCAGCTGTGTGCTGACCGATTTCCGGGCCAAGCTTTTGTGCAGCAGGGTAGTGGATATCGATCAGAACGCAGGGACGGAAGTCATTATTTCCCAGATGGTGGAGGCGATGCACGAGGTGATCCGGCGGGCCGGGATTTCCAAGGAACAGGTTCGAGGGATCGGATTGTCTACGCCGGGTCCCTTAAATGCAAAGAGCGGGATCATGATTAATCCGCCGAATTTGGCGGCGTTCCGCAATTATCCGATTAAGAAGGTGA
>CAOJIB010000107.1 GCA_948436455.1 uncultured Blautia sp.
CTCCAAATACCCCGTCGTAGCGCTGAAATATTCCCCGGAAGCGGGATACAAAGATAGAATCGCATAATCCGCCTGGGCCGGATCCTCCGTCAGGGACATTTCCGCTAAAAGCCCCCGCAATTCTTTCGTCAGCTGCACGGCTCTTTCGGGATTTTTATGAAAGGCTTCCGCATAAATTTTCTTTCCTTCCCGCCTCTCCTTTGACAAGGGAAGCACCTGATTGTTCTTCAAAAGCGTCACGCTCTTTTGGTGCGCCTCCATGGCGTTGTCCCTATCGATCTTTCCCGCCGCCGCTTCGGCAGCCTTTATAGGATCCCGATACGGATCTTCAAACATACCCAGCCGGAACATTTCCGTCAGCGTGCGCGTCACCGCCCGATCGACGGCCTCCTCGGTCAGCACAAGCTCTTCTTCTGTAAAGCCCTCGGGCGCCGGATGGGTATCGTAATAGCCGTTTTTCCCCCGATGGAAAGCCTCCATGGCGTGAACGTGATCGAAAAGCCCGCTGATCAAATCGGTTCCCGCGTGCACCGCAAAGGCGATTCGCTCCGGCTTATCCAGCATTTCCACACCCCAACACATATTGTGGACGATCCCCGTATCCGAATTGACATAGCCTCCAAAACCCATCTGCCTTCGCAGCAATTCCTGGAGAAAGGGACGGTTGTAGGCAAAGCCGTAAGGCGCCATTTCCATTGGTCGTCCTGTCACATCCAACTGAAGCGCGCTCTTTTCCCTGGAGGGCTTCGCATAATAGGGCATCATCGACGACACATGACAGTCCACCGCAGCAAAAAAGCCGGGTAGATGGTATTTTTCCAGACTACCCTCCGTTGGATAGACGTTCCACTGGCCCATGGCGTAATGGGGATCGAAGCCGTTTTCCCTGGCGCCGCCCCCGGGGAAATGCTTGATCGTCAGAGCGACGCCGTCCTTCGTCACGCCCTCTCGGCTTCCCTGAATCCGTGGGATGATGTGTTCCAAAATCTGGGAGATCAGCCCCGGATCCTCTCCGAAGGTGCCGTAGGAACGCTGCCAGCGGGGATCTGTCAGTACGTCCGCCATATACATATAGCCCTTGCGAAGGCCCGCGCCGTTCCACGTGCGCCGAACGCAGTCGGCAAACTGATCGGCAATCGCAAGGCCGCTTCCCCGGATGGCCGCCGCAATGCCCAAAGTCCCCGGCCAGGCGGCAAAAACGCCCGACCCGTCGTTCATACCGAATACCGCTTCCCCAGATTCATTGCGGGAATTCGAGGCTGCGAGCACCGGCACGAAGCGTTCGCATTCCTCCGCTACCGCCTGGAGCTGATTCAGATAGTCCGTCAAATCTTCCGGCGTAGGATTGGCCCGTAGGATCAGATGCCGGGCAAACCATTCCTTCAAAAGCACAGAAGTCCCCGGCAGGCGCTGTTTTCCAAAGATCGTCTCTCCTTCAAATTCTCCCTCGTCCAAAAGGCCGGACGCATCTAACGTCATGTCTTCTTTTTTGGCCCCAGGCGCCGGATATTTTCCCATGCGCCAATCGGAAATAAAGAGCTGGCTGATCTTTTCTTCCACCGTCAAAAGCTTTACATAGGCTTCGGCCCGCTTTTTCGCAGGCAAGCGCCAGTCGTTAACGACCGTCACCCGCCCGCTCCCGTCAATATCTTTAAAAAACAGCCCGTCCTGCCGGAACACCTTTCGGCGCACCGAAGAAAGAATGGCGCCGCCCGGATTGGTATAATATTGTATATGATCGCTTGCCTTTGCCACTTTCTCCCTCCTTCTTTTATGTGCTCTCGGAATCTCTTTGTGCCTGATTTTGCGAGATGATTTTTTGTCAGATGTGCACAAATTTATGAGGCGTACGTGGAACGTACGTTGATGAAATTTGTGTGCATCTGGCGGGAAATCAGCCGTAAAGGCAGGTGCAGGGGAGATTCCGGAAGTACATTTTTCGCGTAATGATAAAAGTATGCCCCTTTTATCCGAACCTCATGCGTCGGATACGATGCTTCCGACTATATGCATCCAATTTTCACCCTACGAAATGTCCGGCAAATTTAAAAGCTCCATGGAAATCCGAAGAATTTTGTGTTAAAATAGATCTGACCAGAAAAAACGGCAAAAATACATAAAAATTCTTTTCCCAACCTGTAAAGAATTACCAACCACAGCCACACAGGAGGCACTCATGTACGAAAAAGTAAAGAACATTCTGACAGCAGCCAGTCAAAGCAATACCGCGGTGATCGCCTTTAACTGTACGGATTATATCATGGCAAGATCTGTGGTATACGCTGCTGAAGCGGTCCATACCCCTGTCATCCTCATGCTGTATCCGGAGCACGCCGCCGTCTATCATACGACGGGCTTTGGAAATTTCGCCGCTATGGTAAAGGAACTGGCCGAAGAGGTGCAAACGCCTATCGGGCTTCACGCGGATCACGACTACAGCTACGAATCGGTCATGCGATCCATACAGGCCGGCTTTGGCTCCGTGATGATCGATGGTTCGATGCACGATCTGGACACCAATATTTCTCTGACGAGAAAAGTCATCCAAAACGCCCATGCACGCGACATCTGCGTAGAAGGGGAGATCGGCCATGTGGGCATGGCCGCCGACGCCGATCATGCCAAAACGGATCTCTTTACAAAACCGGAAGCGGCGGAGAAATTCTGTCGGGAAACCGGCGTAGACTCCCTGGCGATCTCCATCGGCAACGCCCACGGGGAATACAAAGATACGCCTCATCTGGATATCCGGCGGCTGGAGGATATCCACGCGGCCGTAGACGTTCCCCTGGTTCTGCACGGCGGCAGCGGCATCCCCGACGAACAATTGCTGGTCGCTTTTTCTAAGGGAATCCGCAAATTCAATCTGGGAACAGAATTTTTAAGCAACTACTATAAGGCGGTAGCAGAATTTTCCGCTAAAAACGCAGACAACCCGGACCCGGTAAAGATTCTTCAGATGCCGGAATATGTCCAAGCAAAGCTGCAGCCTTACGTGGAGGGACGCTTAAGGACCTTATGCCGCTTCTAATCCCATAAAAACTACGACGGACATCATGTACAACCAACGGAGGTAACGAATTATGCTCATGAATATGAAAGAGCTTCTGGCAGTAGCGAATCAGCACAATTTTGCAATCCCTGCCTTCAATATCAGCAACTACGCCATGTTTAACGGCGTGATGGCGGCGTCCGAAGAAAAAAACGCGCCGGTCATCATCGAAATCCATCCGGACGAATTAAACCACACTGGCCCTGAATTTCTGAAATCCATCATTGAAAAGGCCCAGAAAACCCGTCTTCCCGTCTGCATCCATCTGGATCACTGCGGAGACTTCGGTCTGATCATCGGCGCAATCCAGGCCGGTTTTACATCGGTCATGTTCGACGGCTCCGCTCTTCCCTTCGAAGAGAATATCGCCGGCTGTAAAAAGATCGTCGAAGCCGCCCATCCGGTGAACGTCTCCGTAGAAGGCGAACTGGGCACCATCGGCTCTACCGACAAGGAAGCCGAAGCCGGCGCCAATCAGATTATTTACACCGATCCTGACGACGCGGCCCGTTTTGTCGCGGCAACCGGCGTCGATACGCTGGCCATCGCCATCGGCACCAGCCATGGCCTGTACCCCAAAGGCATGAAGCCGGAATTGAAGCTGGATCTTCTAAAAGAAATCAAATCCAAAGTTTCCGTTCCCCTTGTCCTTCACGGCGGCTCCAATAACCCGGACGAGGAAATCGGCAAAGCCGTCGCCCTGGGCGTAAATAAAATCAATATATCCAGCGATATCAAATCCGCCTACTATGAAAAAATGCGGGAAGTATTACAGGACGATTCCCTAAGAGAGCCTTTCCATATCGAGCCGCCCTGCATCGCGGCCATGAAAGAAGTCGCCTGTCATAAGATCGAGCTGTTCCAGGCCGCAGGAAAAGCCGCGCTATACTAAGTATCTAAAAAGACCTTCCTTGTTCGGAAGTAGGAGGGCAAGTAATACGATCTATTAAGGAGGAAATCTATGAAACGTTCAAGAATCAACGCAGTTATCAAAGACATGGAAGCCCTGATAAAGGAGCACGGCTTCGAACTTCCGCCCTTCGCCTCCTGGAGCGCCGAGGACTGGAAGCATGTCGGCCATGAATACGACGAAATCAGGGACAACATGCTGGGCTGGGATATTACAGACTACGGCCTGGAAAAATTCGACGAAATCGGCTTCGCCCTTCTGACCATCCGCAACGGCAATCAGAAGCACCCGGACAAATATCCAAAGCCCTATGCGGAAAAATTGCTGATGCTGTACGAGGGCCAGACCGCGCCGATGCATTTCCATTGGAATAAAATGGAAGACATCATCAACCGGGGCGGCAACGATATCTATATTACCGTGTACAATGGCGTCGAAGACGGTACGATGCTGGATACGGACGTCACGATCCATTGCGACGGCAAGACCGAGGTGGTTCCCGCCGGCACGAAAGTCTTATTAAAGCCGGGCGAAAGCATTACGATCACCCCCTGCATGTACCACGATTTTATCGTGCCTAAGACCGGCGGCCCCGTACTTCTGGGCGAGGTTTCCAGGTGCAACGACGATGAGAACGACAATCGTTTCTACGAGCCCATCGGCCGCTTCCCCAAGGTAGAGGAAGACGAGGAACCTTATCGTCTGCTGTGCACCGAATATCCAGACGCCGATTAAAAGACATTCTCATAAAAACATTTGCCCCGGACAGAGGTTCTTCAACTCGCTTCCTTTGCCCGGGGTCTTTTCTACTCCGTTCGCCCAAAGCCAAAGTAGCGCATGGCGTTATCATAGCAAATATCCTGCACCATCTTTCCCAGCGCCTTTTCATCTGCTGGATATTCGCCATTTTCCACCCAGCCGCCCAGCAGATTGCACAGGATCCGCCGGAAATATTCATGCCGCGTATAAGAGAGAAAGCTTCTGGAATCCGTCAGCATTCCCACGAAATTTCCCAGAAGACCTAGGTTGGCCAGACTGGTAAGCTGCTCGGTCATTCCCTGCTTATGGTCGTTAAACCACCAGGCGCTCCCCTGCTGGAGCTTTCCTTCCACCGTTCCATCCTGAAAGCAGCCGAGGATCGTCCCGATCGCCGCATTATCCGCCGGATTCAGCGAATACAGGATCGTCTTTGGCAGCTCATCCGTCTCATCCAGCGCGTTTAAAAAATCCGCCAGCTCGGCGGAGGGAGTATAGGTGTTGATGCAGTCGATCCCCGCATCCGGCCCCAGCTTTTTAAAAAGCCGCCGGCTGTTGTCCCGCTTCACGCCGTAATGAAGCTGCATCACCCATCCTTTTCTATGGTATTCCCGGCCCATTTCCAGCAAAAACGCCGTCTGGAACTGCGCCGCCTCCAGCGCGTTTATCTCCTCTCCTCGAAGCCCCCTGGCAAAGATCTCTTCGATCTGCCCCCTGGGCGCCGGCGCGTACGCCACGTAGGAAAGGCCGTGATCCGACGTGCGACAGCCCATAGACGCAAAAAAATCCATGCGCGCCTTCAGCGCTTCCAAAAGCCCTGCAAAGCTTTCAATCTTTTTTTTGCTCGCCTCTGTAAGCCTTTCCAGGTATTCGGCATAGCCTTCCTTTTCCGGATGCATGGCCCGATCGGGCCGCCAGGCGGGCAGCACCTTTACGGCGAAATTCTCCGCCGCCAGCTTTTCATGCCATAGAAGGGAATCCGCCGGATCGTCCGTCGTGCATAAAAGCGTGACGTGGGACTGAATCAACAGCTTCCGGGCGCTTACTTCTCCTGTTTCCAGTCTTTTATTGCAGAGCTTCCATACCTCTTCGGCCGTTTCTCTATTTAAGACACCTTCGTAACCGAAATATCGCGAAAGCTCCAGATGGCTCCAGTGATAGAGGGGATTGCCGATGGCTTTTTCCAGCGTTTCGGCCCACTTCTGGAATTTTTCCCGATCGGGCGCGTCTCCGGTGATGTATTGTTCCTCCACCCCATTGGCGCGCATCTGCCGCCATTTGTAATGGTCGCCGCCCAGCCAGAGCTGTGTGATATTCGCAAATTTCCTGTCTTCATAGATTTCCCTGGGATCAATATGGCAATGATAATCCAGAATCGGCGTTTTTGCCGCATAGTCACGATACAGCTTCCTCGCCATCGGATGCTCCAGCAGGAAATCCCTGTCCATAAATTTTTTCATCCTTCTTCCTTTCCGCATATTTTCCGTATAAAAAAGAAGCCCCCGGCTTTTCGATGCCCCCACGCCAAAATGGCGCGGCATCGCCGCCAAAGACCCCCTTTTTTCAATTCGAGTACCTAATTTATTCCTTCTTTGTATGGCCCGCTTTTATCTCTGTACGCGCCCGCTTCCGTCGCCGCCGGCCAGCTTGATAACTTCTTCCTCCGTCACTACGTTGTAGTCGCCCTCGATGGAATGCTTCAGACAGGAAGCGGCCACAGCGAATTCGATGGCCTCCTGCGGTCCCTTTTCATTCAAAAGCGCCGCGATCAGACCGCCGCCAAAGCTGTCTCCGCCGCCTACCCGGTCTACGATATGCACGGCATATTTTTTGCTGAAATAGCATTCGCCGCCGTCGTAGAGCATCGCCGACCAGAAATTATCGTTGGCGGAAACAGATTCCCGCAGGGTGATCGCCACCTTTTCAAAGCCAAAGCGATCGGTCAGCTGTTTCGCTACGTCCTTATAGCCTTCCCGGTTTACCTCGCCCGCCGTTACGTCGGTATTGGCCGCGTGAATCCCGAAGACGTCCGCCGCGTCCTCTTCATTGGCGATGCACACGTCCACATACTTGCACAGCTCGCCCATGACCTCGCCCGCCTTTTCTCTGGTCCAGAGCTTATTGCGGTAATTCAAATCGCAGGAAATCTTTACGCCGGCCTTTTTCGCCGCCTTGCACGCCTCCAGGCAGCTTGCCGCCGCGTTTTCGCTAAGCGCCGGCGTAATCCCGGTGAAATGGAACCACTGCGCGCCGTCGAAGATCTTTTCCCAGTCGTATTCCTCCGGCTTTGCCGTACAAACGGAGGAACCGGCCCGGTCATAAATGACCTTGGAAGGCCGCTGGGAAGCGCCTTTTTCCACATAGTACACGCCGATCCTATCGCCGCCCCGCAGGATATAAGAGGTATTTACCCCGTATTTCCGCAGAGAATTCACCGCCGACTGGCCGATCTCATGCTTGGGCAGGCTGGATACGAAAGCCGCGTCGAAACCGTAATTCGCCAGGGACACCGCCACGTTTGCTTCCGCGCCGCCAAAGGTAGCCAAAAAGGATTCCGCCTGCACATAGCGGTAATATCCCGGAGGCGCCAGTCTTAACATCAATTCCCCGTAGGTTACTACTTTTTTACTCATCTGTTCTTTTCCTCTGCTTTCTTTAAAAAACACATCACTATTTACTGCGCAGCGCTTCCCCAAGCGTTTTTCGCACTGCGCCTACGCCTGCCGTCATCCGAACAAAATCGTCGCATACAACGTCGGCCAGTCCCGCCGCATAGAGATCCACGCCGAAAATCGACGCGTCCCGCAGGATCGGCCGCAGTGCCTCCCTCGCCCCCTCGTTCTTTCCCAGGGAAATACCGGCGAGCTGCGAACAAAGCGCCTCCAGCCGCGGATCCGGGCTTGGCGTAAAGGCCTCTCCCCGATCGTCTACCGCCAGCAGATAGCGAAGCCAGCCGGCGAATACCAAAGGAATCAGCCGCAGCTTTCGCACCTGACATCCGGGAGACGCCTGATAGGCCTTGATTGTCTCGCCAAAACGAACGGCCAGCTTTTGGGAGGTATCCGTGGCGATCCTCTGGGGCGTATCGGGTAAAAAGGGGTTGGGAAAGCGAATCTTCAACACTGTGTCAAGAAATTCTCGTGGATCCAGGATCCCCGGATCTTCCACCACCGGCAGCCCCTCCTCATAGCCGATGCGCTCCACCAGTCTCCGCAAATCCTCGTCTTGCATCTCCTCGGAAATCTTCCGATAGCCCAAAAGACAGCCAAAGACAGCCAGCGCCGTGTGCAAGGGATTTAGACAGGTGCAGACCTTCATCCGCTCCGCCTTCTCCACCGTCGCCCGATCTGTAAAAAACAGCCCGCCCGCCTCCAGAGGGGGACGTCCGTTGGGAAACGCGTCCTCGATGACCAGATATTCGCATTCCTCCGCATTGACAAACAAAGCGGCATAGGTATTCTTCCCAGTGACGACTGGCTCCAATCCACGAATCTGATCCTTTTGCAGGATTTCCAGCACCGCTTCGGCCGGACGGGGCGTGATCTTGTCGATCATCGTCCAGGGAAAGGAAACCTTGGCCGGATCCTCAATATACGCCGCAAACCCCTTTTCCACCAGTCCCCGTCTCTCCCACTGCCGGGCAAAAGCGGCCACCGCCTCGTAGAGCCTGTCTCCATTGTGGGAGCAATTGTCCATGCTGACCATGGCCA
>CAOJIB010000108.1 GCA_948436455.1 uncultured Blautia sp.
CGCCGCAGCGTTTCATCGCAGCCGCTTTGCAGAGAAAGATGAAAATGCGGGCAGACCTTGGGCAGCGCCGCCAGCTCCCTGGCAAATTCTTCCGTAACAATGCCCGGCTCCAGCGAACCCAAACGAATACGGGAAATCCCCGGCTCCTGATGGACGGCCCGAATCAGGGACAACAGCGTTTCCGCCTCTTCCTCGGGAAAATCCACGCCGTAGGAGCTTAAATGGATACCGGTAAGCACTACCTCCCTGTATCCGGCCTCCCCCAGCCGCTGCACCTCCTTACGCACCGACGAAAGACTTCGGCTGCGCACCCGGCCTCTGGCATAGGGAATAATGCAATAAGTACAGAACTGGTTGCAGCCGTCCTGCACTTTGATGTACGCTCGAGTATGTCCGGCCGTCCGGCTGATGAAAAGCCCTTCATATTCCTTCGTCTGGCCAATCGACAGCAGACGTTCCTGCTTTCCGCAGCTATTTTCATAGGCCTGCAGAATTTCCACCAGCTCCTTTTTCCGATTGTTGCCGATCAAAAGATCCACCGCCGGATCTGTGCGCGCCTTTTTTGTATCCGCCTGGACGTAGCAGCCTATGGCCGCGACAATGGCCGCCGGATTCATCTTCCTGGCTCTGTGCAGCATTTGCCGGGACTTCCGATCCGCAATATTCGTTACCGTACAGGTATTCACTACATAAATATCCGCCCCCGGCGCAAAGGGGACGATCTCGTACCCCGCCTCTTCTAACATCTGCTGCATAGCGTCCGTTTCATATGCGTTAACCTTGCAGCCTAAATTGCACAGAGCTACTTTTTTCCCCATAGTCTCTCCTTTTTTCGTTTCATAAAAAATATATGGAAATTTAATATATTTTTACCTTGACTTTAAAAAATGTTGCCTGTAATATATACACGTGGAAACGCAATCCGAGGATTTTATAACAGGGAGGGCATTTATTATGAAAACAATACAAATTTCACTGAATTCCATCGATAAAGTAAAGGCATTTGTAAATGAAATCAGCAAATTCGACTTTGATTTCGATCTGGTATCCGGCAGATACGTGATTGATGCAAAATCTATCATGGGTATTTTCAGTCTAGATCTTTCCAAGCCCATTGATTTAAATATCCATGCCGACGGCAGCGGTTTGGACTCTGTTTTAAGCGTAATCTCAAAATACGAGATATAATCCATCTCCCAATCGGGAGCATCTCCAACATTCCATCAAGTAAAAGAGTTTCGCATGCGGAGCTCTTTTTTTGTTTGCCATAGTACACGTAAGAAACTGCCGGTGACATTTCTATAATTAATTTCCGGCATTTCCTTTTATTCTACTACGATGACCTCCGTGGTGCGGATGGCCTCCGCAACCATTTCATCAATCTTTTCCTCCAGCTTTTTCTCAGAATTCCGGATTTTTTTCAGATTGGGCTTCGTCACAGGATGCTTCGCCACAAAAATCGTACAGCAATCCTCATAGGGAAGGACGGACGTATCGTACGTATGAATTTTGTGGGCGACATTGACGATCTCCTGCTTGTCAAAGCCAATCAGCGGGCGATACACCGGAAGCGTGCAGACTTCGTTCGTCGCGGCCAGACTGTGCATCGTCTGACTGGCCACCTGCCCGATGCTCTCCCCCGTGATAAGTCCCAGACAGCGACGCTCCTTGGCAAAATGTTCTGCAATGCGCATCATGTACCGGCGCATAAGAATCGTCAATTCCTCATGGGGACACTGGTCGTAAATATACAACTGGATATCAGTAAAATTTACCACATGCAAACGGATCGGCCCGCTGTAGGCAGCCACCTCTTTCGCCAAATCTACCACCTTCTGTTTGGCACGTTCGCTGGTATAAGGCGGCGCGTGAAAATAAACCGCGTCAATGGTCACGCCTCTTTTCGCGATCATATAGCCTGCCACCGGACTGTCGATCCCGCCGGAAAGAAGCAGCATGGCTTTCCCATTCGTGCCCACCGGCATGCCTCCCGGCCCGGGAATGGTTTCCGAATAAAGGTACAGCTTTTCCCGAATCTCCACATGCAGCAACAG
Source organism: uncultured Blautia sp. (assembly GCA_948436455.1). Lineage (GTDB taxonomy): Bacteria > Bacillota > Clostridia > Lachnospirales > Lachnospiraceae > Blautia_A. The sequence continues at coordinate 2,055 of CAOJIB010000108.1, forward strand.
CGCTGGCTGATGAACGTCCACCTTCGCCAGCGGAAACGCTTCCAGAATCCGGCCGCCCAACTCGCTGCTCACTTCCATGGACTCCATGGGGTAGGTCTTTTTTGCCCGCCGGGTATGCACCTTAAAGGTTCCCTGGTACGCCGGATATTTTTCCTGCATATACGCCACGACGGCCCTGGCCAGATCCTCAAAGCCCGTATCCTCTAGCACCGTCACCGGGGAAATCCCCACAATGCCAAAGACCTTCTGCAAAGCCTCGATCAGCTCGTCAAAGTCGTAGTCCGTCTGGCAATGGACGTATATACGGCCCTGCTCCTTATTCACCTGAAACTGTCCTTCAATCTTCGCCAACGCATGCTGGATCTGGCGGACCAACGCGTCTTCAAAGAGATACCGGTTCTTCCCCTTGATGGCAATTTCCGCATATTTAATCAAAAATGTTTCCGTCATTTCCTTCTCCTTTTTATTTAAAAAAGCTTTCCTGCAAAGTCAAAGCCATCTGCAGGCCGTCTCCTGCAGGCCATCTGTCCGCGTTACTGTCTCGTATACCGCCGCAGGATAGGCAAAAGCGCTCGCAGCGCATCCAGGCAGCTATCCACCTCCTCGGCCGTGGTTTCCTCTGAAAAGCTAAAACGCAGCGTCGCCTCCCTTTGTTCCTTTGGAAGCCCCATAGCCTTTAAAGTGGCGCTCTCTTTTCGTCGATGGGAGGCGCAGGCCGAGCCTGCCGAAGCATAAATTCCCCGATCCTCCAGCGCATGAAGCAACACTTCACTGCGCACGCCCAAAAAGCTGGCGCTGACGATATGCGGCGCGCTCTCTTCGGCCGGCTGTCCGTTTAGCCGCACGTCCTTTAGCGTGCCAAGGCCCTGGACGAACCGCGCCTTTAACTCGTACATGCGCGCAACCTTTTCTTCGAAATCCTGGTAGATCCTTTTCGCCGCCGCTCCTAGGCCGGCCACTCCCGGCACGTTATCGGTGCCGGAGCGCATCCCTTTTTGCTGGCCGCCGCCCAAGATTTGCGGCTTGACCTTCGCCTTTTCACTAATATAGAGAAATCCCGCCCCCTTGGGGCCGTGAATTTTATGGGCGCTCACAGACAGAAGATCCACTCCCAGCTTTTTCGGATAAATCCTGTATTTTCCAAAAGCCTGTACCGCGTCCACATGAAACAGCACCCGGGGCGCCTTTTCTTTTAGAATCTCACCAATCTGCGCGATCGGTTGGACGGCACCCACCTCGTTATTGACATACATCGCGGATACCAGGATCGTCTCCGGCGTCAGCGCCTCCTTTAGAGCCTCCAGCGACACTACGCCTTGCCTATCCACCGGCAGATACGTCACCGAAAAGCCCATTTCCTTTAAGTATTCCGCCGGCATCAGCACCGCCGCGTGCTCAATCTGCGTAGTAATAATCTTTGTCCCGGCCCGCCGATTTGCCATCGCCGCACCCACAAGCGCCAGATTATTGGCTTCTGTTCCCCCGGAGGTAAAGAAAATTTCTTCCGGGCTAACCTTTAAAAGCTTTCCCAGGATTTCCCCGGCTGATTTTATATATTGCTCCGCTTCCACACCCTTTTTGTGCATAGCGGAAGGATTTCCGTAGTCCTCTCGCATCGTCCTGGCCACCACGTCCAACACTTCCTCATAGCACCGGGTGGTAGCCGCATTATCCAGATATATTTCCATCGTCCTGTTCACTCTCTTCCATTTTCTCTTCCAGCAAAAGCATCAGCATGGAAAGGATCGCAAGCCCCGCCGTTTCCGTACGTAGAATCCGCCGGCCCAGGGTAATCGGCTGCACGTCCCGCGCCATGGCCTGTTGAATTTCCTCAGGGGAAAAGCCGCCCTCCGGCCCAATAAAGATCGCCACGTCCTCCCCTGGCCGAATACTCCGCAAAAGCTTAGCCGTCGCACGGCTACCTTTGGCCAGCTCATAGGGAATCAGCCGTACTGTACATTCTCCGGCCAGCTGCAGCGCCTCCGGAAAGCTGCACACTTCATGTACCCTAGGAACAAAAAGCCGCCGGGACTGCTTCGCGGCGCCCTCGGCGATCTGCTGCCACCGACGAACTTTCTTCTGCGCTTTCGCCGGATCCAGACGCACCATACAACGGCTGGCGGCCACTGGGACCACGGCGTACGCGCCCAGCTCCACCGCCTTTTGGATCACCAGCTCCATCTTATCGCCCTTAGGAAGAGCCTGGAACAGATACAGGCGGCTTGGCAATTCAAAATCCGGCTCCTGAGCATAGACGATGCGGGCCCGGATCTCTTCTTTGCCGATCTCTTCAATCAGACAATGATACTCTTTCTTCTTTCCATCGCTGATCCACAGCGCATCGCCTATTTTCATGCGAAGAACGTTCTTAATATGGTTCACATCTAAACCGGTGATCCGAATCTGCGTCTCCCCAATCTGCGCCTCTTCTACAAAAAAGCGTTTCATTGGCCGTCCTCCATGGGCGGCTTCTTCGCCGTTACCGACACCCATTCCCCCTGCCGCGTCACTTCCAGAATCCTAAGGCCGGCGTCCTCCACGGCCTGACGCACCGTTTCTTCTTTATTTTCCAGGATGCCGGAGGTAATATACAGGCCGCCCGGCTTTAGATGTCCTGCAATCACCGGCGTTAAGGGAACCAATACGTCGGCCAGGATATTGGCCGTCACCAGATCATAACTGGCAAATCCCGCCTTCTTCTGCATTTCTTCCTCGTCGATGATATTGCCAATGAAAATCTCAAAAACCCCTGTGGGAATCGCATTGGCTTCCTGATTTTCCTCTACCGCGTGAACGGCGCAGGGATCCAGATCCGTTCCCATCACATAAGAAGCCCCCAGCTTTAAAGCCACGATTCCCAAAATGCCGCTTCCCGTCCCCACGTCCAGCAGCCGGCTTCCCGGCCGGACGTATTTCTTTAGCTGACGAATACAAAGCTGGGTCGTCTCGTGCATGCCGGTGCCAAAGGCCGTACCCGGATCAATGCGCAGGATCAGCCGATCTTTGTCCTCTTCCTTTACTTCTTCCCAAGAGGGCACGATCAAAATATCGTCCACTGCAAACTGATGAAAATATTCCTTCCAGTTATTGATCCAATCTTTGTCTTCGGTCTGCGACCTTTCAATCGTTCCTTCGCCGATATCGCAAAAGGCCGACAACGCCTCTAATTCCCGGCGTACCTTTTCTAGGATCTCGTCTGCCGCTTCTTTTTCATCCAAATAAAAATTCAGATAGGCAATGCCGTCGTCTGCGGGGCCTTCCGGCAAGATATCCACAAACATCTGCCGCACATCTTCCTCGCTCAACGGCTGCTTATCCACGATTTCTACACCCTCAATGCCAATATCCGCCAAAGCGGCAACGATCAGATCTTCCACCTCGGTCTTTGTTTTTATTGTAAAACGATTCCACCTCATATCCTTTTCCTTTCTCACACCTCTTTACTGCAGAATCAATACGACCAGCGGAATCGTCACCAGAGAGAGAATCGTACTAAGCACAATTCCTCTGGAGAGCACCGTTCCGTCGATCCATTCTTCCTCCGCCATCATCAGCGGCAAATTCGCCACCGGCATGGCCATTAGAAGAAGTAAGGTCAAACACATCATCGTATCCTGCACAAAACGCCGTGTCACAAGTCCAAAAACTACCGGCACAACCACAAAGCGGACGGCCACGAACAGATACATTTTCACATCGGTGAAGATCTCCTTTAGCGGCTGATGCGCCAAAGAAATCCCGATCATCACAAGGCTCAAAAAGGTCGTCGCCCGGCCACCGTAATGAATCGTCTGAGTGAGAATCCACGGCAGTTCTGGTCGAAAGACAAAAAGCAAAATACTGACTACTCCGGCAATCGTTCCTACGTTTATCATTCGCCCCGGACGGAAACGCGCCTCATGGCCTTCCTGACCCTTGTCAATCAGGATCTGCCCGTATGTGTAAGCGATAATATTAAAATAAATACAGACAATAACCACATAAATCACATACTGGCTGCCCAGGACGGCTTCAATGACCGGAATCCCCACAAATCCCACGTTTCCCAGAAGAACCATCACGCCGTAATGGCCCTGGATTTTTTGCGGCACCCGAAGGAACTTCGGCAGCAGAACGGCTAACAGCACCAGCGCCGCATACATGAAAAATACGACGACGACCGCCGTCAAAATCTTCTCCCCGGTAATATCTGTCTGACTCTCCAGCACGCTGCTGAGCATCAGCATTGGATTACAGATATTGACCACCAGCGCTGAGACGTCTTTCCCGGCAGTTTCCGAGAGGATCCCCCTGCGGCTGCACCAATAACCGATCATCATCAACAGGAAAATGATACACATTTGCTGAAATATTACACCTGCACTCATCCTTTGTCACCTGTACTTTCCTGCAGGCTGCCCTGCAAAAAACTTTTCATTGCCGTTCACATGGAAAACAGCAACAAACTCTATGGAAACATTCCTTCTATATTTTTCGTAGAAGCTTAAAATACAACCCTCATGTTATCATACCATGATTTTTCATAAAGGCAAGAAAAACTTGCATGCTGTGGCTACCGCCGGCATTATTCAGCCTACGGCTTCATAGTTACGGAATCCATCCATTCCAAGTTGCCTACGGCGAGGGACAGATTCCTTCTTGGCTACTTCTATGTGTCCTCACAGACTTTGCAGCAAGTGCAAAGTCCTGGCTGACCAGTTACCTACTGCCGGCATTTTTTCTATAAATAATAGCAAAAAGCAGGAATGGATAAAATACTCCCATTTTATCCATTCCTGCTTTTTTCGTGCAAATTCTTATTTTCCGCTCTTTTTTGGCAAAAGCTTTACTCTTCAAAGGATTCTTTGATTTTATCCATAAAACTTTTTTTCTTTTTTTCCGTATGCGTGTGCGGCTCCGCCGAACGGTTGCCGCAGGCCGCGTCAAACTGGCGAAGAGCCTCCTTCGCCGCTTCGTTTAGCTTCGTCGGCACCTGTACGACCAGAGTGACGTAATGATCGCCCCGGAGATTCTTATTCCGCAGGGAAGGAACGCCCTTACCTTTTAAGCGGATCCGAGTGTCGGTCTGCGTGCCAGGTTTTACCTCGTACATCACGTCTCCGTCCACCGTGCTGATCCGCACTTCGCCGCCAAGGGCCGCCTGAGCGTAGGTAATCGGCGCCGTGGAAAAGATATTCGTATCCTGCCGCTGGAAGATCGGATGCCTGGCCACGGTGACCTCTACCAGCAAATCGCCTCTGGGGCCGCCGTTCCTGCCCGGCTCTCCCTTATCCCGGATACGGATGCTCTGCCCGTTATCGATCCCCGGCGGTACGGAAACCTGGATTTTCTTCCGGGAGGAGGTATACCCGGTTCCCCGGCAGTTCGTACATTTTTCCTTAATGACCTTTCCCGTTCCGCCGCATTCCGGACAGGTCTGCACATTACGTACCATGCCGAACATGGACTGCTGAGTGTAGACGATCTGTCCCTCGCCGTTACACTTCGGACAGGTGACCGGCTGTGTGCCGGGCTTGGCCCCGCTGCCGTCGCAGGTTGTACAGACGTCCTTTAAAGTGATTTCCAGCTCTTTTTCACAGCCAAAAACCGCCTCTTCAAACGTAATATTTACCCGTGCCCGCAGGTTCGCCCCCTTCATCGGGCCGTTTCTGGTTCTTCTCCGGCCGCCGCCGAATAAATCGCCGAACAGGTCGCCGAAAATATCTCCCATATCCGCGCCGCTAAAGTCGAAGCCGCCAAAACCGCCTTCCCCGGCGCCGCCGTTTTCAAAGGCCGCATGGCCGAACTGGTCGTACTGCCTTCTTTTTTCAGCGTCGCTTAAAATGGCATAGGCGTTCGTCGCTTCTTTAAATTTCTGTTCCGCGTCTTTATCCCCCGGATTCACATCCGGATGATATTTCTTTGCCAGTTTCCGATATGCCTTTTTCAGCGTCGCCTCATCTGCGTTTTTATCAACGCCCAAGACTTCATATAAATCTCTTTTTTCTGCCATGATGAATGATCCTCACTGTGCTGACATCCGTGTCTGGGGATTGCCGGCCGCCGCCAAAACCGGCAGAAAAAGTCTGATTTCGTCATGCAATAAAATCAGACTTTCTGCATTTTAGCGGATATCTTACGCCGCGCGTTTATCCTACGGCCGTCGTTTTGTATTATACTTCTTTATAATCCGCATCTACTACGTCGTCATAACCGGCTTCATCTCCGCCGCCTGCGTTCGTATCCGGGCCTGCCTCAGCGCCCGCGGCTCCCTGTGTCTGCTCATACATCTTGGCAAAGAGCTTCTGCGCGCCCTGCATC
>CAOJIB010000109.1 GCA_948436455.1 uncultured Blautia sp.
ATTTCGGTTATAGATATCTTTTCTTACTTCGTCATCCGTTGTCCAGAATTCAAGGGCTAAACAGGTATTATCTGAAGCGGTTATTAAAATTGTATGTATATTTGCACCTTTATCGTAACCGCCTATTGTATAATCTCCAATTCCTTCATAAATAGAATCCTCGGCTCCCGAATCGGCAACTGATTTTGCATAACTCATTGCACCACCATCTGAATCCAGTATTTTACATGACAATTCCAAGCTTGAAATATCAGATTTATAGTCTAAGAAAGTGCCCACGTCATTCGTCGAAACTTCATAATATTCCTCTGAGACAAATATTGCTTCTAGCGGTATTGACCATTCTATGTTTATCGTATCAAGAATATCTTCGGAATACTCTGGAAGTGCTGCCGCTGCTTCGGCAGCTGCTTCTTGCTTTGCCTGTTGTTCTTCTTCCCATGCCGCAATTTCTTTCTGGTCTGCGGCAATGTTCGCTTTTTCGTCTGCATCCATGTGTGATATGATTTCCTCTTGAGCTTTTTGCTCATCTGACTTTCCGCATCCTGTGATTGTAGCAGTCGCCATAATCAGGGCCAGTGTTACTACTACAAAATTTTTTTCCATAACGTGGTTCCCCCTTCTGTCTTTAATATGTTTCACTATATCATGTTGCGGTAAATTACGCAATGTATAGAATTGTAACAATATTTTACGCTCTGCAAATCTTTGTTACGCTAGAGGATACCATAACCATGGGGAATAATAAAATTTTTCCAAGAAAATAGAAACACTAAAATTAAAATACTGAAATTTCACCAGCATTCCAAAAAGGGCAGAAAACCGTCGAACTTATTATTGATCAACTTATCTCCTGCCCCTTTTTTGCCCCTAAGATTTTCAGATGAGCGCATTTTCTGTATGTTCGTTTATTGCCCCCATCCGTTTTATATCCGAATACTATGACGCGTAGGGCGGCGACTTTGCCGTCGCCTGATGCAACGGATGGGCGCTCGGGAAATCAACGACTTTTTCTATGTTACTGCTTCTCGCTTTTTCGCTCTTCGATCAACTCCGGCACATACAGGAATTGTCCGTAAACGGTCGTCGGGCTTCCGTAATGGTCGACGGTCTCGATCGACAAGCTGATATTCTCTTCTGTCGGCGGCAGCTGAAAGCTCCAGCAATTGCCGTTTACCACGGCCTCCGACAGAGTTTCGATCTCTTTTCTGTCCGTAAATACCATCTCCGCATCCAGACCTCCGTCGTGCCTTTCCCCGCGATAGTCATATACCTTGATTTCCGTCGTCTTTTGGGGATCGGGATGTACGGCGGGCGTCGCTCCTCTTTCTTTCAACAATGCTATTGTCCGTTTATAGGAGCTATAAATATAAAATTCTTCACTTCCCAGATACACCAGGTTCTGTTCGCCTTTGTCTTGTATTCCATAATCCATCGTCAGCTTTCCGACCGGCATCTCCTGGAAGCTGTCGGCGGGCGCTTCCGCCAGATCCTGCCGCAACGCCTCAAGAACCTCAAAGCGAGCCGGATCGTTTTCTTCGTAAATGTTTACCTGATCGCCCATGCTCTCCCAGTTTACAGCCCGGACGTACATACTTTTCTCCTCCAGCTGACAATAAAAGCCCTCCCGGAATTCCTGCCATTGCCACAGCTTGACCAACTCTTCCCTGGTCTCCTCTGTCATGGGAAGCCTGTACTCCCGCCATACGGTCCGGCCGTTTTTCAGGCGATACGCTAGATTGACAGCCACATTGGGCGTATCCATGCCCGCCTCGTCCCTCCAGGAAAAGCGGGTGCGATTCTGGCAAATATACTGCAGTAGCTCATAGACTTTGCCGTCCGCCGGTAGCTTCATCTGCTCCTGCAGGGCGTTTGCACCGTAGTCAATACCCAGATTGCCCTCTTTATCCTTTCGAAAGCTTACCTTTGTCTCGTTGCTCAAAGCCCCGCTGGCAATGCCGATGGACGCCAGCTTCTCCTGGGCTGGCAGATAGCTGTCGTAGCCGAACGGATCCAGTAGAAAGAGCGACGCTAGAATCGCCGCCAGCAGCGCTTCCGCTCCCAACTCCAGACGGTGGGTGAAAAATTTCCGAAAGTCCGCCTGATAGATGATTTCCATCACCCCATGTACCAGCACTAGGCCGATCAGCACGCCCAGCACCCACCAGAGGCCGCGGCTATTCGCCGGCGCCATCCGATAGCCCAGGATTCCCACGCCCAGAGCGGCCGGGATCTCCACCAGAAATTTCACCACCCGGCCAAAGCCTGCAAATGCCATCGCGCTCCCCGCCGCCTCGGAGGGGCGTTTCTTATATACCCACCGGCCAAGAAGGAACAGCGCAGCTGCCGCCAGTATTCCGACCGCCACCAAAAGGAACAGGCTTTCGTGTTCCATACGCCGATTTTCCACCAGGAGAAACCAGGCCGCCGGCGAACCGCAAAAGCTTAGCCAAAACGCCTCATTTTTCCATAGATTCTCCCAGGCAAACGTCGTAAAAAATATATTTCCATAATAAGCCAGCAGCAATAGCAGCATGGGCACGTAGGACAGAAAAGCCAACGCGCCCATGACGCCCACCAGCGCCCGGCCAGTCAGCAGCATCGCCAGGACCGTCGTGGCATAAACCAGCAGATAGCACAGAATATGCAACCCCACGGTAACCGCCAGCTGTCCCACCAGCTCCATCGTAAAAAAGCCTTTGGCCGCGCCTACGCAAAGCAGCAGCAAGGAAACCGCCACTTCCGGCGCCAGATAGGAAAGGACTCCAGCCGCCGCCTGGTTCCAGTACAGCTTTTCCCGACGGATCGGCAGGCAGTGGTAAAAATCCGACATTTTTGCAGAATGCAGGTACCAAAAACCTGCAATACCGTTCAAAAGCGCGCCCATGACAAGAATTACAAATCCAGTCAAAGCCAAATCGGACCGGATAAATCCCATATACTGCACCATCATCTGCGTATTGGTCAGCTTCGACAGATTTTCCCAGTTATCAAAGCGCTGTATCACATGAACGATATAGCCGAAAAGCATGCTTAAAAAGATGATCGCGAAAATCCAGATCTGCCTCTTAAAGCAGTCCCAAATCCGATCAGCAGATAATGTTTTTGATTTCATAGCCAGCCACCTCCGTTTCACTGATAAAAATTTCCTCCAAGGATAGGGGAAGCACCTCGCAGAACAGCGGGTTTTTCCCGGAAATCCGCTGCAGGATCTCCCGCTGCGTGCCCCTGGCCGTAATCATCATAAGCGAACCCTGCCGCAGATACTGCAGCACTTCCATCTCCTTCAAAAGCTGCTCCTCCTGTTTTTTGTCGGAAAGCACGCACTGTACTTTATGGATATGGAATTTCATATCCTCCAGATCCCTGGACAGCAGGATGCCGCCTTCGTGCAGCAGCCCCACATGGTCGCAGATATCTTCCAGCTCCCGCAGGTTATGGGAAGCGATCAGCGGCGTGAATTCCCTGGACAGCATTTCCGATGCGAACAGGCTTTTCACCGACTGGCGTACCACCGGATCCAGACCGTCGAAGGTTTCATCGCAGAGCAGATATTTCGTTCCCGCGTTCAGGCCTAAAAGCAGGGAAAGCTGCTTTTTCATTCCCTTGGAAAAGGTGCTGATCTTCCGATCCTTTTTCAGGCGGAAAATATCCAGCATTTCATAAAAGCGCGGAGAATTATAATTCGCATACAGGCTCCGGTAATATCGCTCCATCTCCGTCGGCGTAGCGTTGGCAAAAAAATAGGCGTCGTCTGAAAGATAGAAAACCTCCTGCTTTCTGTCCTCATTTTCATAAATCTCTTCTTCATCAATGAGGACGCTTCCCTCGTCGGGCTTTAAAATTCCGCAAAGCATCCGCAAAAGCGTGCTTTTTCCCGCGCCGTTCGTTCCCACCAGGCCGAAGGCTTCTCCCTCCCGGATCTCCAGGGATACCCCGGAAACGGCCTGGATATCGGAAAAACGCTTACTGACTTCATTTGTTCGTATCATACTGCCCCCTCCTCGTAAAATTTCTCCGCCTGCGCAAGCAAAAGCTCCTTGGATATTCCCAGGTTTCGTCCCTGAGCAATCAGCTTTCGAAGCCCTTCAAAATAGACCTCCCGCTTCTTCTCCACAATATCCGGATTCGGAGAAACAAAATTTCCCTTTCCCCGTATAGAATACAAAAAACCCTGCCGCTCCAGCTCCCCATAGGCCCTCTGTATGGTATTGGGGTTGATCGACAGCTCCATGGCCAGCTTGCGCACCGACGGCACCTGGCTATCCGCCTCCAGCACCCCTTGTATGATCAACAACTGAAAACGCTCCACGATTTGTTCATAAATCGGCCGCCTGTCCTGATAATCCAACAGTATCATCGCATCCTCCTTTCTCCAGCGCCTTTTCCTTCAGACACATAGCAAAAACGTCCTTTCTTTTGTGCTGGTGTATAGTCTGCACTAATTGTACTAACTGTATTAATACAGTTATTCTATAAAAAATTCTCCCATCCGTCAAGGGATTGAGAGAATTTTAGAAATTCTTTAGATTTTCCGTTTCAAAGGCCAGCCCGAACATACCGCCGCAGGGTTGCTTCTTTTTTTCTTACAAATATCCGCGGATATCCAGAACCAGCGTTTCCTCCAAATTGATCAGCCGCTTCGTAATATCTTTGGATTTTTCGTCGGCCGCCTTGTATTGGTTGAGATATTTGTGCAGGGATTTTACGCCCATATTGCAGCCGTCCGTCATCAGATCCGCAATCGTCGCATCCGATTCGTTCATGGCCAGTTTCATATTTGTTTTGATCCAGGACATTCCCTGGGCCATCAGCCCCGGCTCCTTGCCCGTATCCTGACAATCGTTCAAAAGCTCCTGGATTTCCACCTGTAGTTGTAGGTGCTTGTTTTTGCAGTCCGCCAGGCATTGACGAAAGTTTTTATCTTTTACGTATTGCAGGACGTCTTCGATGGAAGACGTGCCCATCCGGACGCCTGCGTCGCATTCCCGCAGCAGCCGGATTGTATCTGGTTCTATCATAAGGCTCCCACTCCTTTTCCTATTTGCAAACAGTATGCCCGATTTCCGCGGTTGTATGCAAAAGGTCAAAGGCCCTGCCGCTACTCTTCCGTGGGATTGACATGGATCATACAGTGCTTGCAGTCCGGGAAATTTTTTTCAATGAGATCATGCACCTTTTCGGCGATGGCGTGCGCCTCCTTAAGCTTTAATTCCCGCTCCACCAGGATTTCCATATCCACGTAGATCTTATCGCCGAAAAGCCGCGTTTTCAGATCGTCGATCCCCTGCACACCCGGCACCTCCAGCGCCGTATGCCAGATTTTCCTCTCTGTTTCCCCGTCGCAGCGGCGGTCCACCATCTTATCCATACCGTCCCGGAAAATATCAACGGCGGCTTTAAGGATGCACACGCTGATCACGACGCTGGCCACGGCGTCCATCACCGGATAGCCGAATCTGGCGCACAAAATACCCACGAAGGAACCCACGGAGGAAAGGGAATCCGAACGGTGATGCCAGGCGTCCGCCATCAGCGCGCCGGATTTGATCTTGCGGGCGGCGGCTCTCGTATACCAGAACATCCACTCCTTGATGGAAATGGAAAATACCGCTACCGCCAGAGGCAATATTCCCGGAACCGTCAGCGTATCGTACTTCCCCGCCGCGATCTTTTGGACACCCGAAAGGCCGATTCCCGCGCCTACCAAAGCCAAAAGCATTGCCAGGATAACGGCGGCGGCGCATTCCATCCGCTCATGGCCGTAGGGATGCTCCTGATCCGCCTTTTTGCTGGCCATCTTTACGCCGATCAGTACCACGAAGGTGCTAAAAAGATCTGAAGCGGAATGCACAGCGTCCGAAACCATCGCGCTGGATCTGCCGATCAGTCCCGCCGCCAGCTTCATCACAGAAAGCAGCAGATTTACAAAAATACTGACCATAGAAACCCGAACGGCCACCTGCTCCTGCGAAGTAAAATTTTCCTTATTTTTCTCAGCCATAGAAATTCCTCCTGCTTTAGAAACATCGTCCAAAAAAGCTGCCCGCGAAAGTCAACTACAGAACTGCCGCCGGCAGCTCCTTTCGTATGCTATGACAAAAAAGCACCCGCGGAGCAATAGTGAGTAACTACTGTCCCGCAGATGCTTCCGATCTGCTGTTACGGATGTAACCCGGCCTCATGAAAGCCAAACGCTCTCTCGCCTGGAAAAAGCGCCGTTCTTTCATTGCCTGCTCAGTTTGTACTGTAGATTGCTGTTTTTTAGCAGCTTGCAGTGCAACGAGTTTTCTTATTTGTTTTTCTAGTATATGCCACTTCCCAGTCTTTGTCAAATACGTTTTCGGGAAATTTTCCACTTTCTATTCCTATTCCCACAGCTTTTCCGGCCGCATTCCTTATCCTGGAAAAAACCGCCCGTTTCCCGCTTCTCAGAATGAATTTCTTATGGTATACTCTAGAAATATCTGCAAAGCAGACATAGAAAATTCAAGCAAGCAGGAGTACCTATGAAATCTTCACAAGAATTACGTACGGCGTTAACCGCCCTGCATCGAAAAAGCTATCCCGCCTATAAATCCCTGCAAGGGATGTATAACTTCGGCTCTTACATATTGTCCATCGACCACGTACAAGGTGATCCCTTCGCCTCTCCATCCAGCGTAAGCGCCCGCATTTCCAGGGAAAAGGCCGGCTTCCCAGAAGAATACTGCCAGGACCCCCACTGCCGGATCGCCCTGCAGGATCACCTGCTGCGGCTGTTCGGCCGTCAGATCGCCCAGTATACTTTTAAGGCCAAGGGTTCCGGAAAAAGCGGCCTGATCCATGTCAGCGCCTGCGGACCAGAAATCCTGGAGAGGACTGCCTGTGAGATCAGCCCAAAAGATGTGACCGTGCGGTTTCATGTGGGCTTTCCGGCCAATGGCCGAACGATCAACGCCTATGAACTGGAAAAGATCCTGTTCGACTATCTGCCCAAATGCATCGAAGCGGTCTTCTATTATAAACGGCTGAATGCCGCCGCTGTGGAAAAAGTCATCCACCTGGCCGAAGACCAGCAGGCCCTCCGACAGGCGCTGCCTGTGAAAAATCTGGTTGCCTTTGTGGCAGACGGCGCTATTTTGCCCCGCCTAAGCGGCGTTTCCAGCCAGCCGCTAAAGGACTGCATACCCTTCTCCTCCCCGAAGACCTTACGCGTTACCATAGAGCTTCCCCATAAAGGCGCTCTGACCGGTATGGGCGTTCCCCGGGGCATCACCTTAATCGTCGGCGGCGGCTATCACGGGAAGTCCACCCTCCTTAGTGCGCTGGAGGCAGGCGTCTACAACCATATCGCCGGAGACGGCCGGGAATACGTAATCACCGACGACACGGCCCTAAAGCTGCGGGCCGAGGATGGACGCTGTATTAAGAACGTGGATATTTCCATGTTCATTAACGATCTGCCCAATAAAAAGGACACCCATCGCTTTTCCACCCTGGACGCCAGCGGCAGTACCTCCCAGGCGGCGAATATCGTCGAAGGCCTGGAGGCGGGCAGCCAGGTATTCCTCATCGACGAGGATACCTCCGCCACGAATTTTATGGTACGGGATGATTTTATGCAGGAAATCATCCGCCGGGACAAGGAACCGATCACGCCTTTTTTAGAACGGGCCAGGGATTTGTATACCCAGGCCGGCTGCTCCACCGTTCTGGTGGCGGGCAGCTCAGGGGCCTTTTTCCACATTGCGGACACGATCGTCCAGATGGACTGCTACCGCCCGGTGGACATTACCGCCAAGGTCAAAGCCGCCTGCCAGGCACATCCGCTGCCCACGCCGCATACGCCGCCCTTTGCCCTTCCCGGGCAAAAACGGCCCTTCCAATGCGCACGAAAGGGAAAGTCGAAAGAAGAACGGCTCAAAGTGAAAATCCACGACAAGGATACCTTCCTTTTGGGCCGGGAAGCCGTGGAGCTTCGCTATGTGGAACAGCTTGTCGACAAAGAACAGACGACCGCCCTGGCCTATCTTTTGCGGTATGCCAAAGAGCATGCATCCGACGGCCGCAAAACCTACCCGGAGGTCGTCGACGGGCTTTTACAAACCATTGAAAAGCAGGGCCTGGGCTTCTTTGGCGGCGCCGCTTACGTGCCCTCCGGCCTGGCCATGCCCCGGCCTCTGGAGATTTTCGCCTGCTTCAACCGGTATCGGGGCTAAGGAGGAGCTATGCCAAAAAACCAAAGCTTTACCGAGGGGAAAATCCTGTCGCCGCTGATTTCTTTTGCGCTGCCCGTGCTTCTGGCGCTGTTCTTACAGGCCATGTACGGCGCTGTGG
>CAOJIB010000110.1 GCA_948436455.1 uncultured Blautia sp.
ATGACATTTTCAGCGGCTTCCTTGCAGGGCTCAGTGAAACGGCGGAGCTGCCGGTGGATTTCAACGAGAAGCTGTTCCACAGGCTTGTGGATTTTGCAACGGTCTACTCGGACGGCAGGGTGGTATTCACCTTCCGCAACGGGGCGGGGGTCAGCACGGAGATTTAAAGCAGGGAGCGGCCGGAGGCATCGGGTTTGTGCCAGATGCCTCCGGCTACTTTTTTGTGTATAGAAATTTGTGAAGAATTGAGGTATAATTTTGATTTGAGAGTGAACAGCAAATCAGAATTGATGGAGGAAAACAGTTAATGGAAGATATACTTTTACTTGGTGCATTGAACGAACTTGCAGAGGCTTTAGGGGATTCAAATAGTCATCCACTTTCATCGAGTTTATTATGTTTAAGGTGTGGAATTACTTTTGACCAAAAAGGTAAAATAATGGTAGCGTTTAATCAAGTATTGAGAAATGTGCCGTTTGATAGTTTGGAAGTAGCTAATTTTCGTAAAGCATTACAAGAAATTGTTCCAGAAGCGAAAGACTATGCAGAATCTTTGATTATTGCTTTTATTAAGGCATTTGCAAGAAATCACATTGCAGAACTTGTGCCATTTGCAAGGACATTAGATTAGTTACAATTCCAGTTGATTGGGGAAATTAAAAATCGCAATATTCCCTTGTGTGCAAAAAATGAAGATAGCCAAAATGACACAACAGCAGTTGGTAGATTTGGCTCATGTTTCTTCACGAACAATTATTTCTATTGAGAAGGAACTGTACAGCCCATCTCTCATATTGGCCTATCGTATTGTGGCAGTCTTTGGTGTATCAGTAGAGGAACTTTAAGACCAATTTGTGGAGGTGTTTTAATGAGCCGAATTCAAATACAGATGATAGATAACACAGTTTCATCAGACTGGTGGAGAAAAATTGTTCGGCATTTTGTCAGAATAGACGATGAATTGGAAATTCGGTGTTGGAAAGAAGAAACTGCGGAAATCCAGCAAGCATCTTTATATGGAAAACCTTCAAAGGATAAGTTTGAGATTTCCATTCGTGGGATGGTTACAGCTAAATTACTTGCGGAGTTGTTATCAGAAGAACCAACAGACAAAAGAATATACAATAAGATGACGAAGTATTTTACAATCAATGTAAAAAATGAGCTGTGTGACTTTTGCAGCGAACATTATGGTACGGAGGTGTATATAGACAGAATCCTTGGATATGAAATCTTCTTTGTTCAAAAACTTCTTAACCAATATGCCGACCATTTCAGTATTTTTATAGAGGAATGACAATTCCGGTTGACAAGATGATTAAAAAATGACAATAATCTTTAGGGTGCAAAAAATAACGATAGTTTCTTTGAAAAATGGGTTATCGTTAAATTTTACACTATGAAATATCGAAAGTGTGGCAATTCCAACTAATAAAACGATAGCCGCCCATGCTTGGGTGCATCTGCCATTTCCAAAAGTGTTGATTTTACTGCATTTGCGGTAAATGTAAAAACGATAGCACCCATTCGAGAATTGTATCAATCTGGACACGCAATATGCTGTGAGAGGACGGCGGCTAGTCACCGTCTCCTACTCGATTGCAGGGTTTTTAGTGGATAACGTCAGAGGAAGATTTATTCACTAGTTTCTTCAGTCAGCTCCTTTTTTGTTTCAGCCAGAAGACGGGCGTCCACCAGATGATCCAACAGCACGTCGCCCATTTCCCCGTCCAGCTGTAATTGCCACAGGATGCCGTCGTTAATTAGGTCTACCGTAACTTCGGCGGTTGTGGTTTTTGTGTTCTGGATGATTTGCTTTAAAAGCAGCTCCTGAGATTTTAAGGTACGGCCTTCTGAGCCGGCAATTACGGCTTCCGCCGTAGCCAGGTATTCGGAAAGTTGCTTTTCATAACGGTCTAGAATGGCCTCTGCATCCATGGTTGTCAGCTTGATCCTGGCCTGGGCTGTGTATTCGTTTTCCGTACAGGACACGATCTGGTAATCAAAGTATTTGTGGATTTGTTCCATTAACTCGTTAGCCAGCGCTTTTCTGGCGGCGTTATTGGTATGCAGCGTTTCCAAAAGTCCCAGATAATTGGCCAGCTGCTTGGTATCCATATCACACATGGCGTCCATATAGATCTGCAGGGATTCCTTTGCATTTAAAAGATTTGGATTGGAAATATATGTAATAAAACCGCCTACCAGCTCGTTTTCTAAGGAGCGGTCCTGCTTGATCAGCCAGGTATCGTTGTTGTTGACCAGATGCATGGTACAGTTTGTTTCCACGGTTTTGTATTCGTTATTTTTCAGCAGCTTATTCAGCAGCAGATAATGCGCCTGTAAAGAGTTATCGGAATTTTCTTCCGTTTCCCGGGGATATTGGGAAGCGTCCGCAATATGCTGCTTTAATCGTTCGGCGGCAAAATCTCTGGCCAACGCCTGGGCGTCGATGGTTTGCAGACGGATTTTGGCGGTGGCAGTTTCTTCTTTTACATTCAAAGACAAGATTTTGTAATCAAAGTTTTGGAAAAAAAGTGAGAATACTTCTTCCACCTCTTTAGGCAGCGTGCTTGTTTTGCTGGCGTCCGGAAAGAGTTCTTTATAAGAGATATATTTTTGCGTAGTTTTTAGATCCAGATTTTTCAGCAGATCTAGTTCGCCAGTGATTACTTCTTCCACATCCGGTTTTTCGATGTTGGCGCAACCTGCCATGCAGGATAGAACGGCCAGACTGATAAGAAGCAGCAGAGAATGCATTTTTGTTCTCATAAGTTTTTCCTTTCCATCAAGCGGACTGATCGTGTAGAATCGATCAAATGGAATAATACACCTATTATGCAGTATAGCAGATGTTGGCGGGGAATTCAATGATTTCTAAGGACAGTGGAATAGCGAAACTATTTGCCGTGTAAAAGGCAGACTTGTGCGTGGGTAGTTGTCTATCGAGGGATAAAAAAAATAACCAGACATACGTCTGATTATTAAATCATACAGAAAACCTGCTACTGGTAGCTTTTCTGTATACTAAGGCATACAAAATGGAGCATACGGGACTCGAACCCGTGACCTCCACACTGCCAGTGTGGCGCGCTCCCAACTGCGCTAATGCCCCATGCACATAGTATAGCACAGCCGCCTGAAAAAGGAAAGAGAAAATTCGAAAAAATTTTTTTGTTGCATTTTTTGTCAGTTGTGGTATACTACAGCTATGGGGCATTAGCGCAGTTGGGAGCGCGTAACATTCGCATTGTTAAGGTCACGGGTTCGAATCCCGTATGCTCCATTTTATTTATTTTCTATGTAGCGAGTCTTTTTGTGGTATTTCTACATATCATCGCAGCTTCTGCAAAATTTCTACTTTTATTTCTTTCTAGAGAGGCAACAAACAGCTCTGTCCCGTAGGCAGAGCTGTTTATGTAAGCGTTTTTTAAAATAGAGTAAGCGCGGATATGCTGATCAGCCATTCGCGGCCGTCCTTTTGCATGGGGAGTTCTATGATTTCAGATTCCTGTTCTCCTTCAAATGTAATCGTCATCTGCGCCGTAACCAGGCAGGTATCGGAGCTTTTGTATTCAATGTCCTGGATAACAATCTGGAATTTCGGCGTCAGGCCGGATGCGGAGAAAATGCCGCCGAGGCCGGAGGAAAGCGCCGATAAACTGTCTAAATCGATCCCCGTCAGTTCTCCGCCTATGCCCAAGGCGCCAGAGTAGAGGCTTTGCATCTGGGAATCGAAGCATTCCAATACTTCCGTCTGATTCATTTCATTGAGCGCCCCTTCCAACTTTTTGATGGTATCTTCTGGCTTCTTGGCCTGGAAGAAGAGAATGTATACCATAAAGGCAAGGGCGATCAAAACGGCGGCGATCACAGCTAGAAGTTTTGTATTAACCGCCTGTCGGGCAGCGTGTCCCGGCTGGATCATCACCCGGCGGAACGACTGTTTGCCTTCCGGGGAGAAATGATTTCCCTGGGGTGGCCAGGACTGCCCCGGCGGCGGATAATTTCCTTGTGTATGATAGTTGTGTTGCGCATCGTTTGCAGCGCCTGGAAAGCCAGAACCGCAATAAGGGCAGAACCGTGCGCCGTCTTTTACCTGTTTACCGCACATTGGGCAGAACATAGTTTATCCTCCTTTGTCGTTGGTGGTACTGCTGGAAATCTCTCCACTTTTAGTCAGCGCAGGGGCCGTTTGTGTTTTGAAAAATCCTCCTGAAGTTGTGATGTACAGTTGTATATAGCAGATTTTGGATCTTATAGTATACAAAAAAGCTGCCAGCGGCAGGATTTCTGTGTAGATTTAGAAAAATTATAGCTTAAAATGCGTCGGTTGTCTATGAATAATTGTGATCAAAAGATGTTACAAAAATATGACGAAAATGTGAAACAAATTCATAGAATGAATATTCTCCTTTTTTTTTGTAGCCGAGTTTGATATAATACCAGTGATCTACTCTGAATATAGAAGTGGGACAGGTTTTTGAAAAGAGAGAGAATTACGCTATTTAAAAATAGGAGGACATAAAAGGATTATGAAAAAACGAATTGCCATTATAGGGGGGATAGTGGTTATCGTCGGCTTAGTCGGCGGGCTTTTGTGGCATTTTCTGAGTACCGGAGAGGGAGGCGCGAAGAATGGGGAGGACGTGGTCTATGTTTCCACCGTCAGCTCCCTGACGAAGACGGCTTCCGGAACGCAGAACCGCTATGCAGGCGTGGTAGATCCACAGGAGACAGTGGAAGTAAAGCTGGAGAGCAACAGAGTCGTGCAGGAGGTTTTTGTAGAGGTGGGGCAGGAAGTAAAGGCCGGCGAACCTCTTTTCAATTATGATTCCAGCGTCAGCCAGGATAATCTCCAGCAGGCGCAGCTGGAACTGGAACAATTACAGAACGACGTATTGAGTCTGCAGGAGCAGCTTTCCACCTTGGAAAAGGAGAAGAAAGAGGCCAGTCAGGATAACCAGCTTTCCTATACAATACAGATTCAGCAGACGAAGATGGATATCAAGAAAAACGAGTATTCCCAGACTAGCAAGGCGCAGGAGATTGAGAAGCTAAAGAGCGCCGCCGCCAATATCACTGTGACCAGTTCCATTGACGGCGTAATCAAAAGCATTGACAGCAGCAAATTGGACAGCGCGTCTTCCGATACCTTTGACGAGGGCCTGTTAGGCGATACCTCCGAGGGCGGAGAGGGATCTGCGTTTATTACGATTTTAGGAACCGGCACATACCGGATAAAGGGTACGATAAATGAACAGAATATTCAGTCTATTATAGAGGGGCTTCCGGTGCTGATCCGCTCCCGTGTGGATCAGGGGCAGACTTGGCGCGGGACGATGGGCGTTGTAGATCGGGAAAATCCCATATCCAGCGGCTCTCAGGATTCCGTCTATATGATCGGCGGTATGAGCAGTTCTTCTGACGAGGATCAGACCTCCTCTAGCAATTATCCTTTTTATGTGAATCTGGAGGATGCCGACGGCCTGATGCTGGGCCAGCATGTGTACATTGAGATGGATTACGGGCAGAGCGAAGAAAAGGACGGTCTCTGGCTGGACGCTTTTTATATTGTAGATGCAGATACGGATCCTTACGTATGGAAATCCAACGAAAAGGATCGATTGATACAGCAGAAGATCAAACTGGGTGAATACGATGAAAATCTGGATAAATACGAGATTTTGGAAGGACTAAGCCAGGAAGACTGCATCGCCTTCCCAACAGAATTTTTAGAAGAAGGACTTTCCACGCAGATCAACGACGGCGCGCAGATTCCGTATACCGGCGGGGTGGAATCCATCGAAGGCGAGGATCTGTCAGAAGATCTGAACGGAGAATTGATCCAGGATGGCCCGGGGATGGAATTGATCGACGAGCCAGATATGGAGGATGCCAATGAGGTGATCTCTCCGGACGGTCCTTTTGCGGAAGATATTATGGAAGAAGAGTATGTACAGGAAGGAGTGTCTCCATGATACTGGAGCTTCGGAATATTTTTAAGGAATACCAGCAGGGAAAGCTACGGGTTCCGGTATTAAAAGATGTCAACTTTACCATGTCTGAAGGGGAATACGTGGCGATCATGGGGCCTTCCGGCTCCGGGAAAACTACGCTGATGAATATTATCGGCTGCCTGGACAAGGCCACTTCGGGAACTTTTCTTCTGGACGGACAGGATGTGAATCTCTGCTCCGATAATGAAATGTCCGATATCCGTCTGACAAAGATCGGTTTTGTCTTTCAAAGCTTCCATCTGCTGCCCAGGCAGACCGCTTTGGAAAATGTGGAAATGCCGTTGAATTACGCGGGAACCCCTAAGAAGGAGCGCAGGGAGCGGGCCCTTTTGGCGTTGGAAAGAGTAGGGCTGGCAGACCGGGTGAATTTTCGGCCCAATCAGCTTTCCGGCGGGCAGATGCAGAGGGTCGCGATTGCGCGGGCAATGGTCAATCAGCCGAAGATTCTTTTGGCGGACGAGCCTACCGGCGCTCTGGACAGCCGGTCCGGCGCGCAGGTGATGGAATTGTTTCAAAGCCTCAATGACGAGGGTGTAACAGTGCTTATGATTACTCATGATGCGGAGATCGCCGAGCATGCCGCCCGGATCGTATTGATCCGGGATGGAGAACTGACGGAAAAGGAGGTGACTGGATGACGAAAACGAGGAAAATACTGCTGGGCGCCATAGCGCTTCTTTTGGTATGCGCGTTGGCAGGGGGCGGTATTTTAGTAGCGAGAAATGCGAACGCGCAGACTATTTTAGTTGTTCCGGTACAGGATTTAGCTACGTACATGTACAGCGAAGAGATGACTATGGAGGGACGGATCACAACCAGCGTAACCCAGAAGGTGAAGCTGGAACAGGATTCTATTATTGCGGAAGCTTACGTAAAGACAGGCGATCATGTAAAGAGGGGCGATCAACTGCTGCGCTTTGATATGACGCTAAAGGAAATGGAACTGGAGATTGATATTATGACAAGGCAGCAGCAACAGCAGCAATTGGAAAAGGCCCAGGCTCGGCTGAAGAGCCTGCAAAACGGAGGACCGATTGAGGAGACTTCCGAAGATAGCACATCGCTGCCGTCAGATAGAAAGAATTCGTTATCCGACTCGGACAGAAATTCCGGCTCTTCTACCACCTCGTTGTTTGGCGACTCGGAAAAGCCGGAGGATCTGGATGAATCTGAAGATCCGGGAAGTCTTGTTACGACCAGCGAGGATGGAAGCCAGAGTACGGCTATTACGTATGGCCATATAGGGATGCTGCCTTTATTCTGGGGTCTTTCGGCGTCTGTTGGCGTCCAATCTGTGGCCGCTTTTTCGCCGGAAGGCGATGCCCAAACGCCAGATTTTACTGTGGAAGGAACCGCCACGCCGACGCCGACGGAACCACCTGAGCCCCAGGATGGAATTTGGTTTTATCAGACGTTGACCAGTATAAAGGAACATTACAGCGGCGAAGGGACCAAGGAGGATCCCTATGTCTTTTTGTGCAGCAGCAAAAATGACGAAGTGGTTGTCAAAGGCTCCTTTTTGAATGAAATGGCTGGCTATGACGCCGAAGGCGCGCAGGTGGAAAAGGAGGGCGGGTATTGGTATCGTCTGGAATTCCATCAGAACGACAGACTGAATGAAGAGGAGCCCGACCGTTCCCTGACCGGGTATTATGTGCAAAACGGAGGTTTGCTTAAAGGGCCGATGGATCCCGAAGAGGAGAGAAAGTTTACTTTGGCGGGTGCGTCTGTGCCCGGGCTGGAATTGGACCCGGAACAAGTGGTAACGCCCATTCCCACAGAAGAGCCGGAGCCAGACGACGATTGGGATGACGACTGGTGGGATGACGGAGACGGTGGATATGATGACGGAGACAGTGCGCTTACCCGCGAGGAGGCGATTAAGCAGCAGAAGAAGCTGATCAAGGATCTGGAGCTGCAGATAAAAGCTTCGAATATTAAGATTTCCCGCTTGCAGAGGGAATTGGAGAAAAAATTGATCACCAGTAATGTGGATGGCACCGTGGTGAAAATGGGCGATCCGGTGACGGGTACCTATGATGGGGATTCTTTTTTGACTATCCAGAGCGACGGAGGATTTTTCGTCAAGGGCAGTTTGAGCGAGCTGATGCTGGATGTATTACAGCCTGGAGATATCCTGCAGTGTATGTCCTATGAAACAGGTATGAATTTTCA
>CAOJIB010000111.1 GCA_948436455.1 uncultured Blautia sp.
GCGGCATCGCCACTTACACCCACTCCATCGCCTCCCTTCTGGCGGGCAGCAAAACGCAGCTTTTGGACACCCGCAAAACCACCCCAAATATGCGTATCTTCGAAAAATATGCCGTACGGGTGGGCGGCGGCTGTAATCACCGCTTCAATCTTTCCGACGGAATCCTCCTAAAGGACAACCATATTGGCGCGGCGGGAAGCGTCGCTAACGCGATCAAAATGGCGAAGGAATACGCTCCCTTTATCCGAAAAATCGAAATCGAAGTGGAAAATCTGGAAATGGTGCGAGAAGCCGTAGAGGCCGGCGCGGATATTATCATGCTGGACAATATGACGCCGGAAATTATGAAGGAAGCCGTACGGCTCATCGACGGCCGGGCCGAAACGGAATGCTCCGGCAACGTCAGCCGGGAAAATATCGAACGTCTTTTAGATATTGGCGTAGACTATATCTCCAGCGGCGCGCTGACACATTCCGCGCCCATCCTGGACATTTCCATGAAAAATCTGCACGCAGTCTGAATTGTTAAAGCTCCCTGGAAAAAGCAGCAGAAAGGCGGAAGATCTTTATGAACGGAACACAAAGGCGCCATACCATTCTTCAGACGCTACAGAATTCCCAGACGCCCTTATCCGGCGCCAGCCTAGCGAAAAGCCTTCTCGTCAGCCGGCAGGTGATCGTCCAGGATATGGCCCTGCTTCGAGCCGAAGGCCACGAAATCCTTTCCACAAACCGGGGGTATCTGCTAAAAACCCCCGCCCGGCTCTCCCGTACGATCAAAGTATACCATTCCAGTGAAGAAATCGCGGATGAGCTGCAGACGATCGTCGATTTGGGCGGAACGGCCCAGGATGTATCCGTCCGCCACCGAATTTACGGAAGACTCCGGGCAGAATTGTGTATTTCCTCCCGGCTGGACGTCCAGAAATTCCTGGACAAGCTGCGAAGTGGGAAATCCGCGCCCTTAAAGGACATCACCTCCGGCTATCATTACCATACGATTCTGGCTGATTCGGCCGAAACGCTGGACCTGATCGAACAGGCTCTGCAACAAAAAGGATATTTGTGCGCTTCCAAAGAACAGCAGAAACTATAGTATTGAAAAACGCCGCACAGCCGATAACAAAATCCGTCGGCTGTACGGCGCTTTTCCTTTCTCAGGCTTTGGGCGCGTCCTTTTGGTACGCCACCAAGGCGATGTTCCAATAACCCTGTTTATTCAGCTCGTGTTCGAATTCCCGCAGTTTATCCTCGCAGGCTTCACTCAGCTTGGCTATTTCAAAGGGCTGCGTCCACTCCTGCTCTTCCTTCGCGATCTCGGCTTCCATCCGTTCCTGCGCGGACTTGCAGGACGGAGGCAATTCGGTGACGCTGCTTGTAACCCTGCTTTCCATAAGCAGACCTCCTTTATCCAGAAGATTGTGAGCGCCCTAACGCTTCGGTCTTCGCCATACGTCTGCCAACCGCTGCAATCTTCTTTTTTGCCTCCTTAGTATGCGCAAAGAAAGAACTCCTATGCAAAACAATTTTTCACATAGGAATTAAAATTTTTTCCAGGTTTCCGGCACAAAGAGCAGCAGCAACGGAATAATTTCCAATCGTCCCGCCAGCATATCAAAGATCAGGATAAGCTTTGAACTATCGGTAAATATGCCGAAATTCTGCGTAGGCCCCACGAGTCCAAAGCCCGGGCCGATATTATTTAACGTGGCGGCCACCGCCGTGAAATTCGTAACCAAATCCAGCTCGTCAAATCCCATCAGCAGTACGGAAAAAGAAAAAATGATAAAATATGTGATAATAAAAACATTGACAGAATTCACCACTTCATCGCCAATGGATTTTCCGTCCATATTGATCTTCTTCACACTCTGTGGATGCAAAAACAGCGAAATTTCTTTTTTGATCGTCTTTAAAAGAATCACCAGCCGAGAAACTTTGATGCCTCCGCCGGTGCTGCCCGCGCAGGCGCCCACGAACATCAGCATGACCAGAATCGTCTTGGAGACCGCCGGCCAGAGATCAAAGTCCGTTGTCGCAAAGCCCGTCGTCGTGATGATGGACGCGACCTGGAAAGCCGCCTGCTGAAACGCCTTGCCAAGTGTGGGGAAAAAACTCCGTATATTAAAAGCAATGACTACGATCGCAGCCGCAATAATTCCCAAGTAATACCGCAGCTCCTCCATTTTGAAAATCTGCTTCGGCCGCTTCGTAAAAATAAAAAAATATGCGTTAAAATTCACGCCAAACAGAATCATAAAGATAGTAACCACATTCTGCAGATAGGGGGAATAGCTGGCCATACTGTCGTTCTTTACGCCAAAGCCGCCCGTCCCCGCCGTCCCAAAAGCGGTCGTCAGCGCTTCAAATACAGGCATTTTCCCTACTAAAAGAAACAAAAACTGAATTACCGTGATCAGAAGATACATGCCGTAGAGGATCTTCGCCGTAGAACGCACCCTCGGCACCAGCTTGCTCACCGAAGGCCCCGGGCTTTCCGCCTTCATCAGGCTCATATTATAGCCGCCAGCCAAAGGCAGGATTGAAAGGATCAGCACCAGCACGCCCATGCCGCCGATCCAATGGGTAAAGCTCCGCCAGAAAAGAACGCACCTGGGCAGCGATTCCACCTCTGGCAGAATGCTGGCGCCAGTGGTCGTAAAGCCGGAAACCGCTTCAAAAACCGCATCGATCAGGTGTGGGATCGCACCGGAAAATACAAAAGGCAGCGCGCCCATAAAGCTTAAAATAATCCAGCTCAAGGCCACGGCCACAAAGCCTTCCCGGGTATAGAACGCCCGCTTATGACGTCCCCGCCAGATGGACAGCGGCACGCCCACCACCAGACACAGCGTCATTGTAAACAGGAACGCCCAAAGCTCCGGCTCCCCGTACACCAGCGCCACAATGCAGGGCAACACCATCAGGATGGCTTCTACATTGAGAATCACTCCGAGAATGTAAAGAATGATCGAACCGTTCATACTACCTACCTCTTTAGAATATCACGAATATCATGCAAACGGCTTTGCGTCGTCACTACTACCACCCGGTCGCCGACATGGATTCGATCCTGCCCTCGGGGAATCATAATATTTCCCTGGTGGGTAATACAGGAAATCAGCAGATTTTCCTTTAAGTTCAGCTCCATAATCGGCACATCTACCACCGGAGAATGGTCGCGAATAGCAAATTCCAGCGCCTCCGCCTGATTTTCCAGGATCTTATACAGCGTTTCCACATTGCTGCCCATGGAATTCTGCATGCCCCGGACATACTGAGTAATACAATCGGCCGTAATATTTTTCGGATAGACCACGCTGCCGATATCCAGGGAATCAATGACGTCATTAAAGGTAATCCGGTTCACCTTGGCGATGGTCTTCGCCCGAGAATGCTTCTGCGCAAATAAAGATAGCAGCAGATTCTCCTCGTCCATATTTGTAATCGCCACCAGAGATTCCGCCTGCTTTAGGCCTTCCCGGAAAAGCAATTCCTGATTGGTTCCGTCCCCGTGAATCACCATCGCCTCCGGCAGAAGCTCGCTAAGGGCCTCGCAGCGGGTTTTATTACTCTCAATGATACGCACCGGAATCTTAATATCCAAAAGCTGCTTGGCCAGATAATAGCCGATGGTACCACCGCCAACGATCAGCGTATTCCGAACCTGATGGGTCTTGATCCCGATTTTTTTGAAAAATTCCTGCGCCTGCTTGGGCGTTGCCAAGATCGTCACCGTATCGCCGTTTTGCAAAATAAAATTTCCGTTGGGAATCGTAATTTTTTCATTTCGCTCCACGCCGCAAACCAGAATATTACACTTTAGACGGACGACAAGCCAAGAAACCTGCCAGCCGTCGATCTTTAATTCCGGCTTGACCTTGAATTTCAAAAGCTCTACCTTCCCCTTGGCAAAGGTATCAATTTTCATCGCCGACGGAAAACGCAAAAGCTTAAAAATCTCCATGGCGGCCGCCAGCTCCGGATTAATAATCATGGACAGGCCAAGCTGCTCCTTTAAAAAGCTGCTCTCCGCATTGTACAGCGGATTGCGCACCCGCGCGATCGTATGGCATTTCCCAGCCTTTTTCGCAATCAGGCAACATAAGAGGTTTAATTCGTCCGCTCCGGTCACCGCGATCAGCAGATCGGCATCCTCCACGCCCGCTTCCTTCTGGACGGTAAAGCTGGCCCCGTTTCCTACGACTCCCATAACGTCAAACGCATTGGATGCGTCCGCAAGCTTGGAAGCGGAAATGTCGACCAGTACAATATTGTGCCCCTCCCGATCGAGCTGCTCCGCCAATGTCTTGCCAACTTTTCCGCATCCGACAATGATAATTTGCATGGTACCCTCCAAAATCCGGCCGCTTAGGCTTTTCTTTTTATCATTTTTTGTATTTTTGTCTCTATATATGAATGTATTATAGCACTCCTGCGTCAAATTTAAAGCACTTTTTGCTTCCCATTCCTCCCATTATGCAAAAAACCGCCTACAAGAGGCGGCTTAGAGTGTCGACAAAGTCGCCACTCTGGTAAAATACTTGCGGATAAAATCCCGATTTGCTCGTGCAAGGGCTAAAGCCCCTACAAATCGGGATTTTTGCGAACAGGCAGAAATGAATTTTGCCTGTTCGATTCTAGTTCGAGGGCGTAGCCCTCGAGCACCCATGACAAAAATTTATTTTGTCTACAGTCTGAGCCGCCCACAAAGGGCGGCTCAAAAAAACCGAATGCCCAGAAGCGTCAATCCACAGGCCGGCGCCGTTGGCCCCGCCGCTTCCCGGTCACGGGAAAGCAAGATTTCCCGCATCGCATCCGGCGGATACTGGCCGTTTCCGATTTCCAGCAGCGTGCCGGCAATGATCCGAACCATATTATAGAGAAAACCCAGCCCGGTCACCCGGATCGTAATCATATCCTCGTACCGTTCCACAGACAGTGACGTTATCACGCGCACCGTGCTTTTGACCTGCGCGCCGGCGCCGCAAAAGCTGGCGAAATCGTGCTCGCCCACCAAAAAAGACGTAGCCGTCCGCATTTTTTCCACATCCAGCGGATAATGATAAAAATGCGAATACAACCGTTCAGTGGGAATGGGAAATTTCCGGTTCAAAATCCGATATTCATAAGTCTTTTCACTTTTGCAGTAACGAGGATGAAAGTTGGCCGGTACCTCCTCGGAAAGCTGAATACGGATATCCTGGGGCAGCCGCTGATTCAAAGCATAGGAAAATTTCTCTCCAGGCATCCGGGCGCCTGTGTCAAAAACGGCTACGTTTCCCATCGCATGGACGCCCGCATCGGTCCGGCTGGCTCCCATCGTCTCAATCTCCGTTCCCAAAAGCTGGGAAAGACACCGGTTTAATTCCCCCTGAATCGTCACTCCATTAGGCTGCACCTGCCAACCGCAATAATTCGTCCCGTCGTACGCCACAATCAATCCTATACGTTTCATACCTTCTCCTACGACCGTTTTCCTAGATTTTCAAAACACGAAAAGCAATGCCGATCCCCAGATATACAACGACGATTCCATAGGCCAAGAAATCCCGACGCTGATACCGCAGCGGCTTCATCTGCGTCCGCATACCGCCGCCGTGATAGCAGCGGGCCTCCATCGCCATCGCCAGATCATTGGCCCGCTGAAAGGCCGAAATAAAGAGCGGTACTAAAAGCGGCACCATATTTTTCGCCCTTTGCAGCAGATTTCCACTTTCAAAATCGGCGCCCCGGGCCATCTGTGCTTTCATGATTTTATCCGTCTCCTCCAAAAGGATCGGAATAAAGCGCAGGGCGATGGACATCATCATCGCCACCTCGTGAACCGGCACATGAAACACGCGCAGCGGGTTTAACAATCGTTCCAGAGCGTCGGTGAGCTGATTTGGCGTTGTGGTCAGCGTCATAATGGACGAGCCAATCACCAGATAGATCAGGCGCAGCATCATGCGTCCCGCCTGCCAAAGCCCTTCCCGGGTAATTCGCAGAATTCCCCACTGCCAGAGTACCTCGCCCGGCGTCAGAAGAATATTAAAAAAAACAGTAATCAGTAAAATAAAAAAAATTGGCTTTAAGCCCTTAAACAAAAAACGCACAGGCACTTTGGACAAAGCGATGACGCTCACCAAAAATACAGTCAGAACCCCGTACCCTGGCAGCGTATGGAACAAAAAGACAGAGGCCAGAAACGCCAGCGTTCCCAAAAATTTCATCCGGGGATCCAGCTTATGCAGGATCGACTTGGCCGGATAATACTGCCCCAATGTAATATCTCGAATCATCTGCCGTCCTCCCCTAGCCGCCGCTTCTGCAAAGCCTCCAGGATGCTTTCCTTCGCTTCCTCCACGGTCATCGCCCGGAGATCCACATCCAGCCCCTTTTCCCGCAGCGCCTGCAGGATATAGGTAATCTGCGGGGCGCTAAGGCCCATCGCCTCCAGCTCCTTATAGTGGGAAAAGATTTCTCTTGGCGCATCGTTAAAAGCGACCCGGCCTTGATCCATCACAATAATCCGCTGGACATAGCGGGCGATATCCTCCATACTATGGGATACCAGCACAATGCTGATGCCCCGCTCCTTATGCAGCCGGGATATCTGCTCCAAAATCTCGTCCCGGCCCTTCGGATCCAGTCCCGCCGTCGGCTCGTCCAGCACCAGGATCTTGGGATTCATCGCCAGCACGCCGGCAATGGCCACCCGCTTTTTCTGCCCGCCGGAAAGCTCGAAGGGGGATTTCTGGTAATACGCCTCTCCCATTCCCACAAGTGCCAGCGCCGACGCCGCCTGCTTTCTAGCCTCCTCCTCGGAAAGCCCCTGGTTCTTAGGGCCAAAGCAGACATCGGTAAGCACATCCGTCTCAAAAAGCTGATGTTCCGGATACTGGAAGACTAGCCCCACCTGGCTGCGCAGCTTCCCAAGCGGATAGCTTTCCCGCCAGATATTTTCGCCGTTGTACAGCACTTCGCCCTCTGTGGGCTTCATAAGACCGTTGAAATGCTGGATCAGCGTAGATTTTCCGCTGCCCGTATGGCCGATAACACCGATGAATTCCCCGTCGGGGATCGTAAGATTGACCTGCGAAAGCGCATGGATCTCATAGGCGGTTCCCGGACTATACGTATACGTCACGTTTTTTAATTCTATGGACATAATTCCTTCACCAATTCCTCTGTGGTCAGAATCCCCTTGGGAAGCTTGACGCCGGCCTTTTGCAGCTCGTCCGCCAGCAAAGTGACCTGGGGCACGTCCAGCCGATACTTTTTCAGCTCCTCTACCCGGGAAAAGACTTCTTTTGGCGTACCTTCCAACACGATTCGGCCTTTTTCCATTACAAAAACTCTATCCGCATGGATCACTTCTTCCATGTAGTGAGTGATCAAAATGACCGTCACTCCCTCCGACCGATTCAATTCCCGCACTGCCTGCAGCACTTCCCGACGGCCGCTGGGATCCAACATAGCCGTCGGCTCGTCCAGAATAATGCATCGAGGATGCATGGCCACCACACCGGCGATGGCTACCCGCTGCTTCTGCCCGCCGGAAAGCTTATTTGGCGAATGATGACGATAGGAGAGCATACCGACTTTACGCAGGCTGTCCTCTACCCTCTCCCAAATCTCTTTCGTAGGAACGCCCATGTTTTCCGGGCCAAAACCCACGTCTTCTTCCACGACCGTCCCGATAATCTGATTGTCTGGATTCTGAAAGACCATCCCGGCTTTCTGGCGGATTTTCCAAAGCTCCGGTTCCTTCGCCGTGTCCTGGCCGTCTACCCACAACGCCCCTTCCGTGGGCAGCAAAAGGGCGTTCATATGCTTTGCCAGCGTGGATTTCCCACTGCCATTATGGCCCAGAATCGCAATAAAGTCGCCTTCCTTTATATCCAGATCCACCTGATCTACGGCGCGGCTAATCTCCTTGGGGCTTCCGTCTTCTTCGTATTTCACATATGCATAGCCCAAGCGGCTGGCTTTGATCATTCCCATGCGCGTCTCCTTATGCCTCTTTCG
>CAOJIB010000112.1 GCA_948436455.1 uncultured Blautia sp.
ATCAGATTGGAAAACGTGCAGTCTCCGTGAATGAACGAAAAGCGGTCACAGCGCAGCCCTTCCAGTTTCTTTTCCAGATCCCGCTTATGGAAAAAGATATTCCGGCAGTCCTTCCCGTTCACCCGGATCCGCTCCCTTTCGGCAAAGGGCAGCAGATCCCGAACCTTTTCCAGCCGGTTCATGGTTTTAGAAAAATACGCTTCCTGCATACTAAAGGTGTCTACCGGAATCGTATCCGCTTGGTGCAGCTGGTGCAGCGCGTCCACGGTCTTTTCCAGAATCCGGCTTTTTTCTTCGTGGGACAGCTGGCATTCGTACAGGTTTTTCCCTTGTATATACTCCATTTGCAGCGGTTCTTCCCGATAGATGCGGGGAATCTGCGTAATCCCGCACTGCCGTGCTTTTTCATACCAGGCGCGCTCGCGTCGGGCCAGCGTTTCTCCCTGGGCGTCCAGCGGCTCTTTTGTCAACGTATTACCTTCGATGGCAATACGGTTAAAAGGGCGACATTTTTCCTTCCCCAGTTTCTCATATTCCTTAAGCAGGCCGAATTCCCGCGTCCCCGCCAGGCTGATTTCTTCAAAGGTCCGGCCGCTTTGCTGCATCCAGCGTACCAGTTCGCCGCTTTTTGGCACATCCTTTAGCTTCTCTTTCTCGGTAAAGAGGAAAAAGCCCGCCACACCGTGGACGCTAGAAGCCTCCTCCACAAGCTTTCCATCTATATAGCTCCATCGACAGGGAAACGTGGTGGAAATCCCTATGTAATCTCTAGAGACGTCGCCGCCATTTTCGTAAACATCGGGCAGATGGAAGCCTTCCGGCAGGATCAGGTCCGACCAGATCAGTAGGAACGGCTCTCCTTCCGGCAGCAGGGACAACGCCTGCCGGATGCCCGCGCAGGTGCCGGTTCCGTCCGCGTCCACCAGACGGTATTTTACCTGGGCAAAGGCACTTAGGTATTCCCGCAGTACTTCCCTTTGATAATCCGCAATAATAATAAAACGCTTGTCCGGATATTTCCGGAACAGATGGAATAGCATCGGCAGATTTTCCACCGGCGTTAAGGCTTTCGGTTTATTTTTCGTCAGATACCCTAGCCGGCTGCCCTTTCCGCCGGCTTGTACGATGATGTATTCCATAACTCTCTCCATTGTTTTGTATACATTTACTTTCCATCTTCTGCTTGCTGTGCAGCTATCCCTTATTCTTAATTTCAGCCAGAAAGGTTGAAATTGGTATAGTATTTTCTATAATAACATTTCCTTCCTCTACCAGTTTATGGCACAATTCTTTCTGGTAACATTGTGTGTAATCCTCACTCTGTATTTCAAAGTCCTCCCATTCCCATGTATCCAAGTTATATTTGTGCCATTTGTAATCCCACCAGGTATTGAACGTAACCTCATTCCCTCTCTGTTTTACCGCGCCAACCTTCACATCCTGTAGGTTTTTCGGGCATTCGGAAAGCATCTTATCCAAGTGTTTTTCTATACAGATTTCTCCACTTTTTAAGTCCGCCACATAAAAGTGATCCGCCGTTTGCGGCGCCAGATATACCTTTGATTTCCAATAGATCGGGTTTGAAAATGAAATCCATAAAAAACTTCTTCCTTGATGGGGAATTTGCAACGCTTGCAACTTATCCGTATCCGGACGCCATAGACATAAATAATAGAGATCCTCTTTTCTTCCAATAAAACAGAGTATATCTTCTATCTGCGTTACGCCTTCTATGCCGTCCAGCTCGGCCGGGGGGAAAACCAAGCGGCACTGCAATGTTTCTAATTCCACCTGTAAAAAAGCGCCGCAGCAATTCAGAGGAAGAAACAGATTTTCTTCTACCCGTACATAGCCATCGCCAAAATAAAAGAAACTATATCCGGGCAATATATGGGATTCTGCCTCCATCGCCCAGTCGCATATGTAATCTGCCTTTTTTGTTTTCAGATTTAGATGGATCAAAGTCGGGTAACTTGCACTAAAAATCAATACATAATCGCCATACGCACATCCCCGAAAAAATTTAAAGACCGGATTATATATTTCCTTATAAATCCGCCCAGGGGCTTTCAAAGAAATGTAGCATATGCTTTTATCGCGCAAAGAATATATGGCAATGTCCTTTGCTGCAAGCGGGATACATACAATATAGTCCCCGGATAAAACACCGGATCCGTAACACCATCCCGCTTCACACGCGAGATATTTTTTAAAAAATACCTCTGCTCTCGCTGTTTTTGTACTTTTGTCTATATGTAACAGGGTGTTATATTCCTGCGAAACGATCCATATAGAATCTTCCGTATCCATCCAGTCTCTGCACCGAAGTTTTTTCATGATCCCGCTTCTTCACTTTCCTCTTGATTTAACCAGCCCAGAAGGTCAAAATCATTCTCAATAGCCCGATCTATCCCAAAAATATCCTCTACAAAAAATAGTTGATCCATATCCTTATAAGTAACCCCGTTTATCCCATAATTCATGAGCAGATGCTTCTGTGGCAACTTCGAAAAAAACTGTACAAAATCTTTGGATGACGCTCTGCGAGTGGTTCGGAAAGCATAAATTATATTCTCCCAATTAATCCTTTTTCTCATCATATTCCATCGATTCACTAACTCCGTGGTTCTTCCATTTGTATGTACAAAAGTAACAGTAATATCCTCTATTTTCATAGCTGGCAGTCTCATTTTACAATCTCCCGGCTCATCACCAATCGGCAGAATATTATAAAAAAAGTCTTTCCCCTCTATGGAAAAATATTTTTCTGGCTCCTCACAAATCTTCTGAAAGTCTTCGGCAGCAATATAGGTATTTACCGTAGGCGAAAGCATCGGCATATCCATCAAACGGTAGATTTCCCCCCCCACACAGTCATTACTAATAATTGTAGGTGTATCTTTTCCATACAAGCGTTTCCTGAAATATCCAAGAAAGGCATTAATGTCATACACCTCTTTATGTAAATTAAAATGCATATATCGCGGCACCAGGCACAATGCATGAAACCCATATTTTCGTTCACTAAACAAAAGATCGCTTAAAACCGTCTCGTAAAGCCTGGGGGATATGATCAAACGGATACTTTTCCCTCTATATTCACTTAATTTCTGTGGCTGATATATCGGCTTTCCCTGGCATAGTGCGCCACGGTATTTTTCATAGCTATCGATGTATCCGGAAAATTCAATCCCGCAGCGGTTTAAGTAGTGGCCAATCCAATAGCCCGAATTCCCTGCGC
Organism: uncultured Blautia sp.; assembly: GCA_948436455.1. Taxonomy (GTDB): domain Bacteria; phylum Bacillota; class Clostridia; order Lachnospirales; family Lachnospiraceae; genus Blautia_A. The sequence goes on from CAOJIB010000112.1 coordinate 3,242, forward strand.
CATACATAAATAATTCTTCCGTTTGATTCTCTATAAAATCTTTTGTGTTATTAGTCACAGTTACCATGATGATTCCCCTTTAAAACGTATAGATATTTTTTCTGCCACTCTCTTATGCATTCTGGCCAGCGGCTTTTTGTATCACTTCATATATGGAATCGATACTGTTAAATTCCTCCGGACTGATCCATTCTAACGGGATGCAGATCTGGAAATAATCTTCTAATTTCTGAATGAGCATAAGCAATTCGAACGAGTCCAGGCAACCGCCGGATATCAAGTCGTGATCTTCCGAAAAATCTTTCCCTTTTACAATTTGGAGGACTTTCCTGATTTCTTCTTTATTTGTTTTCATCTCTCTCCTGCCAAACTTTTTATAATCGCATTACAATGTATTATTGGAAACCATTTTCTTCATACAGCATGCGCAGCTTTTCTCTATCGATCTTCCGATTTACATTTCTCGGGATTTCTCCCAACCGAATATAAATATCCGGAAGCATATAATGCGGTACTGTTTTCTTCACCGATTTTCTTAAATCCCCGTCATCTATATCGCCACTATAAAATAAAATAATCTTTTCTTTTTGCCGGTCATATACGCATGCCGCGTCTTTGATTCCCTCCAACGCATTCACCGCATATTCAATTTCTCCCGGCTCGATACGGTATCCATGTCTTTTGAATTGGAAGTCCTTTCTTCCCAGATAGACTAATTCCCCGTATTCATTATATTTCACAAGATCCCCTGTTTTAAAAACAGTTACTTCCTGCCCAGATTTATCACGCATTTGAACAAATTTCTTTGCCGTTTCCTCCGCGTTCTTATAATATCCCACTGCGAGCTGCTTACTTTTTACACAAAGTTCACCCTCCATTTGGCCGCTTTTTCCATTTTCATCGATTATAAAAATGTCCGTTTCTCCTATCGGAAATCCTAGTGGCAAACTATCTTGATTTCTAAATACACGATTTACTTTATAACACAAAACCCCACTGCCTGTTTCACTGGAACCATATACATTGAAAAAATCTATTTTAGGCAATGCCTTTTTCCAAAAGTGAAGATATTTCGTCGACATCACCTCTCCGCCAAAGGCTACCATACGCACATGGGGCAAAGTAATATTTGACAATGCACCATATTTTGCAACCAAACACAATGCGGGTGAAGCCCAAAAAAGAATTGTAACTTTCTTTTCTTCAATAAACTTGATAAGATGTTTTGGAGAAAAGAATAATTCTTTTGGAATAATATAATCAGTCGCTCCAGTTTTTAGTGTACAAAAGATATCTTCGAGGTGCGCTACAAAATGAAAAGGAAATTGATTCGCAAATATATCTGATTCATTATATCTAAAATATTTTGTTTTTGATTCCATCAAACTTATAATACCACTATGAGAGAGCATTACCCCTTTTGCCATACCTGTTGAACCAGAAGTAAAAACAACTTGTGACAAATCTGTCGGCCGCATATGTTTTCTTTTTTCTTCCAACAGACTGGAATCATGACCTTTCACCAATAAATCTTCACCGGACAAAAAGTCGTATTGTTCTTTTATTTCTTCTAACTGCTTTCTATATTTCTTGTCAACAATCACTCCGACTGGCGAAAATACCGACAGGATTTTTTTTATTTTTCCCGGTGGCATGTCCACGTCCAGCACCGTATAAAAGTTCCCACTGTATAAGACGCCCAACATCATTGCAATGCATTGAACACTTTTTTCTACATAGATTGCAATCGGGCTTTTTTCATAGCCTCTGCGAATCAACTGACAGGCAATCTTGTAAGTCCGATCTCGCAATTCTTCATACGTAACAGATTCGTATTGATCAATATACGCGGGCTTTTTAGGATATTTGTCCGCGCTTTGCTCCAGATAATCGATAATCACTTCTGCCATATCTTGTTCCCCCTGTCCTCTTTTACGATTCCTCTTGTGGCTCCCGTTCCGGCTGTAAGGCCGGTTCTGGTGTACTTTTCTCCGGCAATCCTTCTTCTGGTTTTTCTATTTCTTCTTCCAGGTTTTCAAAAGGATCCGTACCTTCCACCAGTTTTTCTTCTTTATCTGCCACAGGAGTTTCTGTTTCCGGAATTTCTTCCGGTAATTCTTCTTCGGCCGTATTCACAAAGTCTTCTTCCGGCACGTCCGCAGCAGGTTCCATAGATACAATTTCGTAATCGAAATGCACCGTCACTTCTCCATCACTCCAGTCGACGCCTGGATCGGCGTCCAATGTACCAGTAAAATAAAAGCTGCCGGTACTGCCCGGATTTAACTCGATAAAATTCCCTTCACCGTCATAGCTAGAAGCTTTCAAGGAAAGAACATATTCCTCCGGCGCGCCTTCGGTGACGTCCAGCACTGTTCGGCTGCGTTCGCTTTCATTTTGCCAGACGATATCTACGTTTAATCGCTTCACGCCGGCCGGGTGGGAATCCTCGGCCTGGAATCCTTCTATCTGGAAATCCGCAGAAACCTTCTCTGAGGAAATGTCCGTCGTATCCTCGGTGAATTCGTAAATATCCTCGGTTCCCCAGTAATAGACTTCGATGTTTTTTATCTGAATAGCAATATCTGTATTGCCATAATTTTCTACTTTATATTCTTCTGAAAAAATCTCCCCTTTACCGCTTAAGTTTTCTGGATCCAAGTATGCTTTCGTACTAGTGGGAAGGGAAACTTTGTATACGGCGGCCGGTTTCTTTAATTCTTCGGTTTCTCCACTTGGAATTTCTTTGTTTCTTGGTTCTTCTGTTATGGTCGGCACAATCGGTTCCTGCGGTTCTTCTGCGGAATTGCCATCCGGAATATCCGCACTGCCGCCATCCTCTGAAATCCCCGATTTGACATCGGTTGCCTCTTCTTCGGGAACGATTCCGGCAGCCGAAACGATACTGCATTGTAGCAGAATCACCAAAAAGGCAAACGCCATTTTTCGTCGCATTCTATCTCTCCTCGGGCAATGGAAAAGTTATCTGGACAAAACCCACTCCACCAATATGGGTGGAGTGGGTTTTTAGATGCGGCAGAAACATCTATCCAAACATTATTTACTTTTACATGTACCTTAAAACTTTTTTACTTGCTGCTTACTGTTAAAGTTGTTACCACTACACGACCGTCAGACAATGCAATAACCAGATCCTGGGCTTTGTCAATAAAGTCTTCTGCTGCAAGCGCCTCTAAGAACACACTATCTTTGGGAATCGTAATTGTGGCAGTACCATTCGTTGCAACGGATGCTGTATAATCACCATCCGCAAACTGTACATCAGTACCAAATTCTCCATAACCTACTTCATCATTATGAAGAGCCATACCTGCTACCTCGGCACTACCTACATTAGCAACGGTAATCGTCACATCATTGCCGCCCTTTTTCCATGTCGGTGCAGCAGTTATTGTTGGAGCCACGAGATTCCGTCCATTGCTGGCTTGTATACTATACTTCATCTCTACTGTAATATCATCCTTTTCCCAGGTCGCACCTAAATTTGCTGTACCCGTAACAGCAACAGAAGCTACTGATGGAATTACATCTCCCGCGTCTCCTAAACCATTGGTTTTATCTCCCTCTGGTGCAGCAATATCCAAAGAAACTAAAGAACCATATTGTGTAATCGGCACGATTTTCGTACCAGCATATGTTGCTTCCGTGCCTATGGTATAGGATGTCGCAGAAAATGAACCATCAGCCTCATATTTCCCGCCTTCAGCTGTAGCTGCGGTTCCTGTTCCTTCTTCAAGATTTAATTTAATCTTCTTTAGGGTAGACGCATTATCCGCGGTAAAATTATTATATGCGGTTACAACACCTGCCTTCTTAGATTTAATGGAAGCAGTAATTGTTGCATTTACAGGAATCCCTACTTCCTTTCCTGACTCAGATGCGTCTACGGATGCATTAATAATATCTAAGCTATTCGATGCAACTGCAAATTCCGCAAGTTTTGTAGGAGAATCCTTTGCCAGCGGATTTATCTGAATGTTTGCATTTACCGGAACATTAACTGTCAGTTTCGGGGAATACACATCAAAAGATGTTGTAATATCTCCTGTGGCAGTACCCGTTATTGTCTTGGGGGCGTCTGCTGCAAACGCCGATACCGGCGCGCACATAGTCATTGCCAGCACGATCGCTGTGGCTTTTGCCATTTTAGATTTCATAATACCATACCTCCTAAAATATTTTTTCCTCTTAATTTATGCATATCACAGGCGAACCAATAAATATCTGCCTTCTTATTGGCTCTCGCCCATGTATATACCTGCGTAGTTGCCGTTATCCCTTCATAAACATCAACGTGACGGCGAAGGAGACATTCCCCAGCTCCCTATCCGGATCCTCATCGTCCAAGATGTAATAGGTGCAGATCGCGTCGTAGGTGCCGTCCGGCAACGTCTGATTCAGCTCCAGTTTATCCAGCCGTTTCCCTACGGGGAGTACCGGTGAACTGTAGAGCAGCGTCCGCTCCTCGTCGTCGAGGTAGACCTCGAAGTAGCAGTCGTAGAGATTGCTGGCAGAATTCCCGATCTCGGCGTTATTGGATACCTTGCTGCCTGACGGGAACGTCCAGATCATATTCATATCTGTGGTAAACCGGGCGTCCGCCGCTTTCTGGTCGATGTCGCTCTCATCTACTAC
>CAOJIB010000113.1 GCA_948436455.1 uncultured Blautia sp.
GGCAGCGTCAGCGCCTCCATCAGCGTAAAAAGGCAGACGGCCCCTACGCAGATGCACTCGCCCGCCGTACAATCTTCTCTTTTTCTTAAAACCAACATGCCCGCTGCCCATGGCGCCGCCAGGAACCAAAAAGCCGTCAGCATTCCCTTTATCAGCCAGTCCATACAGAATTCCAAATCCTTTTCATTTTTTCGATAGTTTTATTCTACCATGAAAAAGTAAGGAATAGTATAGAATTTCCATTTTTCTTTTATCACTCTGATCGCACGGCTCGAAAACAGGCCCGGGATATTGCACCCGGGCCTGTCCTTTATAGATTTTATTCTGTTTTATTGTGCATCAATAGCCTTCTACATGAAGCAATTCATGGGCTTTGTCTTTGAGCATGCCATTGTACAGATCGATAACCAGCGGGTTCTCATCGGATTTCTTGATGATCGTCGTATTATCCGCATTGTACAGACCCTGAGCTCTGGCCGCTTTCGTGCGGTCGCCGGCGCCTGCGGGCTGTCCTCCGCCCATAATACAGCCTCGACGACAAGCCATAACTTCGATCAAATGATACTCGGCCTCTCCGGCGCGTACCTTATCCATCACCGCCCGAGCGTTCGCCAAGCCGTTCACTACGCAGATCTTCACGTCAATGCCATTGTACGGAACAGAGAATTCTTTGATTCCATCCATACCTCTGACGCCGGATTCCGCGATGCTCTCCATCGAAGCCTTTGTATGATCCGGGCTTAATCTTCTAAGGACAGCTTCTGTTACGCCGCCGGTTACACCGAAGATCACGCCGCCGCCGGAACCAAGGCCAAAGGGCGTATCGCAGGCTTCTGGCTCTAACATGCCGAAATCATAGCCGTTATTATCGATCATACGGATCAATTCCGTCGTCGTAATAACGATATCCGTATCCTTCTCTCCCTTGGTATAGCTGTTGGGACGCTCTGCCTCCATCTTCTTAGCAGTACAGGGCATAAAGGATACTACAACGGTTTTCCTACCGTCCGGATTATTCGCCGGATCACGGAAATGTTCTTTAATAACTGCGGACAGCATGCCCTGTGGAGAACGGCAGGTGGAAATATTCGGCACGAAATCCTGGAACTGATCTGTGACAAATTTCACCCAAGCTGGGCAGCAGGAGGTCAGAAGCGGCAGTTTTCCGCCGTTTTGTACTCTGTCCAAAAATTCTGCGGTTTCTTCCATAATCGTAAGGTCCGCGCTGAAAGTCGTATCGTATACTTCATCGAAGCCCATCCGATGCAGGGCATTGACAATCTTACCCATTACGCTTCTACCCTTGGGAACGCCGTAATTATCCCCTACGGCCACACGTACGGCGGGAGCGATCTGCGCTACTACGCGCACATTCGGATCTGCCAGAGCGTCCCATACTTCATCAATATTCGTGCGAATGGAAATAGCGCCCGTCGGGCAGAATACACGACACTGGCCGCAGTTTACGCAGAGGGTTTCGTTAATCTTCTTGTCAAATTCCGGCATTACCATCGCTTCTGTTCCACGATACGCAAAGCCTAACGCGCCGATGCCCTGCAGCTCCTCGCAGGCACGAACGCAATTGCCGCACAGAATACATTTATTCGGATCTCGAACGATGGACGGAGAAGTCATATCCAGCGGACGGATTTCTCTCGTATTTTCGAAGCGTACTTCCTGAATGCCCATCCGCAGAGCCAAGCTCTGCAGCACGCAGGTAACGCCGCTCTCTACGCAGGTTGTACAATCTCTGCAATGCGCCGCCAGAAGCAGCTCTACGATCATCTTCCGATATTTTTTCAGTTTTCCGGTATTGGTATAGATTACCATGCCGTCCCTGGGCTCCTCCGAACAAGAAGCGAAGGTTTTTCCACGATTGTCTTCTACCGTACAGAGGCGGCAGGCTCCAAAAGTGGAAAGCTCAGAATGGTAACACAGTGTCGGTATATTAATGCCCGCCTTTCTGATAACAGAAAGGACATTCTTTTCATCGGTAAATTCTACTTTTCTACCGTCTATTGTCATATATCCCATAACGAATCCCCTTTCTATGCTTCCACGTAGATGGCATCAAAGTTACAGTTATCCTTGCAGGCGCCGCACTTGATACACAAATCGTTGTTAATGACATACGGATGTTTTGCTTTTCCGAAAATAGCGCCGGCCGGACAATTCTTCGCACATTTGCCGCAGCCCTTACAGAATTCTGCATTGATGTGGAACTGCCGAAGAGCGGTACAAACCTTCGCACGACATTTCTTCTGTACGATATGCTCCTCGTATTCGTCACGGAAACGCTTCAGGGTACTGATAACCGGAAGCGGCGCACTCTTGCCAAGACCGCAAAGCGCCATACTCTTTACCATCGTCGCCAGCTCTTCCAGACGATCCAAATCTTCCATCTCACCCTTACCGGCTACAATCTTCTCCAGGATCTCCAGCATACGCTTAGTACCCTCGCGGCAGGGAACACATTTTCCACAGGATTCTCTCTGAGTAAAGCTCATGAAGAAACGGGCTACTTCTACCATACAGGTATTTTCATCCATAACTACCAGACCGCCGGAACCCATAATCGCATCAAATTTCTTTACGGAATCAAAATCCAGGACTGCGTCCAGATGCTCCTCTACCAGACAGCCGCCGGAAGGTCCGCCGATCTGCACGCCTTTAAACGCAGCGCCGCTCTTTAAGCCGCCGCCGATATCGTAGATAATCTCGCGAAGCTTGGTACCCATAGGTACTTCCACCAGACCAGTGTTCTCGATCGCGCCGGTCAGGGAGAAGGTCTTTGTTCCCGGGCTGCCTTCCGTACCGATGGTGCGGAACCATTCTGCACCAGAAAGGATGATCTTCGGAACGTTTGCATACGTTTCTACGTTATTTAGAACCGTCGGTTTTTCCCACAGGCCCTTTTCTACCGTACGCGGCGGTTTTACTCTAGGCATACCGCGGTTGCCTTCGATGGATGCGGTCAACGCACTACCTTCACCACAGACGAAAGCGCCTGCGCCGCGATTGATATGTAAGTGGAAATTAAAACCGGTATTTAGGATATTGTCACCTAATAGGCCGTACTCTTCCGCCTGCGCCATCGCCATTTTCAATCTCTTTACAGAGAGAGGATACTCGGCCCGTACATAGATATAGCCCTCCTGCGCGCCTACAGCGTAAGCGGCAATAGTCATACCCTCGATCATCTTATAGGGATCGCCTTCCATTACGGAACCGTCCATGAAAGCTCCGGGGTCGCCTTCATCGCCGTTACAGACTACATAACGCAGCTTTTCCGGCTGACGGGCTACTTGTTTCCACTTCTTTCCTGCCGGGAAGCCTGCGCCGCCGCGGCCGCGAAGTCCGGATTTGTCCACTTCGTCGATAACCTCTTCGGGAGTCATGTCCAAAAGAGCCTTTGCCAGAGCGGAATATCCGCCCACGCCAATATATTCGTCAATGGATTCTGCATCGATCTTACCGCAGTTTTCCAATACAATTCTTGTCTGCTTGCCAATGAAGGGAATATCGTCGGGATGGCTGCACAGCTCTCCTTCTTTCGTCTTATAGAACAGACGCTCTACCGGCTTGCCTTCCTTCACCGTGCTGTCTACGATTTCCTTGCAGTCAGATAGCTGTACCTTTACATACTGGTAATCGTATGGCTCTACCCGCATCAGCGGCCCCAATTCACAAAGCCCCTGGCAGCCTGTCTTTACAACGCCCAATTCTCCCAGATGCGGAAGATCTTTCTGCATTTCTACTTTTACATTGTCCATGCCGCTGCACAGCTTTACCATTTCATCATAAATCTTCTGCGCGCCGGAAGCGATACATCCTGTTCCACAACAGACCAAAATACGGCAGCCATACGCTTGTATTGTCTGGTTCACCTTATCCTGATGAACTTTCAATTCTTCTTTGCAGGTAATGCTCATACTTTCTCACCTCTCAATTCACTTAATAAGTCTATTGCTTTTTCAGGGGTCATCTTCGGATGTACTTCGTCGTTCACTGTCAGCGTAGGCGCAAGTCCGCACGCACCCAGACAAGATACGGTCTCTACCGTGAACATCATATCATCCGTCGTATGCTGCTTATGCGTCAATCCAAGCTCCTTCATCAGGGCTTCCTTTACAGGCATAGATTTACGCACATGACAGGCTGTCCCATCGCAGACTTTGATGATAAATTTCCCTTTCGGTTCGAAAGAAAAATTCTCATAGAAGGTAGCCACACTAAAAGCTTTTGCTTCCTTCACCCCAATTTGTTTCGCCACATACGTCAGCAGCTCGCCGGGCAGATAACGGTATTCCGCCTGGATATCCTGCATGATAGGAATGAGTGAAGCGGCTTTGCGTCCATATCCTTCAATGATCTCATCCGCCTTGTTGTAATAAGACTGGTCTAACATTCCTTTCCCTCCCTTGTCATTATAGGTTTTTCAGGATCGTCGGCCCGGGCAAGCCTGTAGATCCTTTTCATAAGCAGTATACACTTCCCCTTTTGACAAAATGCCGAAAAGCCGTACTCCTTATGGACTTTTTATTCCCTATAATTATACAACAAATCAGAAAATAGCACAATTCTTTTTTTTGCTTTCATTCGATAAAGTGAATTTGCACAAAATTTCCAAAACTTCTTTGTGCAATACTACATGTAATATATGACATATAATTCCTTCTTTATCTGAAATCAGAGTTTTTCTTTGAGTTTTTAGTACTTTTGTTAAAACAACTACATAGTTGTTAAAAAATCTACAAAATTGTCAAAAAATACACAAAAACGGAAAAATTTCTCGAAAAAAAGGCAGAGTACGCGCCTGTCATACTCTGCCTTACTTTCCTATATGTAAATAATTATTTTGCTTTCCGCATAGCCGCTTCTACTACATGACCTACCAAAACAGAAGTCGTTACGCTTCCTACGCCGCCCGGCACCGGAGTAATCGCGTCTACGATCGGTTCTACCGCCGCGTAATCCACATCGCCGCAAAGCTTGCCTTCCGCATTGACATTGATGCCCACGTCAATGACCGTCTGGCCTTCTTTTACATATTCGGCGCCTACCACGCCCGCGCGGCCGGCAGCCACGATCAGAATGTCCGCTTCTCTTGCGCAAGCCGGCATATCGACTGTCTTTGTATGACAGATCGTTACGGTGGCGTTCTTCTTCACCAGCATCATTGCAGCCGGCTTTCCTACAACTAAACTTCTGCCGATCACTACGGCCTTCTTGCCCGTGCAGTCAATTCCATAGTGATCCAGAATCTCCATGCATGCCTGCGGCGTACAGGGCGGGAACCCGATCTGCTTGCCTGTAAACACACCGGACATAGACAGATTCGTCATGCAGTCTACGTCTTTTTCTGCTGCCAGCGCATTTTCGATCACTGCCTGATCCAAGTGCTTCGGCAGCGGACGGAATAATAAGACGCCGTGAATGCCGTCATCCTTATTTACCTTATCAATCACAGCTAGAAGCTCTTCCTGAGAAACATCCTCCGCCAGAAGGATCTTTTCGCAGGCTACGCCTAAAGTTTCACAGCGCTTTGTTGCGCCCTTTTCATAGGAAATATCGCTGGGATTTTCACCCACACGGATAATGCAAAGTGTTGGGTTTACACCCTTTCCCTGTAATTCCGCCACGTTTGCTTTAATTCTTTCGTTTAAAGCGGCGGTTACTTCTTTTCCTAATAACTGTTTTGCCATTTCTTCTCCTCCGATACTGCTCTTTTATCGATTATACAGACTCCGGGAGGAACCATCAAGGAACCGTCCTCTTTGCCTGTTGCTTTTTCGATATTTTATTTGAGACGAGATAATACGCTGTCAAATGTTTCGTCCGCAATCTTCGTATATTTTTCCAGCATTGCATCCGCTTTTTTATTCAGTTCTTCCGCATACGCCCGGTCTGCCATAGATTTCGTATTGATATAGACATTCAGGCTGGCGCCCTTTAAAGCCGCCTTGCAAAAAGCGGCGCCCACGCCTGCGTCGCTGATCGCCAGCGTAGAACCCTTCGCCCCAAATTCAACAATCAATTCAATGGCTTCACAGCATTTTTCCATGATCTCCATAGGAACGGAGCAGGCTTCCTTCAGAACAATCTCCATTACTCTTGCCTTTTCAGCCTTTTCCTCTTCCGTTGCCTTTGGCATCCCGTATGCCTTTGATAAAGGCTCAAATACTTCTGCATCGCGCTCAATCAGGCGCAGGAAATCTTTCTGCAGCTGATCGCACTTTGCTTTCAGCTCCCACATTTCCTCTTCCACATCCGCATATTTTTTCTTTCCTACGGTCAGGCTTCCTACCATATTTCCAAGAGCCGTTCCCACTGCAGCCACTAAAGCAGAAGCGCCGCCGCCGCCCGGTACCGGCGCTTTAGAAGCCAATACTTCCACAAATTCTGTACATGTGCTAGTTGAAAATCCCATCGGTATCACCTCACTATAACGGTTGCTGTCCACATCGTGAACAGCAACCTACATCCTGTATGCGCACAGGACTTTCTGTGCGATTTTTCAGTTCTTTAGAACAGACCGGAAATCTTGCCCGTCTCGTCTACGTCGATTCTCTCTGCAGCCGGAACCTTGGGCAGGCCAGGCATAGTCATAATCTCGCCGGTCAGGGCTACAATAAAGCCGGCGCCAGCGGAAATCTTCAGATTCCGTACAGTAACTTCAAAGCCTTCCGGCGCGCCTAAGCGAGTCTGGTCGTCAGATAAGCTGTACTGTGTCTTCGCCATACAGATTGGGCAATTGCCAAAACCAAGGCTTTCCAGTTCTTTCGCCTGCTTCTGCGCGTTGGCCGTCAGGACTACCTTGCTGCCGCCGTATATCTTCTGTACGATCTGATTCAGCTTGTCTTCGATGCTGCCGCCTAATTCATAAGCAAAGGTGAATTCGTTGGGCTCTTCTACCAAACGAACAACTTCTTCTGCCAGCTTCACGCCGCCTTCGCCGCCTTTTGCCCATACCTCGGACAGAGCTACGTTTACACCCAGGTCTTTACATTTCTGCTCAACCAGATCCAACTCTGCCTTTGTATCTGTGGGGAATGCGTTGATCGCCACTACGCAGGGAAGCTTGTAAACGTTTTTGATATTGCTTACGTGCTTTAACAGGTTGGGAAGTCCTTTTTCCAGAGCTTCCAGATTCTCATTATTCAGGTCAGCCTTTGCAACGCCGCCGTGATGCTTCAGAGCACGAACCGTTGCTACAACAACTACTGCGCTGGGAGTAAGGCCAGCCATACGGCACTTAATATCCAGGAATTTCTCAGCGCCTAAGTCTGCGCCGAAGCCTGCCTCTGTAATAGCGTAATCGCCTAATTTCAGAGCCATCTTTGTTGCGATTACAGAGTTACAGCCGTGTGCGATATTGGCAAACGGACCGCCATGTACGATCGCCGGTACATGCTCTAAGGTCTGTACCAGGTTCGGCTTTAATGCATCTTTTAACAGTGCGCACATTGCGCCCTGTGCGTTCAGATCACCGGCGGTTACTGGTTTCTGCTCGGAAGCTTTTCCCTTTGTATAGCCGATGATAATCTTCGCCAGACGCTCTTTTAAGTCGGTAATATCGCTGGACAGACACAGCACAGCCATAATTTCAGAAGCTACGGTGATGTCGTAACCGTCTTCTCTTGGCATACCGTTTGTCTTGCCGCCCAGGCCGTCTACTACGTTGCGAAGCTGACGGTCGTTCATATCCACGCATCTTCTCCAGGTGATCTTTCTAGGATCAATGTTCAAATCGTTGCCCTGGAAAATGTGGTTGTCGATCATAGCTGCCAGCAGGTTGTTCGCCGCGCCAATAGCATGGAAATCACCGGTGAAATGCAGGTTGATATCTTCCA
>CAOJIB010000114.1 GCA_948436455.1 uncultured Blautia sp.
TTTTGTCAAATATTTTGCTCTCAGCTGTCACATAAGAAAGCCAATAAATAGTAACAATTAAAGATAATACCTCAATCGGCGAGAAGGACAGCGCCGCAGCCCCCCCCTGCGATAACCGCACCCTGGGCAATACAGAACGCAATATGGCTCCATACGCCGCCTCCCGCCGCCATCAAGCCGGATGTTTTATTATAAACGGCCCGGAATGCCAAAACAATTGAACTGCTGTGAAATGCTTTCTAACTGCTGTGGAATGTCCTTACTCCAACACCGCATCTGCTCCGCCAGGATTGCGTACAGATTTCTCCGCCCATACTCTCAACTATTTACATAATAAGAAAAGCAGCTGACAACCATTTTAATAGTTATCCGCTGCCTTTTATAACTGATTCTTAAAGAATTCCTTGATTTTTCATTGCCTGCTTTCATTTTATGGCTGGGAAATGAGGATAATCTTATTGCCCCATCCCTCTAATACCGGATTATTTTCTACGGCTTCTATAAAATCATCCGTAGCGTCAAATGTTCCGACTTTTGTATACTCTGCAAAAATCTCCGCATATTCCTCGCCCCATATCTGATAGGCCAGGGATTCAAAAGTCAGCATTCGGTTTCAGTCTAACAGGAGCAGGTACAGGGCATCAAACTCTTTTACAGTTAGTTCTATTTCTGTATCTTTCTGCCTGCGCGGCAACTTTCCATAACGGAATTATAGACCTGCATCAGATTCTCGCAACCAAAGGAATCAATAACACTTTACCAGATGTCCGTTGGTATTCATAATCGCATATCTGCAAATGCCGCTCCAATTTAGGACAACGCCGACAGGTTTCCACATAGCTGGAACCCGTCGGCAGCCCATATTATATTTTTCTTTTCCATATCGTAAACACAAGATTCCGCCGGTTTATATTTGCACTTCCGCCGCCGTCATCTTCCAGAGATTCTCCCCACTTCTCGGCATTACCTTTTTAGCGACAATCTCTCCCGCCATATCGTTGAAATTTCCTTCTTTAAAAGACTTACCAAAACAAGATCCGACTCTACTTCTTCTTCCGTAGTTTTTCATCTCTCACCGCACGCAGACGCAGTCCCCCACCACACTCTTCTAACCGCCAAAAAACCGGAAGAAGAACGATTGCGCCGTTGCATGACCGCTTTGATTATGCTACTATTATTGTATCTAAACAATAGCGCAACGGGGGCGGCTATCCCCTGATCGGTCGAGAATGTGTGATCATGCAACTTATTCATACTTCTCACTTGAAAATCTGCCAAATAAAAACTAGGAGAAAAAGAATAAGTAGAAATGTTTAAGAAAGTAAAAAAGCATCAGCGAACATTGCTGATCATCCTGATCATCCTCTGCATGGGGAGCATCCTGGCCGGTGGAGCACACTACCTGCAGACATTGCAGAGCTCCCTTCGAAATAATGCAGTTCAAAATGTAAAAAATGCAACTTTACAGCAACGACAGTCTTTCGATGAATTTATTTCCAGAGACCGGGAGCAGCTATTTGGCTACGCCGACTATTTTTCCGAACACGGCCACGGCGATCCAACGGAATTCCAACAGCTGCTGACACTATTTAGAGGAAACGACGCAGAATGTATGGTCGTATGTCTGGATGAAGGCTGGCTTTGCGGCAGTATGCACAGCAACATCCTCCATCTGGACAAACAGGAATTAAACGTCTATCGCAGCCTCCCCGACAGCGGCGTCCGCGACAATTACATCGGGCTTTTTTCCGGCACACCGAAATTCAGCTACTACGAAACCTTTACTTTCAGCAGCGGTCACAAAGGACTAATTCAAAAGGAATACGACCGCAGCAAAATTCTGGAAACCTTTACGCTCTCCCTCTATGACGGCCAGGGCTATGGGTACATTCTGGATCAGGCGGGAGATATCCTTCTGCGATCGGTTCCCAATACCAGCAGCCAACTATATGGAAACGTCTTCAAGGCGCTTGACGCCACCCATAGCCCGCAGGAGAACATCCGTGATCTGGCCACTGCGCTGAACACAAAAGAAACCGGCAGCATCATCTTCGACGGAGACGCGGGCCAATTTATTTATACGTATACTCCGCTGGAAAGCGTCAACGACTGGTATCTGCTTTCCATCGTGCCTATGGCCGCTATTAGTACTGAAACAGATGAAATCCTTCAATATTCCCAGATGTCGCTGGCAATCCTACTTGGGATCCTATGCGTCTTTACTATGTTCGGCTTACTCATCTGGCGCACCCGGCAGGACATCCAGGCAAAAGATAAGGAAATCGCATATCAGGAACAACTTTTTGACATCTTCTCTACATATCTTTCCAATAATACGAACGACGTGTACATGATGCTGGATCACGATACACAGGCAGTCGAATATATCAGCCCCAATGCTGAAAGGGTCATGGGCGTAAAAGCGGAGAATCTAATCGAATACATCCACTCTGCTGATCTGAAAAAAGACCCTGATAAAGCCAAAGAATACTATGCCGAAGTGAAAAGCCTAAAACCTGGCGACGCGGCAAAGGGCCGGAATACAGAACGGATAGATCCTAGAACCGGCGAGCATAAATATTTCCTGGAAACCGCTTATTGTACCGCTATTCAGGGTCAGAATAAATGGGTCTCCTATATCTCTGACCGAACCCAGGAGCGGAAAGTCCAGGACTCGCTGGCAGAGGCTCTGCAAATGGCACAGGCTGCCAATAAGGCCAAAACAGCCTTCCTTGGCAGCGTCAGCCACGATATACGAACCCCCATGAACGCCATTACTGGCTTTCTATCCCTCATAGAAGACGAAGAGGATATTTCCGAAATCGTCCGAGAATACGTTCACCGCATCGATGCGGCCAGCCAACACTTGCTAGGACTGATCAACGACGTACTGGATATGAATAAAATCGAAAGCGGCAGCACCACTTTAAGTATTTCTGAAATGAATATCGCAGAAATCATCGAAGAAATCAATACGATCATCCGTCCCCAGGCCAAGGCAAAAAACCAGGCTTTCGATATTTTTGTCGCCCATCTGAAATACGAACAGCTGATGGGAGATAAAATTCGGATCAATCAAATTCTCATCAACCTGCTATCCAATGCAGTAAAATATACTCCAAACGACGGAGTGATCCAGCTACGAGTAGAAGAACTGTCCCAGATCGTCCACAACTACAGCCGTCTTCGCTTCACTGTAAGTGATAACGGCCTGGGTATGAGCGAGGAATACCAGAAGGTCCTCTTCGATCCCTTCACTCGGGAGGAAACAAAGATTACCCATGAAATCCAAGGCACGGGTCTTGGCATGGCCATTACCAAGAGCCTAGTCGACCTGATGGGCGGCACCATCCGCGTGGAAAGCCTGCTAGGCGAAGGCAGCACGTTTACCGTGGAGCTGGAATTATGCATCCAGGAAAAAGAAGAAGAGGATCCTGCATTCTGGACGGATCACAAGGTAGCACGGATGATTGTTACCGACGACGAAGAAGAGGTTTGCCTCAATATCGTTAAAATCATGTCCCAGGCCGGCGTAGTCACATACTATGCCACCGATGGAGAAACCGCTATTCGCATGATGCGAAAACACCGCGAAGCCGGTCACCCCTACGACCTGATCCTGCTGGACTGGCAAATGCCCAACTTAAATGGACTGGAAACCGCGCGACTCATTCGGCAAAATTATTCGGACAAGATCCCCATTCTTCTTCTCACCGCCTACGACTGGAGCGAAATCGAAGACGAAGCAATCGAAATCGGAATCAGTCACTTCATGCCCAAGCCTTTCTTTATGAGTACCTTTAAAGAAGCTATTCGCAGAGTTATGGGCAGTCAGAAAAAAGAAAAGCTCTGTCACGCGGATGTCGTTCGGGATAAGCGAATTATGGTCGTGGACGACATCGAAGTCAACCGGATCATTCTGGTCAAGATCCTTAGCTCTCTGGGCGCCCGCTGCGATACCGCCTCCAATGGACAAGAAGCAGTGGCCGCTTTTGAGGCCTCCAGCCCTGGCTACTATGATCTGATCTTAATGGACGTACAGATGCCCGTAATGGACGGTTACATCGCCACCCGGATGATCCGCGAAAGCGGCCATCCTTCCGCCGGGGAGATCCCCATCATTGCCATGACAGCTAACGCCTTTGTAGACGATGTGCGGGATGCCATTGAAGCCGGCATGGATGCTCACATTGCCAAACCGGTACAAATCGATAAACTAAAATCTACAATCCAACAAGTACTGGATGACCGACGAAAATAAGTTTTTTGCAGCCAAAAAACAGACTCTTTTAAACGCTCTGAAAAATATAAGGACTATTTTAGATTTACATATAAAAATCCTAAGACCTCCTTACAGAAAGGAATTCAATATGGCAACTTCAACTGTCAAAGCTGTTTTTCAAAACGATATTCAGCAGGTATGGGAAACCGTCACTTCTCTGAAAAATTATTCCTGGCGCAGCGATCTGGGCCGGGTAAAAATCTTAAATGAAACACAATTTATCGAATATACAAAAGATGGATACGCCACCACTTTTACCATTACGGCAAAAGACCCTTGCAAACGCTGGGAATTTAACCTGGAAAACGACGCTATGAAAGGACATTGGACTGGCATCTTTACGCAAAAGACAGGAGGGACGGAAATCAATTTCACAGAGAGCGTCGCCGCCAAAAAGATTTTCATGAAGCCTTTCGTCAAATTCTATTTAAAAAAGCAGCAGGCATCCTATATTTCCGACCTAAAGAAAGCGCTCTCTTAACGTATTGAGACTTATGAAGATATTGTACAAGAAATCGCAAGACTCCCCGCGTAAAATAAAAGCATAAGGAGGTGTCACATGCGACAGGAAATACGGACCGTCTGCTATGATGATGATTTGCATCTAGAAGCGTATCGCTTTGAAGGCATTACACAGCCGTTTCCCAACCATTTTCACGACTATTATGTAATCGGATTCATGGAGACGGGGACACGCTGCCTCTCTTGTAAAAACAGAGAATATACGATAGAACCGGGAAATATTCTCCTGTTCAATCCAAACGACAGTCACAGCTGCGTGCAATGCGACGGAAAGACGCTGGATTATCGAGGACTGAATATCTCTAAAGAAACCATGCAGGCCTTGATAGAGGAAATCACGGGACAACGAATATTACTGGAATTTTCAGAAAACGTAATTAAAAACGATGAATTAAATGGGTACCTTCATTCTCTGCATCAGGCCATTATGGACGGCTCGAAAGAATTTGAAAAGGAAGAACTGCTTCTGCTGCTTATTGCGACGCTCATTGAACAATATGGACGGCCATTTGCAAGCTGCATCCCGGCATGCGACAGAGAAATCGAAAGCGCCTGCTCATTTATGTCCTCGCATTTTTCCGAGCATGTTACGTTGGACAAACTATGCAGACATGTAGGCCTTAGCAAATCTACCTTACTTCGCGCATTTACAAAATCAAAGGGTATTACGCCGTACAGATATCTTCAAACGATCCGGATCAATAAGGCAAAAGAATTATTGGAACAGGGCGTTTCCCCGATCGACGCCGCCATGCAGACAGGCTTTTCGGATCAGAGCCATTTTTCCAATTTTTTCTCTATGTTTATAGGGCTTTCGCCCGCCGCATACCGACGCATTTTCAAAGAAAACGACAAGAATAACGGATAAAAACCAGGTCCGTCCGCCTATGTCAACTGTTTCTAACGTATCTCCTTTCATATTCTTTTATAATTTAGGCGAAAAAACGTCTCGATTTCTTTTACCTTCCAATTTGCAGATTTGCGACACACTAAGCATCGTTTTTCTTGTATTTTTCATTATATCTGTACTACATGGCATCCTTGTAAATTTTGATAATCCATAAAGTTCTCCTGTATTTGCCTGCAGACTGTAATCTGGGAATACCTTCCTAGTTGTATTCCAACGTAAGCTAAATCTAGCTGATTATGGCATGAAAAGCCATACATATTCCTAAGAAAAAAGAAGGAGCCTTAAAGGTGTAGTCCTCAAGGCCCCTCTGATCTTCTATGGTTTTTGCATCTATTCTCAGCAAAAATTATTCTCTGAAGAAATAAAACTTATTTTAAGAAATATCGACTCTTAATTCCCCTTGTTGCTTATCGCCGCCTGTGCAGAAAGGTAAATACAAGGGGGTTTTTAAGGAACATTCCATTGTCCTCATTCTCTTTCCTATGTAATGAGGAAATCTGCTCGATTTCCTCTAATTTAACTACGGCTCTGTTTTTCCGTCCCTCTGCCGTAAATGTTGCTTTGACATCAGACGTTCCGTTCAGATTCACATACCAGTCAAAAGTCGTGTCCGATGTCGGTATTACCCTATACACAAATTGATTGATGATTTCCTCACTGACTTTTGTGCCGCTAAAATCTATCAGTTTATTCAACACGCTGATTATTCCATCTAATTCAAGTCCGCTTTTCGGCTGTTCTTCACTCGGTGCTTGATTTAACTTTTCCTGCAACTGCTGAATTTCCGCATCAATGGGTTTCCGCATGGTCTGATATTCTTCCTTTGAAAGCTCGCCGTCTGCCCTCATAGCAATAAGATTCGTCAAGCGGGTCTGTGCTTTATCTATTTTGGCTCTGATAGACACTGCATCATGTTGATTTTCACTAAGCCTTTCATCTTTGTAATAACGCTTGATAAGGTCTATCGCAATAAGAACAGATTCCTTTCTATCCTGCCAGAGATGTTCTAAAAGCTCTTTAGCCATAAAATCAAGTTTCCAGTCGGTTATCATCCTTATATCGCAATATCCCTCGGTGTCTAAGCCAAGAGCCGCCCTTTTTTTCTTATTTCCGTTGTTTATCTGATTGTAGCATTGATAGCCGTAGGAAATTTTGCCGTCTAACTTTGTATGCCATTTATCTTTTCTGAATGACGAGCCGCAGGAACAACGCAGTTTGTTTACCCATATATCTTTGGAATCACGCTTGCTGTGTGTCGTCTTTGTCGTTGACACTAAAGACGGCTTCATTCTGCTTTCCCGTATCTTCTGGGCTTTGTCCCATACCTCCTGTGAAACGATAGCAGGGAAATCGCCCTCTACATATTCATAAGTGGACATATCCAGATTGTTAATCCTCTTTTGCTCCAAAAAATTATTGCTTCTTGACTTGTTGTAGCACTTCATTCCCGTGTAGGTGGCATTTTTAATTGCCCGCATAATATTAGATACGTTCCATTTCACAATCCCCGATGCCGTTTTTCTCTTTCGTTCCGTCAGTATTCCTGCAATCTTCATTGAACCATACCCTTGCAGATACAAGTCAAATATCATCCTAACTGTTTCAGCCTGTTCTTCATTGATAACATAAGTTTCTCCTACACGGTCATATCCCAAGATATTTCCATTTCCATAAAGCACACCGTTATCACGGCTGATTTTTTGACCTGCTTTCACACGTTCGGAAGTCTTACGGCTTTCTTCCTGTGCTAATGTCGCCATAAGGGAAAGACGCAGCTCTCCATCGCCATCCATTGTCCAGATATTATCATCAATAAAAAACACCTCAACACCGATACTCTTTAATTCTCTTGTCACTACAAGAGTATCCACGACATTCCGAGCGAAACGGCAGACCTCCCTTGTTACAATCAAGTCAAACTTACCATTTCTGGCATCTTCAATCATACGCAGAAAAGCAGGGCGTTTTTTCGCCTGTGTTCCAGTAATGCCCTCGTCGATATAGCGGTCGCAGATAGTCCAGTTTGGATGATACTTCGCTTGGTCGTCATACCACTGCAACTGATTTTCAAGTGCGGACAATTGTGCTTCATGTTCCGTAGAAA
>CAOJIB010000115.1 GCA_948436455.1 uncultured Blautia sp.
TGGTAATATCTACCATAATAAAGATGTCGCAGCCCCGGACGGACTCTTTGATGTACCCCTTACCTTCGCCGGTACCGAAGCGGGGGCATTCGCATTCCACCAGAAACGTATCCTCAAAGTAACCCTGCAGCCGCAGGCCGGATCGGTTGTGCGCAGATAACTCCTTGCGGAATTTCACCAGCTTGGCATCCACTTCCTTGGCCAGATCCATGCATCCTTCCAGCGCCAGGATCTTAATCGGCGCCACCGGAATGGAATTCTCCAGTAATTCAATATTGGGCATAATGAACCTCCCTATACGGTTTCTTCTGTATTCCCCCCCCAAACGGTCTGCAAGGAACTCCATGCGCCGGACCTCGGGCAATACGTATGTGTAATAAAGATACTTCTTATACTATGGTTATATCATTTTGTCCATATTCCAGTCAAGGAATTTATTGCTTTTTGTCTGCAGGATTGATATGATAAGGGCGTGAGTAGGCGAAATTCCCGTAGGTAGGCGTGCGTTTGCCCGCAAAAACAGCAGGAGAAAAATCATGAAAAATAAAGAGCATAGAATCACAGGTGTGCAAAAGGATAGCATCGCCGAGGAACTGGGTATCCAACCCGGAGATACGCTGCGCGCTGTCAACGGCCGCCCCGTGGAGGATATTCTGGACTACCATTTTCAGATGCAAGAAGAATACGTGGAGCTCCTCATCGCCGGAGCGGATGGAGAAGAATGCCTTTTCGAAGTAGAAAAGGAGGATGACGAAGATCTGGGCCTTACTTTTGAAAACGGGATGATGGACGATTACCGCTCCTGTTCCAACCGGTGCATTTTCTGTTTCATCGATCAGATGCCTCCCGGCATGCGAGATACCCTATATTTTAAGGACGACGACGCCAGGCTCTCCTTTTTGCAAGGGAATTACGTCACGTTAACCAATATGAGCGATCGGGACGTCGACCGGATCATACAGTATCGGCTGTCACCCATCAACATTTCCTTTCAGACGACCAACCCGGCCCTTCGCTGCGAAATGCTTCGCAACCGCTTCGCCGGAGAAGCACTGAAGAAGGTGGACGCCCTTTTTGACGCCGGCATCGAGATGAACGGACAGATCGTGCTGTGCAAGGGAATCAACGACAAAGCCAAGCTGGAGAAAAGCATTGCCGATCTGCTTTCATACCTTCCCCACCTAAAGAGCGTTTCCGTGGTACCCGTAGGCCTGACGAAATACCGCGAAGGCCTGTACCCCCTTACACCCTTTACAAAAGAAGAAGCTAGGGAGTTGCTCGCCTGCATCCGCAAGTGGCAAAAAACGGCCTTTGAAGCATACGGCCTGCATTTTGTCCATGCCTCGGACGAATGGTATTTGCTGGCCCAGGAGCCCTTCCCCGCGCCCTCCACCTACGACGGCTATCCGCAGCTGGAAAACGGCGTAGGCATGCTGCCTCTGTGGATGCAGGAGGTCGGCGACGCACTCAAGGAGCTTCCCGGCGAAAAGCCGTCCCCCAGGAAACTGTCCGTCGCCACCGGATATCTGGCCGCCCCGTCCATCGCCTGGGGCCTGGAACAGATCCAAAAGAGCCACCCGCTTATACAAGCGGAAGTTTTTCCCATACGGAACGATTTCTTCGGAGAACAGATTACCGTGGCTGGATTGGTGACCGGGCAGGATCTGGCGGCCCAGCTGGCGGATAAGGATCTGGGCGAGGAGCTGCTTCTCTCCTGCCATATGCTCCGCATGGGAGAAAACGTCTTCCTGGACGATATGACGGTGGAAGAATTGGAAACGGCGCTGGGCGTCCCCATCCGGATCGTAGACGAACAGGGGCAGGATTTTGTACAGGCAGTACTGGGAACAGAGAGCAGGAACACACATAGAAGGAGACAGATGTATGAGCAAACCGATCGTAGCAATCGTAGGACGACCTAACGTAGGAAAATCCACGTTATTTAACGCCCTGGCCGGAAAAAACATCTCCATTGTAAAGGACACCCCCGGCGTGACCAGGGATAGGATTTACGCGGAGGTATCCTGGCTGGATAAGTCCTTTACCATGATAGATACCGGCGGCATCGAGCCAGACAGCAAGGATATTCTGCTTTCCCGCATGCGGGAACAGGCCCAGATGGCCATCGACACAGCGGATGTGATCGTCTTTTTGGCGGACGTACGCCAAGGACTGGTAGACGCAGACGCAAAGGTCGCCGACATGCTCCGCCGGAGCCACAAGCCGGTGATCCTGGCCGTCAATAAAGTAGACAGTTTCGAAAAATATATGCCCGACGTCTACGAATTTTACAATCTAGGCATCGGCGAACCCCTCCCTATATCCGCCGCCTCCCGGCTGGGGCTGGGGGATATGCTGGATGAAATCATCAATCACTTTCCGGCGGAGGCAGACGCCGAAGAAGAGGACGAAATCCCCAAAATCGCCATCGTCGGGAAACCCAACGTGGGAAAATCCTCTCTCATCAACAAGCTACTGGGCGAGGAGCGCGTGATCGTATCCGACATTGCCGGCACTACCCGGGACGCCGTCGATACAAATGTGAAATGGAAGGACAGGGAATATATTTTCATCGACACCGCGGGACTACGCCGGAAGGGAAAGGTACGGGAGGACATCGAACGCTACAGCGTGATCCGCACCGTTACGGCTGTGGAGCGCGCCCATGTGGCGGTCATCGTGATCGACGCCACCGAAGGCGTTACAGAGCAGGACGCCAAGATCGCCGGCATTGCCCACGATAAGGGCAAGGGCGTCATCATTGCCGTCAATAAATGGGACGCCGTAGAAAAAAACGACAAGACAATCTACGAATATACCAACCGAATCCGGGAGGTTCTGGCGTATATGCCTTATGCGGAGCTTTTATTCATCTCCGCCAAAACCGGACAACGTCTGCCCAGGCTCTTTGAAATGTTGGAGACAGTTATCGAAAATCAGACTCTGCGCATACAGACGGGCGTCCTCAATGAGATTCTGACCGAAGCCGTAGCTCTGCAGCAACCGCCCTCTGACAAGGGCAAGCGCTTAAAGATCTTCTACATGACCCAGGTGTCCGTCCGTCCGCCTACGTTTGTGCTTTTTGTCAACAGTAAGGAATTAATGCATTTTTCTTATCTGCGGTATCTGGAAAATCGGATCCGGGACGCCTTTGGCTTTCGCGGAACACCGTTGCGATTTTTAGTTCGGGAGCGTGGTGATAAATAATGGAACGATTGATATGCTTATGTATCGGCTATGTGTTTGGACTCTTCCAGACCTCCTATATTTATGGAAAACTTCATAAAACGGATATCCGGGAACATGGCAGCGGCAACGCAGGCACGACCAACGCCCTGCGCACCTTTGGGAAAAAGGCCGGCGCGCTGACCCTGGTGGGCGATTGCCTCAAGTGCGTGCTGGCGGTGCTTGTCGCCCGGCTTTTATACGGGAATTCCCACAGTGCGATCATGCCGCTTCTAGGCCTTTATACCGCTTTGGGCTGCGTGCTGGGCCATAATTTTCCCTTCTATCTCCGCTTCCGGGGCGGCAAGGGAATCGCCGCTTCCGTGGGGATGCTGCTGGCGGTGGACGGACGGCTGTTCCTCCTCTGCGCCGTACTCTTTTTCGCCGTTTTCTTTTGGAAACATTACGTTTCCTTAAGTTCTTTAAGCGCCTATGCCGCCGCCCTCCTTGGCATGATCTTCCTCGGCGCGCGAGGCGGCTACGGCCTGACGGACGGTCTGCAGATCGAAATGGATCTGCTTATGCTCGTTATGACCCTTCTGGCCTTTTACCGGCACCGGGAAAATATCCGCCGGCTGCTCAAAGGAACAGAAAATCCCATTTACCTAAGCAAACTTGGCAAGAAAAAATAAGGAGGAAACGCTATGGCAACGATTAGTGTTTTGGGCGCAGGAAGCTGGGGGACCGCTCTGGCTCTTTTGCTGCTTTCCAACGGGCACACAACCACTCTATGGTCCTCGAAAGAGGAAAACGCCGCCGCGCTGCGCCAAAAAAGAGAAAACGGCTCCAAGCTGCCCGGCATACCGCTTCCGGCGCCTTTAAAAATCACAGCGGATCTGACCGCTGCGCTTCGGGACGCAGAAATCGTCGTACTGGCCGTCCCCTCTCCTTATGTCCGAAGCACGGCGAAAAAGATCGCCCCGCTGCTTCCTCGGGGCATAAAGCTTGTAAACGTCTCCAAGGGTATAGAAGCGCAGACCTTAAAAACCTTAAGCGAAATCCTGGAGGAAGAAATCCCCCAGGCAGATGTGGCGGTACTCTCCGGCCCCAGCCATGCGGAAGAGGTCAGCCGAAATCTGCCCACTACCTGCGTCGTCAGCGCCAAAAGCCGGGAAACTGCGGAATATCTCCAATCCGTATTTATGAGCCCCGTTTTCCGAGTGTACACCACGCCGGATACATTGGGCGTGGAGCTAGGCGCGGCCCTAAAGAACGTCATCGCCCTGGCCGCCGGCGCGGCGGATGGTTTAGGCTACGGCGACAATACAAAAGCGGCGCTGATCACTCGGGGCATGGCGGAAATCTCCCGGCTGGGTATGCAAATGGGCGCGCGGCCGGAGACCTTCTACGGACTGTCCGGCATCGGCGATCTGATCGTCACCTGCGCCAGCGTCCACAGCCGCAATCGGAAGGCCGGCTACTTGCTGGGAAAAGGCTACACGATGGAAGCAGCCATGGCCGAGGTGAAAATGGTCGTCGAGGGCGTCCATTCTGCCAAAGCAGCCTTGGGCCTTTCCCAAAAATATCAGGTGGAAATGCCCATCGTCCAGGAGGTCAACCGCGTACTATTTGAAAATAAAAAATCGGCCGAAGCCGTGGAGGATCTGATGCTCCGGGACAAAAAGCTGGAATCTCCGGCGCTGCCCTGGGAGTAACGACCTGTAGAAAAGAACGGCGAAGCGATCCTATATCGCGAAAGAGAGGAAAATCGCATGGATGCAAAACAAGTAATCATAAACGGAGAAACGGCGCTGGGCATCGAGTTGGGTTCTACCCGGATCAAAAGCGTACTCATTGACCTTTCGGGCCAGGTTCTTGCCGTCGGCATCTACGACTGGGAAAATTCTCTGGTTAACAACATCTGGACCTATAGCCTGTCCGATATCCACACGGGCCTGCGCAAATGCTACAGCTCCCTGCGGGAAGCGGTGGAAAAGGACTACGGCGTCACCTTGCAGAAAATCGGCGCGATCGGCATCAGCGCCATGATGCACGGCTATATGGCGCTGGATAAAAATGGAAATCAGATCGCGCCTTTCCAGACCTGGCGAAATACGAACACGCAGCAGGCGGCGGACGAGCTGACAGAGCTGTTTCATTTCAATATTCCCCTGCGCTGGACGGCGGCGCATCTGTACCAGCGAATCCTGGATGGAGAGGAACACGTAAAAGAACTGGGATATGTTTCCACCTTAAGCGCCTATATTCACCAGAAGCTCACCGGCAGGCGGGTGATCGGCGTCGGCGACGCCGCCGGAATGTTTCCCATAGATCCGGCCACGCACGACTACGACGCCGAAATGGTCCAAAAATTCAACGCGCTGATTGCGCCCTTTGGTTATTCCTGGCAGCTAAAGGATATTTTCCCAGAAATCCTTGTGGCCGGAGAAGACGCCGGAGAGCTGACCAAAGAAGGGGCGGCGTTTCTGGATGAAACGGGCAATCTTCTGGCCGGTATCCCGTTATGCCCGCCGGAGGGCGACGCCGGCACAGGTATGACCGCCACCAATTCCGTCGCTCCAAGGACCGGAAACGTATCCGCCGGCACCAGTACCTTCGCCATGATCGTACTGGAAAAGCAGCTTGGCCGCGTCTATCGGGAAATCGATATGGTCATGACGCCGACGGGCTTTCCCTGCGCCATGTCCCATGCAAATAACGGAACCTCCGACTTGAACGCCTGGGTGGGGCTCTTTGGGGAATTTGCCAAGCTTCTGAACGTGTCCGTCGACACCGGCGAACTGTTTGAAAAATTATACACAAACGCGCTTGGCGGCGATCCGGACTGCGGCGGCCTCCTCGCCTACGGCTATTATTCCGGAGAAAATATTACAATGATCAACGAGGGACGTCTGGCCCTTCTTCGCACCGCCGACAGCAAATTTACGCTCGCGAACCTTATGAAGGTTCATCTGTATACCTCTCTGGGTGCGGTAAAGCTGGGGATGGACATCCTTCTGGAAAAAGAAAAGGTACAAGTGGAACGGATCACGGGGCACGGCGGCTTCTTCAAAACGAAGGGCGTCGGTCAACGGTATCTGGCGGCGGCGGTAAACGCGCCTGTCACCGTCATGGATACTGCCAGCGAAGGCGGCGCATGGGGAATCGCGCTGCTGGCCGCTTACCGGATCGACCGAAAGGAAAACGAAAAACTGGAAGATTACCTGGAAAAACGGATCTTTGGAGCCATCTCCGGGGAAACCCTCCAGCCCGATCCAGCCGACGTGGAAGGCTTTGAAATCTTTATGGAACGCTACAAGGCGGGGCTGGCCATCGAAAAAACAGCGATCGAGGTCATGGACTGGTAAAAAAGAACACTACCAAAAACAGGCGCATCGCGTTTCACTACTACGGTAAAGCGCGGTACGCCTGTTTTGAAATTTTATGACTATAATCACTCCGTTGCCACCAGAATGTTCCCGCATTCCTCATAGCCGGGAATCACCTGATCCGTGATGAAGGTCGTCGCATAAAACGGGGCAAAGGTGATGGAGCTAATCTGGTCAAACTTGGAATAATCGCAGAGCATATAATATTGCCGGCACTGCTCCACCGCCGTCTGCTTAATCATCGCTTCATTAGCGTCTGGGGTCGTACAGCCGCTCTTTTTCGTCACGCCGTTTGTCCCGAAAAAGCCCTTCGTAAAATGATAATCCCGGAGAGTACGCATGGCCTGATTGCCGATAATGGCCTCTGTCGTAGCTTTGAGCTCCCCACCCACCAGCAGAACCTTCATCCCGCGGGCAACTAACCGCTGGGCATGCGCTACGGCATTTGTGACGAACGTCACGTCCTTCTTTACCAGGTAATCCAGCATATAGGCCGTCGTCGTCCCTGCGTCCAGGTAGACGAAATCCCCATCCTCAATCAAAGAAGCCGCATATCTGGCGATCTTCTGTTTTTCCTCGCGATTCAAGTCAAATTTCTGGGCAACCGTGTACTCGTGGGCCGTAATCGCCGTTTCTGTTTCCAAAGCAACCGCGCCGCCGAACACCTTGACAAGCTTTCCCTTTTGATGAAGCGCTGTAATATCCCGGCGGATCGTGGATTCCGACATATCCAGCACATCCTTTGCCTCCGCCACCGTGATGCTCCCTCTTTCGTTTAAAAGCTCTAAAATCAGCTCCTGCCGCTGCTTTGTTAACATTTATCTACCTGCCTTATATTCCTCTACATTTGTTTCCAATATGATCTTTCGAAGAGGAAGAATGCTTCCAGGCGATACGGAAAGCTCGTCGACGCCCATGGCCAAAAATTCCTTAGTCAGCGTCTGATCGGCGCCCAGCTCTCCACAAATGCCGGCCCAGATCCCCGCCTTATGAGCGTTTTCCACCACCATGGAAATCATGCGCAGAATCGCCGGATGATGCGCGTCGTAAAATTCATCCAGCTTCGTATTCTGCCGGTCGATCGCCAGCGTATACTGGGTCAGATCGTTTGTTCCGATGCTAAAGAAATCCACTTCCAGATCGGAAGAGCGTCGTGTAGGGAAAGAGTGTAACAGGTGGTGTAGAT
>CAOJIB010000116.1 GCA_948436455.1 uncultured Blautia sp.
AAGACGGTGAAGAATCTGCTGTTGAATGCCATGCAGCCGGTGGGAAAGACTCTGTACGTATGGGGCGGCGGCTGGAATGACGCTGCAAGAAAGGGTCTCAATCCAGAATGGGAGGCGTTTTATAACAGTCAGTCCAGCTCATACAGCTACAGCGGCGTTTCCGACCGGTCGAAGGGGATGGACTGTTCCGGGTTTATCGGCTGGACGACGTACAATACGCTGCATACGACTTCTAACCAGAATTCCGGCTATACAGTCGTATCTGGAGAGGTGCCTACCAGCTATAAGAGCAGGGGCTG
The DNA here is from genome assembly GCA_948436455.1 of uncultured Blautia sp. Lineage (GTDB taxonomy): Bacteria > Bacillota > Clostridia > Lachnospirales > Lachnospiraceae > Blautia_A. The sequence goes on from CAOJIB010000116.1 coordinate 300, forward strand.
GGGGACGACCATGTCCCAGAGCTACCTTTACGGGTTGGATTATACGCTTCGCGCCGGCGATATTGGCGGCGATGCACAGCATGTTTGGATGGTTGTCGGGCAGTGTTCTGATAAGAGCCTAGTGATTGTGCATTCTACGCCGAATGCGGGCGTGCAGATTGCGGGAACGCCTACGCCGAACGGAGACTACACCAGTCAGGCGACGGTGCTGGCGAAAAAATACATGTCCAAATACCCTGGCTTTACGAAATATGCTTATCATACGAGCACCAGCAACTATATTCGCCGTGGCGTATATTTCCGCTGGAATTTCGTAAAGGGGCCGATCAGCGATCCAGATGGTTACAAGAATATGACCGCCGATCAGATTCTGAAGGATATGTTTGGTTCCTGATACCTAAAGCGGTTCTCATTTTATGAAGTGACGAGCCGATGGAGGTTCTGATGCCGATGGGGAGAGTACCTCATCGGCATTTGTATACCTCCGTATGTAAAAGAATTGTCGGCGGCAGTTCTTTGGATGCATTGTGTTTTTTACTGTATAACGTATAAGAAAGGAGCAGATTATGGGGACACCACACAATCAGGCGAAGCCGGGGGACATTGCAAAGAGAGTGCTCATGCCGGGAGACCCGCTTCGGGCTAAATTTATTGCGGAGACATATCTGGAAAATCCGGTATGTTTTAATACTGTGCGGAATATGCTGGGCTATACCGGTACCTGGAAAGGAGAGCCTTTGTCCGTAATGGGCGGCGGCATGGGAATGCCTTCGATTGGTATTTACAGCTATGAGCTGTATCATATGTATGGCGTGGAAGAGATTATCCGCGTTGGTTCTGCCGGAGGAATTCAGGATGACGTACAGTTAGGAGAAGTCATCGTAGCGATGGGCGCCTGCACCGATTCGAATTATGGTTATCAGTATCAGCTTCCGGGGGCCTTTGCGCCTGTCGGGGATTTTGCGCTGGCCAGCCGGGCTGTTGCCCTGGCAAAAGAGCGCCGTACGCCGTATCATGTGGGCAATGTATTGTCCTCGGATATCTTCTATAATGAAATGCCTGTCAACGACGCTTGGAAGAAGATGGGCGTCCTGTGTGTGGAAATGGAAATTGCCGCGCTCTATATGAACGCCGCTGCCGCAGGGAAGCGGGCGCTGGGCCTTTTGACTATTTCCGATCATCTCTATCGGGAAGAGTCCATGAGCCCGAAGGAGCGGCAGGTGGGATTTGGCAAAATGATCGAAATCGCCCTGAATCTGTAGCGTATAACTGTGACTATCCGGGCGTTTGGCGAGAAATATAAATATTACGTAATTATTAAAAAAATATTATTTAAGGGTTGCATTCTCGTAGATAATGTGTTACTATATGAGACAGATAAAAGAAATGTTTTGTATTAAATGAAATATATTACACACAGAATAATCTATGGGGAGTGATGCACTATGAAGAAAAGAATGGTATGCCTTTTGTTGGCAGTCGTAATAAGCAGTATGCAGATCGTCAGCGTCAGCGCGTCCCGGGAGGAGGAGCTGCGGCAGGAACGGGAGGACACCAGCGGTCAGTTAGACGCTACATATTCCAAGATCGACGCTCTCCAGGCGGAGAAGGCGGCGTTGGACGAGGAGATCGGTCAGTTGGATCAGGAATTGGTGAATGTGATGATTTCCGTAAATGTCTTAAAGAAGGACATCAGCGCCAAGGAAGAGAAGATTGACGAGACGCAGGCGAAGCTTACGAAGGCCGAGACAAAGCGGGATCAGCAGTACGAGGCGATGAAGACCCGTATCCAGTATATTTATGAGAATCCCGTGGATACCGCGTGGGTGCAGGTGCTGGAATCCGGCGGTCTGTCTGAAATGCTCAGCAAAGCGGAGTATACCCAGCAGATGTATGGATACGACCAGGCCAGCCTGGATAAATACGTGGAAACTGTGGAAAAGGTGACGGATCTGGGCAATCAGCTGGCGGCGGAGAAGGCCGAGCTGGAGGATATGAAAGCCGAGCAGGAAAAGCAGCAGGCGAATCTGGAAGAAGCGATCAGCCAGAAGGAAGTCGCTTCCGAGGATTACAGTGCAGAGATTTCCAATGCACAGGCACAGGCGGATGCGTATGCGGCCTTGTTAGAGGAGCAGACAGCGGAAATTGCCAGACTGGAAGAGGAACGTCTCGCGGCGGAGGAAGAAGCTAGACGCCAGGCGGAGGCGGAAGCTGCGGCAGCCGCAGCAGCTGCGCAGGCGGCCCAGGAAGAAGAAGCTTTCCAGGACTCCGATAATGAGGATGCAGATGTTTATGGCTCTCCTTCCGAAGGCAGCCAGGACGAGGAGTATGAGGATTCCGACAGCTACGACGAGCCGCAGACCGATGAATATGGCAATGTGATCGACGAGGAAAATACGGTGGACGAGACGCCCAGCTATCAGGAGGAGGAGCCCTCTTATAGCAGCGGCAGCGGACAAGCCGTGGTGGATTACGCGACGCAGTTCGTGGGAAATCCCTATGTATGGGGCGGCACCAGCCTGACGAACGGCGCCGATTGCTCCGGCTTTGTACAGAGCGTATATGCGCATTTTGGCGTAAGTCTTCCCCGGACCTCTGAATCTCAGATGTATGCGGGAAGGTCCGTATCCTATTCCGAAGCACAGCCGGGCGACCTGATCTGCTATGGCAGCCATATCGCCATTTATATGGGCGGCGGTCAGATCGTACACGCTTCCAATAGCGCGCCCTATCCGGCAGGCGGCATTAAGATTAGCAGTAACGCGGCTTATAGAACGATTCTGGACGTACGTCGTGTGATCTAAGAGTAAAATATTCTATAAATAAAGAAGAGTCTCAGCGGAGGCTCTTTTTTGTATGCCTTAGCATGCAGAAAGGTCGCCGGTGGCAAGCTTTCTATATACATATATGCCCATAAAAATTAGAGTTGAGTCATCGGGTGTTCCATTGATTTCAGAATTTCACGCAGCGCATTGCATTTTCCGGTAACAAAGGCTATAATAATTTTAAATGTCTGTGTATGCAAAAAGGGTTGTCAAAAGCGAGCTTTTTGCATCGAACGCCAGAAAAGCAAGGGAGGTACAGATGGGGAATCAGAATTGGAATCAGTTTGGGGAAGACATAAAGGATATTGTGCAGCAGGCGATCCATACGCAGGATTTCAGTCAGTTGAACGAAAGTATATCTGATACTGTCCGGCAGGCAACGGAGCAATTGGGAAAGGGGATCCAAAACGTCGCTTCCGCCATTCCTAATGGAAATGGGCAAAGGCGGCCGCAGGCCTTTTCCAGCACTGTGGCAGGGCCAAGAAGGGAGAGCATCCGTTTTACAGATCAGTGGGCGCGTCCGCCCGTTCCCAAAGGTCCAAAGACGCTTACGCCGGTTCGGGCTCCCTATATCAAGACGACCGGTTTAAAGACAAGAGCCTATGCGAAGCTGCTTGTGGGCGGCGTATGCACGGGAGGCTTTGGCCTGGGCCTTTTATCGGTGCTTTTGGTGCAGATAGCCGGCGGACTGGCTTTCGCAGAAGGGCTTCCCGCCATCGGCGTGCTGGGAGCTTTCACTGCCTTTGGCCTGACGCTGTTTTGCAAAGGGAACAGCTCGCTGGCCTTTCTCAAGCGTTTCCAGAAATATGTGCGGATGCTGGGAGACCGCTCCTATTATGAGCTCAAGGAGCTGGCGCAAAGGACGGGGAAATCCCTGGGCTTTATCCGCAAGGATATACGAAAGATGCTGGAGAAGGGGATGTTTCCGGAAGGCCGCCTGGACGATCAGGAAACCTGTCTGATTGTTACCAACGAGGCTTACCAGCTATACCAGGATGCCCGGATGCGCTGTCTGGAGCGGGAGCAGATCGAACAGAAGAAAGAAGAGGCGCCAAAGGAAGAGGCTCCGTCAGAAATCCAGAGAATCCTGGACGAGGGCAACGGCTATCTGGAAAAGATACGCGCCTGCAATGAAAGGATCCCCGGCGAGGAAATTTCCGGGAAAATTTCCCGCATGGAGCTACTGGTGCAGACAATCTTTGAGCGATTGAAGGAGCATCCGGAAGCGGCGGATGAGCTGGAGAAGATGATGAGCTATTATCTTCCGACGACCGTGCGTCTTTTGGAGGCTTATGGAGATATGGACCTGCAGCCAGTGCAGGGGGAAAATATCACTTCCGCGAAAAAGGAAATCGAAGATACGCTGGATACGCTAAACGTGGCCTTTGGAAAGCTGCTGGATGCGATCTTTCGGGATACGGCCTGGGATGTGTCTACGGATATTTCCGTGCTGCATACGTTGCTGGCCCAGGAGGGCTTGACGGAGGAGGACTTTAAAAAGCCCGCCCCCCATTTGGAATTATAGAGAACTGTTTCACATAGAGAGCCTTTGTCGAAGGCTGCTGTCTGCGGCCCAAAAAGGGAGAAGGGAGAAAAATACTATGAATGAGTTTAACGAGTTTACGGACGCGCCGGTCATGCCTGTGCTGACCTTAGAACCGGAGTCGGACGAAGAGGCTGCGCTGGCCGTTTCCGAGCCGGAGCCGGAGGAAATTCCGGAAATTGACGATAGACTGACGCCCGAGGAACGGCAGATGGTGGAGAATTTCGCGAATCAGATCGATTTGACAAAGACCGGGCAAATTCTCCAGTACGGGGCGGGAACACAGAAAAAAATGGCGGATTTCTCGGAAGAAGCGCTCAAAAGCGTCCGTACGCAGGATTTAGGGGCGGTGGGCGGCCTGATCGGCGACGTGGTATGCGAATTAAAGAGCATCGACGACGAGGAGGATGAAAAAGGCTTTTTCGGCTTTTTCAAAAAGCAGGGCAATAAAATTTCGAATCTAAAAGTAAAATACGATAAGGCGGAGGTCAACGTCAGTAAGATTGCAAAGGCTCTGGAATCCCATCAGATTCAGCTTTTGAAGGATTCCGCCGCCCTGGACAAGATGTACCAGTTAAATCTGAATTATCTAAAGGAAATCACCATGTACATTCTGGCCGGAAAGAAAAAGCTGGAAATGACCCGAAAGGGCGAGCTGGCGGATTTGATCGCCAGGGCCAATAAAAGCGGTCTGCCCGAAGACGCCCAGGCGGCCAGGGATCTGGATTCCATGTGCGAGCGCTTCGAGAAAAAGCTGCACGACCTGGAGCTGACCCGATCCATCTGTCTGCAGACGGCTCCTCAGATCCGCTTGGTACAGAATAACGATACAATGATGGTGGAAAAGATCCAGACGACGCTGGTCAATACGATACCGCTGTGGAAAAGTCAGATGGTGCTGGCTTTGGGGATCGCTCATTCCACCGAGGCCTTGAAGGCTCAGAGCAAGGTGACGGACCTGACGAACGAGCTGCTAAAGAAAAACGCGCAGGCATTGCAGATGGCCACTGTGGAAACGGCCCGGGAAAATGAACGGGGCATCGTGGATATTGAGACCTTGAAGCAGACCAACGATTCCCTCATAAAAACTCTGGACGACGTGTTGAAGATCCAGGCGGAGGGCAGGGAAAAACGCCGGCAGGCGGAAATCGAAATGGCCCGTATGGAGCAGGAATTAAAAGGAAAGCTTCTGGAAATCAGAAGATAGAGGGGGAAGCGGATGGAAGCCTATCGGGAAAAGACAAAGGCAATCCGAATTGGAAATCTGACTATCGGCGGCGGAAATCCTATCCGGATTCAATCCATGACGAATACGAGAACCGAAGATGTGCAGACGACCGTGGCGCAGATCTTGAAGCTGGAGGCGGCCGGCTGCGAGATCATCCGCTGCGCCGTGCCTACGATGGAAGCTGCTGCGGCCCTTAAGGAAATCAAAAAACAGATACATATCCCACTGGTGGCAGATATCCATTTTGACTACCGCCTGGCGTTAGCCGCCATTGAAAACGGTGTGGATAAGATTCGGATGAATCCGGGAAATATCGGCGGCGCCGACCGGGTGCGGGCGGTGGTACGGGCGGCACAGAAACGGCAGATTCCCATCCGTGTGGGCGTCAACGGCGGTTCCCTGGAAAAGGAGCTCTTGGAAAAATACGGGGGAGTTACTGCACAGGCATTGGTGGAAAGCGCTATGGGACAGGTGCGCGCCATAGAAGAGATGGGGTATGACCAGTTAGTGGTCAGTATCAAGGCTTCCGATGTGCGTCTTTGCGCCAGCGCGCATGAGCAGATTGCCAGCAAGTGCCCGTATCCTCTGCATGTGGGGATTACCGAGGCGGGCACGCTCTCTTCCGGCAATATCAAATCAGCCGTGGGACTGGGGATTATCTTGTACCAGGGCATTGGGGATACGATTCGGGTCTCCTTGACGGGTGATCCCGTAGAAGAGATTTATTCTGCGAAGAGGATCTTAAAGACGCTGGGGCTGCGGGCGGAAGGGATCGAAGTGATTTCCTGTCCTACCTGCGGGCGTACGAAGATCGATTTGATCGGGCTGGCCAATCAGGTAGAAGCGATGGTGGAAAGCCTGCCTCTGGAGACGCCCCTGAAGGTGGCGGTGATGGGCTGCATAGTAAACGGCCCGGGAGAGGCAAAGGAAGCGGACATCGGTATTGCCGGCGGCGACGGCGTCGGTCTTCTGATTAAGAAGGGCGAAATTATCAAAAAGCTTCCCCAGGAGGAGCTGCTCTCCTGCCTGAAAGAAGAGCTGCTGCACTGGGAAGCATAGGAGAAATGCATGGGAAAAGAGTTTGCAGAGGTATTTCCGGAATTGACCGTACCAAAGGAGCTTGCCAAATGGCTGAAGCTAGTGCGGGTGGAACGCATTACCTGCAATACGAAAAAAACCAGGCTGCGGATTTATATTACCTGTGAAACATGGATGCATAAAAAATATATTTACCGACTGGAGGAGGAAATCCGCCGGCAGCTTTTCGCCCAGGTGCCTATGGAAATCCGGGTGGTCGAGCGTTTTCTGCTCTCCTGTCAGTATACGCCGGAGAATTTTCTGGAAACGTACCGCAGCAGTATGGAGCTGGAGCTGCGCCGGACAAATATGCTGGAATACAGCCTTTTTGCGTCGGCCGGCTTTTCTTTTACCTCGAAGGACGAGCTGCGGTTATCTCTGCCGGATACGGTGATCGGGCGTCAAAAGGGGGAGCTTTTGATCGGTTATCTGGAAAAGGTTTTTTGCGAGCGCTGCGGGATGGATCTAAAAATCACGTCCCTGTACCAGCCCGCCGCGCCCAGCGGCTATCGCCAGGAGACAGAGCAGATGATCGATGCGGAAGTGCAACAGATCCAAAAGCAGGCCAAGCGGCAGGAAGCGCCTATTTCCAAGGAAGAAGCGTCGAAGGAAACGACCAAGAGTACGCTGGCGGATTTTCGGAAGGCGGCCAGAGAGCGCCAGCGAGAGGAAAATCCGGATCTTCTCTATGGAAAATATTTCGAAGGGGAAGCCATTT
>CAOJIB010000117.1 GCA_948436455.1 uncultured Blautia sp.
TCTTAGGGGCTTCTCTACCTATATCGTTTAGCACCCCCTTAGCCATTCGATTAGGCATAGCGAAACGTTGGGAGAGATAGCGCATGGAGGCGCTGATTTCGCCGTCTGGTCCACCATACTGACTCATAATATACTGCGCCAGCTTCGCATTTGTCATCGTAATATTTACCGGATATTGTAATCGTTTTTCATAATTCCACATAGATGAACGGCACGCTCCTTTCTATTCCCATGGGAATGGCTGTTTGATCCACTCCCAGGAGGCACTTTCGGTATCGTTAGCGGTGTCAATGGTCAGAGGGCCGTATAGCCGGGCATATTCAGCCAGCGCCTCGTTGCGGGCGGCGGAATTCTTCTGGAAAAATTCCAGGGCATCCGTGCAGTCGGGATGCGTATCCAGAAACAGGATGACGTCGTTGATGGCAAAGCTTACCTCATTGAGATATTGTAGAAGTTGTTCTCGGGAAGCATTCTGGCGACATATACAGTTTGTCATCGGCATTTTCCCCCCTTTCCGCAGAATGGCTTACACAGGCAACTAAAGATTGTGCCCATTTGTAAGGCGTAGCACAGCTCGTAGGGCTGCTGCCAGTTCTGGTAAGGCACGTAGGCCATGGCCGGAGTCATCTGATCCACAGGGGCGTCTCCGCCCTGGCAGCCTGTGTTCAGAGGCCGAACAGAAACGTTTTGACGGGAATATCTGGGAGTATTGGGGCCGGGCCTGCCTTCTGGGCAGGCACATCGGCCCATGGAACGGCCGCCCGGATAAGACGGGGAGCCGGAACGATTAAAAGGATATTTTTCCATGAACAATCCCTTTCTGAATGGATATTCTTGAAGATTTCCCTTTATCTTATGCGAAGAAATGCCGATATGTGCGGCGCCGCTAGGGCAGGAAAAAACCGTCGCCTTTTATACGTGGCGACGGTTTTATATATTCGTAATAACAGGGAATTATTTTCCTTCCTTTTCCAGCCCGGCCATTTTCATTGCGCGGACCTTCAGCGGAAGGCCGAACAAGGTGATAAAGCCGTCGGCGTCATGATGGTCGTACAGATCTCCCGTCGTAAAGGAAGCCAGGGACTCGCTGTACAAGCTATAGGGAGAGGTGGTGCCGGCCTTGATAATATTGCCTTTATACAGACGGAATTTGACCTCGCCGGTCACATACTGCTGTGTAGACTCCACGAAGGCCTGTACCGCTTCCCGAAGCGGCGTGAACCATTTTCCTTCATAGACGATCTGAGCGAATTTGTTGCCCATATCTTTTTTCACTTCCATCGTTGCCCGATCCAGAACCAGCTCCTCGAGCTGCTCATGGGCGGCCATCAGGATCGTTCCGCCAGGAGTTTCATAGACGCCGCGGGATTTCATGCCGACAACACGGTTTTCTACAATATCGACGATTCCGACGCCATGCTTTCCGCCAAGGGCGTTCAGCTCGGTAATGATTTCCGAAACCTTCATGGCTTTGCCGTTTAAGGTCTTAGGGACGCCGGCCTCGAAGGTCATCGTTACGGTTTCCGCCTGATCCGGCGCCTGTTCGGGAGAAACGCCAAGAACCAGCAGATGATCATAATCCGGCGCCTGACCGGGATCCTCCAGCTCCAGTCCCTCGTGGCTGATATGCCACAGATTCCGATCGCGGCTGTAGCTATTGTCGGCGGAGAAGGGGAGATGGATGCCGTGCTGTTTGCAGTATTCGATCTCATCTTCCCGGGACTGCATCGTCCATACGTCGGTCATTCGCCAGGGGGCGATGATTTTCAGATCCGGAGCCAGTGCCTTGATGCCCAGCTCGAAGCGAATCTGGTCGTTGCCCTTTCCGGTGGCGCCATGGCAGATCGCGGTGGCTCCTTCCTTACGGGCAATTTCCACCAGACGCTTGGCGATCACCGGACGGGCCATGGAAGTGCCCAGTAAATATTTATTCTCATAGACGGCGCCTGCTTTTACGCAGGGCATAATGTATTCGTCGCAGAATTCATCAATAATATCTTCAATATATAATTTCGCCGCGCCGGAGAGCTTGGCGCGCTCCTCAAGTCCGTCCAGCTCGTTGCCCTGGCCGCAGTCGATGCAGCAGCAGATGACTTCGTAATCAAAGTTTTCTTTCAGCCATGGAATAATTGCGGTTGTATCCAGGCCGCCGGAATAGGCCAAAACGACTTTTTCTTTCATATTAATATCCTCCTTTGGGCAGTGTTGATTTTTCGTTATTGTATATCCGGAAAGTATCCGGTGCTTTTTGCCTTCCCTACTATACAATATCTTTCATAAATATGCAATAGGGAAAGGAAAAAATAATAAATAAAAAGAATATCTTGCATAATATTCGATAATAATGTATAATTATGCAATCTCATTGAGGCCAAAGACCCAAGATGCGCAAAAAAGCTTTACGAATCGGGAAAAAGGGTATATGATAGGAAATATTTTGATAAAAACAGAATGCGAAATGGATGCCGGCGTATACAAAAGCGGCGGCTTATATACCTTAGTATGCAAACAAGCTGCCGGTGGCAAGCTTTCTGTATAAGAAAGAGAGGAAATGTAGGATGATAAAGGCAGGAATTATCGGCGCGACAGGATATGCGGGAAATGAATTGGTTCGTCTGTTGACCGGCCATCCCCAGGCGGAGGTGGTCTGGTACGGTTCGAAAAGCTATATTGACCAAAGATACGCGGATGTCTATCAGAATTTTTTCCGGATTGTAGACGCGAAATGCCTGGACGACAATATGGAAAAAATGGCCGAAGAGGTGGACGTGATCTTTACGGCAACGCCCCAGGGCCTGTGCGCGTCTCTGATTTGTGAAGAAATCTTATCCAAAGCCAAAGTCATTGACTTAAGCGCCGATTTTCGGATCAAAGACGCGAAGCGGTACGAAGAATGGTACGGTCTTGTGCATCCATCGCCGGAATTTTTAGAAGAAGCCGTCTACGGCCTGTGCGAGATCAACCGGGAAGATATTCGAGGAGCCCGACTGATCGCCAATCCGGGCTGTTATCCCACCTGTTCCACGCTGGCAATCTATCCGTTAATAAAGGAAGGGCTGATCGAGCCGTCTACGATCATTATCGACGCGAAGTCCGGCACTTCCGGCGCGGGCCGCGGGGCGAAGACGGACAATCTTTTCTGCGAGGTCAATGAAAATATCAAAGCCTACGGCGTGACGACGCACAGGCATACGCCGGAGATTGAGGATCAGCTAAGCTATGCGGCAGGCGAAGAGGTGCTAATTAATTTTACACCTCATTTGATTCCCATGAATCGTGGCATTTTGGTAACCGCGTACGCTTCCCTGAAAAGAGAAACCTCTTATGAAGAGGTGCGGGCGGCCTATGAAACATATTATGCCGGCGAACCTTTTGTCCGGGTGCTGGAAAAAGACGTATTTCCCCAGACGAAATGGGTAACGGGCAGCAATTACGTGGATGTGAATTTCAAGCTGGATGACCGGACAAAGCGTGTGGTGATGTTGGGCGCTATTGATAATGTAGTCAAAGGCGCCGCCGGTCAGGCGGTGCAGAATATGAACCTCCTGTTCGGCCTTCCGGAGACGACGGGCCTTTTGCAGATCCCGATGGTGCCCTGACAAAAAATCTGCAAAAGAGAAGAAGAAAGGAAAAGGCGAAATGGTTCGGATCATGAAACCGGCAGATTATAACGGCGTATACGCGCTTTGGAAAAAGATCCGGGGCTTTGGGCTGCGGAGTATTGACGATTCCAGAGAGGGCGTGGAGCGTTTTTTGAAACGAAATCCCAGTACCAGCATTGTGGCGGAGGAAGACGGGAAAATCGTCGGCAGTATCCTTTGTGGCCATGATGGTCGGCGGGGTTGCTTTTATCACGTCTGCGTGGACGCCGCCTACAGAAGGCGCGGCATCGGTAGGGAGATGGTTGTGATGGCTATGGAGGCCTTGCAGGCAGAACACATCAATAAGGTTTCCCTGATCGCCTTTACCAGGAACGACGTGGGGAACGCTTTTTGGAAGACCATCGGATGGACGCGACGGGAAGACTTGAATTACTACGATTTTACCTTGAACGAGGCGAATATTACTGCCTTTAACGAGCAATAGAAAAGGAAGGATGCATATGAAGATCATCGAAGGCGGGATTACCGCACCGAAAGGCTTTGCGGCGGCTTCTTGGGCCGCGGCGATCAAATACCAGGATCGGGAAGATATGGCGCTGATTTACAGCGAAGCGCCCTGCGTGGCGGCGGGCACCTTTACAACGAACGTGGTAAAGGCGGCTCCAGTGAAATGGGATCAGAAAATCGTAAGGGAAAGTCCCTTTGTCCAGGCGGTGGTGGTCAATTCGGGCATTGCCAACGCCTGCACCGGCGAAGAGGGCATGGCATACTGCGAAAGAACGGCAAAAAAGGCCGGCGAGGTTTTGAAAATTCCGGCGAAGAGTGTGCTGATTGGCTCTACGGGCGTGATTGGTATGCAGCTTCCCATCGAGCGGATTGAAAAAGGCGTGGAGCGCCTAGCGGCGTCCCGGTCGGCGTCTATAGAGGCGGGCACGAAGGCGGCCCAGGCCATTATGACGACGGACACGGTGAAAAAAGAAATTGCGCTGGAGGTGGAGATTGGCGGAAGAACTGTGACCTTCGGAGGTATGTGCAAGGGCTCCGGCATGATTCACCCCAATATGTGTACGATGCTGGGCTATGTGACTACGGATGCGGCGATCAGCAAGGAGCTGCTGGTAAAAGCCCTGCAGGCGGACGTCCAGGACACGTATAACATGGTCTCGGTAGACGGGGATACCTCTACCAACGATACGGTGCTGCTGCTGGCTAACGGTATGGCAAAAAATCCGGAGATCACAGAGGAAAGCGGGGATTACCAGCTCTTTTGTCAGGCGTTGAACCAGGTGAATACGTATTTGGCCAAGGCCATCGCCGGAGACGGAGAGGGCTGTACGGCTCTGTTCGAAGTAAAGATCATCGGAGCTAAGACCAAGGCGCAGGCAGTAGCTTTGAGTAAAGCGGTCGTATCTTCTACGCTGACAAAGGCGGCGATTTTTGGCCATGACGCTAACTGGGGGCGGATTCTGTGCGCGATGGGCTATTCCGGCGCCGATTTCGATCCGGAGCGGGTGGATTTATTCTTCGAAAGCAAGGCTGGCCGGCTGCAGATCTTAAAAGACGGCGTCGCCTGCGGCTACAGTGAGGAAGAGGCCACGAGGATTTTGTCCGAGCCGGAAGTCACCGCCCTGGCGGATATCAAAATGGGCGAGGAGAGCGCCACCGCCTGGGGCTGCGACCTTACCTATGAATATGTGAAGATCAATGCGGATTACCGTTCATGAAAGAGGGAAAAAGAGATGGTAAAGCAGAAATATCTGGATAAAGCCGAGGTGCTGATTGAAGCCCTTCCTTATATTCAGCGTTTTAATCGGAAGGTCGTCGTGGTAAAATACGGCGGCAGCGCCATGGTAGATGAAGAATTAAAGAAAAACGTTATCAAGGACGTGGTACTTTTGAAGCTGGTAGGCTTTAAGCCGATCATCGTCCACGGCGGCGGCAAGGAGATCAGCCGCTGGGTGGGAAAGGTCGGCATGGAGCCGCGATTTTATAACGGATTGCGTATAACCGATGAAAATACTATGGAAGTGGCCGAAATGGTTCTTGGCAAGGTGAATAAGGAACTGGTTACGATGGTGCAGTCCTTGGGGATCGGCGCCGTGGGCATCAGCGGCAAAGACGGCGGCCTTTTAGAGGTAAAGAAAAAATATTCCGACGGCCAGGATATCGGCTTTGTGGGAGAAATTACCAAGGTCAATCCAAAGGTGCTGCAGGATCTGCTGGAAAAGGACTTCCTGCCCATTGTATTTCCCGTAGGTATGGATGTGGATTTTCGCACCTATAATATTAACGCGGACGACGCGGCCTGCGCCATTGCGGAGGCCATGCATGCGGAAAAGCTGGCGTTCCTTACAGATATCGAAGGCGTGTACCGGGATTATAACGATCCGGACAGCCTGATTTCGGAGCTTCGGGTGCAGGAAGCGGAGGAATTGATTACCAGCGGCCATGTGGGCGGCGGCATGATTCCTAAGCTGCAGAACTGCATCGACGCCATCGATAAGGGCGTCAATCGGGTGCATATCCTGGATGGGCGCATTCCGCACAGCCTTCTTTTGGAAATATTTACAAATAAAGGAATCGGCACGGCGATTTTAAGAGAGGACGGGGAGAAATATTATCATGAAAGCTAACGAATGGATGAATCGGACGGAGGAAAGCATTCTTCATACATACCAGCGATTTCCGGTGGTTTTGCAGCGGGGAGAAGGCGCATACCTCTACGATACGGATGGAAAGAAATATCTGGATTTCACAGCCGGTATCGCCGTCTGCGCCCTGGGCTACAATGATCCGGAATATAACCAGGCGCTGAAAGACCAGGTGGATACGCTTTTGCATACCTCGAATCTATTCTACCACGAACCATTGGCGGAAGCCGGAAGAAAGCTGGCCGCTGCCAGCGGCATGAGCAAGGTCTTTTTTACAAACAGTGGTACGGAGGCCATTGAGGGTGCCTTAAAGGCGGCGAAAAAATACGCTTATACGAAAAGCGGTCACGCGGATTGGGAAATCGTCGCTATGGAGCATTCTTTCCACGGCCGGAGCGTAGGCGCTCTTTCCGTAACGGGAACTGCCCATTATCGGGAGCCTTTTGAGCCCTTGATGGGAGGCGTCCGGTTTGCCGCCTTTAATGATTTGGAGAGCGTCAAAGCGCAGATTACAGATAAGACCTGCGCTGTCATTGTTGAACCGATCCAGGGTGAAGGCGGGATTTATCCGGCCAGCCAGGAATTCCTAGAGGGGCTGCGCAGGCTTTGCGATGAAAAGGATATTCTGCTGATTTTCGACGAGATTCAGTGCGGCATGGGCCGTACCGGGAAATATTTTGCCTGGCAGTGGTACGGCGTGCAGCCGGATATTATGACCTGCGCCAAGGCGCTGGGCAGCGGTGTGCCGGTGGGCGCTTTTGTACTCAATGAAAGAGCGGCGGCGGCTTCTTTGGCGCCCGGCGACCATGGTACTACGTACGGAGGGAATCCCTTCGTCTGCGCGGCGGTCAGTAAAGTCTTTGATCTCTATGAAAAAAGAGGGCTGCTGGCGCATGTACAGGAGCTGACGCCCTATCTGGAGGAAAAGCTGGACACACTGGTGGAAAAATACGGCTGTGTGGCCAAAAGGCGCGGGAAGGGCTTTATGCAGGGCTTGGTGCTGGAAGGACGTCCGGTGGGAGAGGTGGTTTCCAAAGCGATTGACAACGGACTTTTGGTGATCTCCGCCGGCGGAAATGTTCTCCGTCTGGTGCCGCCTTTGATTATTACAAAGGAGCATATTGACGAAATGGCGACGATCCTGGAAAAGGCGCTGGCCGAGTAAATCTAAGCCATATTTCTAAAAAGAACCACAAAGCTGCGCATAGGAGCAACCCTTATGCGCAGCTTTGTGGTTTGTAGGTTATGACCGGGCAGTTGCCAAAGCCTTTCCT
>CAOJIB010000118.1 GCA_948436455.1 uncultured Blautia sp.
CCGCAGGCCGTCGCCGTTTAGCATATCGTCCTTCGTAATATTATGGTAATGCATTACATGCTCTTCCTTTCCGCCAGCTCTTCCATCTTTGCGGCATTTAAGCGGGTGTCTCCCTTGACTCTGGAATAAGAAAGATAGCCGTTCATCCGATCGATCTTCGTCAGGTTTTTACTGCCGCATACCGGGCAGACGTCCATGGCCAGCTCCTCGTGGCCGCAATCGTCGCAGTAGGCCAGGGAGAGATTCACACCCTCGTAATAGCCCAGCTTCATGGCCCGAAGCACTAACGTGCGGACTGCTTGGACATTGTAATTTACCGGATATTTCACATATTGAATCTTTCCGCCGTTGCACAGGTTCCAGAAGCGGCCTTCCAAATCCTGCTTTTCAATGGGCGTAATATCCTCGGAGACGTGACAGTGAAAGCTATTGCTGACATAGGCCCGATCCGAAACATTTTCCACCAATCCGTATTTATTTCGAAACTGCGTAATCTGCACGCCGCAGAGATTTTCCGCGGGCGTTCCGTAAATGGCATATAAATGGCCGTCCGCCTGTTTATATTCGTTTACCCTTTTATTAATATGCTCCATGACCTCCAGTGCAAAGGAGCCGTCCTCGGCCAGGGATTTCTTATTATGAAGCTGCTGTAACTCGTTTAACGCCGTGATCCCAAAGGAAGCGGTGGCCGACGCCAGCAGCGGCTTGATCTTATCGTACAGGCCCAGATGGCCGCCGTAAAAGCCGCCCTCACAATAAGCCAGTGGATTCGTGGAAGCTTTCATTTCTCCCAGATATTCATACGTGCGCTGATGTAACTGGCGGATCAGCTCCAGATAATAGTCCAACACTTCATAGAACGGACGGCTCTCCTGCTTCGCCTTCGCATAGATCATCGGCAAATGCAGGCTGATCGCGCCGATATTAAACCGTCCGGTAAAAACCGGCCGATCGTCCTCGTCCGCCGGCTCCATGCCGCCCCGTTCATACCAGGGAGACAGAAAAGCCCGGCAGCCCATAGGGCTGATCACCGCGCCGTATTTCTTATACATCCCCGCCACATAGCCCTCGCCCGTCAAGCTGAGCCAGTCCGGATACATTGTATGGCAGGAACAGGTAATCCCCGCTTCGAAAACATCCTCTAAGGGCTTCCCCGGCCCATGTAGATTTTCGTCGAACAAAAAGACAATCTTCGGGAAAAGCACCGGCTTCTTATGGCCCTTTCGCCCCTGGCCCTTCTGGCGCACCTGCAGCATCGTCACCGTGGCCAGCTTTCCGTATGCGCTGGTATTTAATCCGGCCGTTACGGTAATAAACGGATAGTCCCCTCGGCTGGAAGAGACGGAATTAAATTTGTATTCCCAGCCCTGGAAGCCCTGCTCCATTTCCTTGGAAAGATCCGCCCAGGCGATCTCTTTGGCAATTTTCTCTGTCAGCCCCAGCGCTTTATATTTTTGCAAATATTTCTCATGAGATTTCCGGGCGTAAGGCTCTAAAATATCGTCTACGCAAGGCACGGTAAAGCCTCCGTACTGCTGGCTGGCCGCGCTTAAGACAATATCCCCGATTACGTCGAAAGCTGTATCCAAGGTCTTCGGTTCATTGTACCAAAGATTTCCCATCTCAAAACCTCCGGTAAGCACACTCTTCACATCGAACAGGCAACAATTCATCGTGTCTCGACGAGCGGACATATCGTGAATATAAATATAGCCGTCCCGGATGGCCTGAATCTCTTCCACCGTCAGAAAGAATTTCTTATACAGCTCCTTATTCAGCTCGTTAAAAATCAAACTCCGCTTTGTGGAAACCAACGCGCTGTCCATATTGCTGTTTTCCTTGTCTCCGATGTACATAATGGACTGGCTTTTCTTGTACACCTCATCCAGCATCTGTACAAAATCCTGCTTATAATTCCGGTAATCCCTATAGCTCTTCGCCACCTGGGGATTCACCTGATCCAACGCCTTCTCCACAATATTGTGCATCTGTGCGATCCGGACTTCCGGCACCTGCATCTTACGAACCGTATCCTCTACAAACGCGCAGATAAAATCCAGTTCCTCCTGCTTAAAAGTCACCAGCGCGCGGCAAGCAGACTTATTCACCGCCACCACGACCTTCTGTACATTGAAATCCTCCCGGGTACCATCCTTCTTTACCACATAAATCATCGCTCTTGCCTTTCTGTTTTACATCACAATACCTTGTACTTTTCTTTTATACAGACAACAATATCTTGTGCACAATACAGATATTACCACTTCCGGAAAGAATAGTCAAGAAGATTCTGCCAGATGGCAAAGCGCCCGGCAACTGTGCAATCTTGTACGATTCTGCAAATAAAATCGCACTGTATGCTTCTCTTAGGCATTCTCTCCCTTCGCCATCGCCGCTTCAATCTCTTCTACCGTTTTGGGGATTTGCGCAGTCAATACCTCACAGCCGTCTTTCGTCACCAGCAGCGTATCCTCGATCCGGATCCCGATTCCCAGTTCCTCAAAATACAGCCCCGGCTCCAGCGTAAACATCATATCCGGCTCCAACGGGGAATTGTCGTCGCCCACATCGTGAGTATATAGTCCGATATAGTGACCGGAACCGTGATAATAATACCGGCTGATCTCCTCCTGCTTTTCTATCATGCCCAGCTTGATTAATTCCTCGGCCATGACCGCCTTGCTGATCTCCTGCAGTTCCTGCTTGGGCTGGCCCGGCTTCGCCCGTTCGATAGCCGCCGTCAGCCCTTTCAAGACCACATTATATAAATCCTTTTGCTGCTGTGTAAATTTGCCGCTTACCGGGAAGGTCCGGCTCACATCGGAGGCATAGCGACCATACTCCGCCCCCAGATCAAAAAGAATCAAATCTCCTTCTTCCATCCGTCGATTATTTTCCGTATAATGCAACACGCAGGCGTTGGGACCGGAAGCGGCAATCGTATCAAAAGCATGGGCCGCATGATGATAGCGCAGAGTAAAATCGAAATACGCCTCGATCTGGTATTCATACAGCCCCGGCTTCAAATGCGCCAGGATATTTTTCACGCCCAACGTAGTAATCTCACAGGCCCGCCTGTGCAGCGCAATCTCCTCTTTCGTCTTTACCTGCCGAAGCAGGGCCAGCTTTTGGAATGTATTGTGCATTTGCAGATACGGAAAGCAGGATAATACCTTCGCGGCAAAGGCCTGAGCCGGATTCTGATGGAAGCCCCTCTCCCAGTTTGCAATGTCCACATAAAGATGTTCGATCATGTTACTCCTGCCAAAAAGCGGGATTTTCTCCTCAAAGCGCTCCAGATATTCCACCTGAGCCAGGCCGGTTTCTTCCCGTACGCTTTCCTTATCATAGCTGGCGCCTTCCCAACGGGCGCGCATTTCGTCGGGATGGTCGATGAATAAGGTTTCCGTCACCTTTCCCCCCGTCTTTACAGTCATCAGCACTGCTCTAGCCTTATCAAAGCCGGTCAAATAGTAAAAATTCGCATAGGGAAGAAAATCGTACATCTGATCTCCCCGGTCCTCTTTCGGCTCTCCCGCGAAAACAAAGGCGATGGAATAATCCTGTAAAAACTCTTGATATTGCTTCCTCCTGGACGCATGAAATTCTTTGCTTATCATAAAAACCTCCTAAGCTGCCGCCGACAGCTTTTTTGCATACGAAAGTACAGAAAAGGGCTGCCGCTATGGACAACCCTGATTTTTTGCTTCTGTATATATTTTTATACCAATTCCAGAACAACTTCCATAGCCGCGTCGCCCTTGCGGGGACCGATCTTGATGATTCTGGTGTAACCGCCGTTACGATTTTCGTATTTGGGCGCTACTTCATCAAACATCTTTGCAACCATATCGATCTGCTTGGTATTTTTCTTTCTTCCGGCGCCTTTCTGGGGCACTTCCTTTACCGGGTAGAAGATTTTGAGCATCTGCCTTCTGGCATGAAGCCTAGAAGGAGAATCCTTCTTGATCTCTTTTTGCACTTCGTCGTACACGGTCTTTTTCTTACCGTCTACTACTTCACGGACTCTCTTGCCTTCCGCGTCTTTTCTCGGAACCTTTGCCGTTACCGTTACAGTTTCGTAGTTATCTCTTTCCCGAACGGCCATGGCAATGATCCCTTCTGCGATCTTGCGGACTTCTTTTGCTCTTGTCTCTGTCGTTACGATCTTGCCATAGTATAACAGGCTTGTTACCTGGCTTCTCAATAAAGCTTTTCTCTGCGCAGAGGTTCTGCCCAGCTTTCTATATTTCGCCATTTTTACATCCTCCATCTGTGGACGGCCTGCCACGCTTCTTCGGGCTTACTGGCACGCCGCTTAGCGTATTCCACGTTATTCCTCATTGGGCTGAAGCTGCAGCCCCAGCTCTTTGAGCTTCGCAAGCACTTCTTCCAGGGATTTTCGTCCCAGGTTCCGGACTTTCATCATATCCTCGGGAGTTCTGTTGCACAATTCCTCCACTGTATTGATTCCAGCTCTTTTCAGACAATTGAAGGAGCGAACCGACAACTCCATTTCGTCAATGCTCATCTCCAGAACCTTTTCCTTTTCATCGTCTTCGTTCTCGATCATAACCTCAGCGGTCTTCGCATTTTCCGACAAGTCGATGAACAGGCTTAAATGTTCGCTCAAGACTTTTGCTGCCAAACTGACTGCTTCGTCGGGAGCCAATGTCCCATTGGTGTATACGTCCAGTGTAAGCTTGTCATAATCGGTAATCTGGCCCACACGGGTATTTTCCACAGTCAGATTGACACGGTCTACCGGAGTATAAATCGCATCTATCGCAATTACACCGATTGGCATATCTTCAGACTTGCCCTTATCTGCACTCACATAGCCGCGGCCCTTGGTAATGGTCAGTTCCATCGCCAAACGGCAGTCCTTGCCCCCGTTCGTCGTAGCTATGACCTGCTCAGGATTCATAATCTCAATATCCTGATCGGTCTGGATATCCGCAGCCGTCACCACACCTTTTCCTTCGCATTCAATATACGCGGTCTTCGGCTCATTATCAGAGCTATTGTTCTTTATGGCAAGGCTTTTCAAATTCATGATGATTTCCGTTACATCCTCTTTTACGCCGGGGATGGAACTGAATTCATGAAGAACTCCCTCGATTTTTACCTGGCTTACGGCAGCTCCCGGAAGGGAAGAAAGCATAATCCTTCGCAGGGAATTGCCCAAGGTCGTTCCGTAGCCCCGCTCCAGCGGCTCCACCACGAATCTTCCATATTTATTATCCTCAGAGACTTCTGTGATTTCAATTCTCGGTTTATTAAAATCAAACAATGATAAGGTCCCTCCTTATTGGGCTAATCTGTTTTGAGGGTTTGCCCAGACAAAAAACGTATAAAACGCCTTGCCTGGGCATAGAGCTGACTGTACGGATTATTTTGAATATAACTCGACGATAAGCATCTCGTTTACGGGTACGTCGATCACCTCTCTGGTGGGAAGCTCTTTGACTGTTCCGCGCAGCGCTTCCTGATCCACGTCCAGCCATTCCGGAACTAAACGGCCGCCAGTTACCTCTAAAATCCCTTTATATCTTTCGGAACCTTTGCATTTTTCCCTTACTTCCACTACGTCTCCGGCTTTTACCAGATAGGAGGGAATATTTACGGTCTTGCCGTTTACGGTAATATGCTTATGGTCTACGATCTGCCGCGCTTCCCGACGGGTTCTTGCCAGCCCCATACGGAACAATACGTTATCCAGACGGCACTCCAGCATACGCATCAGATTCTCGCCGGTCTGGCCCTTCATCCGGTCTGCCCTCTCGTAATAATTACGGAAAGGCTTCTCCAATACGCCGTAGATGAATTTTGCTTTCTGTTTTTCTCTCAGCTGCAGACCATATTCGGACACTTTTCGATTGGAGCGTCTTAACTGTCTGGTTGATTTTTTATCGATTCCCAAATATACAGGATCCAGACCCAGCGATCTGCATCTTTTCAAAACGGGCACTCTATTCACTGCCATGATAAGCTACCTCCTATATATTACACTCTTCTGCGCTTCGGCGGACGGCATCCATTGTGGGGTACCGGCGTTACGTCGCGGATACTGGTTACCTCAAGACCGCATGCCTGCAGCGCACGGATCGCTGCTTCTCTGCCGGAACCAGGTCCCTTTACAAATACGTCAACCGTTTTCAATCCATGTATTAACGCAGCCTTTGTCGCGGTCTCCGCCGCCATCTGCGCTGCATAAGGGGTAGATTTCCTTGAACCTCTAAAGCCCAGACCACCGGCGCTCGCCCAGGAAAGAGCGTTTCCTTCTGTATCTGTCAACGTTACGATCGTATTGTTGAAGGATGACTGAATATGCGCCTGTCCGCGTTCAACGTTTTTCTTGACACGACGTTTTGTCGTTTTCTTCGTGACTTTTGCCATTTTAAAACTAACCTACGCTTTCCTTAAGAATTCAATCTGCTGTTTTTCTGTTATTCTTCAAATCATTATTTCTTCTTATTTGCCACAGTTCTTCTCGGGCCTTTCCGGGTTCTTGCGTTTGTCTTTGTATTCTGCCCGCGAACAGGAAGTCCTTTTCTATGACGGATTCCTCTATAGCATCCGATTTCCTGCAGCCTCTTGATATTCAGGGCGATTTCCCTGCGCAGATCACCTTCCACCATCATTGTCGCCTCGATGACTTCACGGATCCTGTTGACCTCTTCGTCCGTCAGATCCCGGACGCGTGTGTTGGGATCTACCTTGGCCTCTGCCAGGATACGGTTAGAGCTGGATCTGCCGATTCCATAGATGTAAGTAAGACCAATTTCTACGCGTTTTTCTCTTGGTAAGTCTACACCAGCTATACGAGCCATGTATTATTCCTCCATTTTTCTATCGGATTTTCTCTCTTTAGAAAATCCCTGTTCATATTGTTCCTAACTGGGGCGTCTCGGTACTATACGCCCAGCCATGCGCCGCATGACCTTTCCGGAAAATTGATTTCATTGCCTTTCCGGTATTAGGCAATACTTTCTCTGTCAGCGCTGTTTTCCTGACAGATCCCGGGCACTTTCCATGCCCGCAACGTGAAAAGCGTCTTCCCATTATATAAAATAGTCCGATCAACCCTGCCGGGTGTTTCGACTACAGCCGCTTATATAACGATAGAAGCCTTACCGCCATAAAAGGAAATTAACCCTGGCGCTGTTTGTGTTTCGGATTTTCACAGATTACTCTTATGCTTCCCTTACGCTTAATCACCTTGCATTTCTCGCAAATAGGCTTTACAGATGATCTTACTTTCACTGGAAATCCTCCTTCCGTCATCCTTGCGGTTTTTGTGATCCGAACGTCTACACAGAAACGTTCGCATAGTATTATAGCACTAGCAATTGGAATATACAAGCTTTTTTTGATATCTGATCCTATT